>JBAZQU010000030.1:0-12206 GCA_041645035.1 Candidatus Altimarinota bacterium | reverse complement strand
AACTGAAAAAACTGGTGCCTTTTTAGGTGACTATACCGTCATCCCCCTACCTTCACCAACGTGAATTTTGAAACCTCAGTTTTGGCTCGTGGACAAGGAAATATGGTTATTTTGATTTTGCATAACTTGACCTGTAAATTCCTAGGGAGGAATCCTAACCTGTTAAAAAGTATTTTTGAGTGGCAAGGGGTATTTTTTTCTGGAATCGGTAAAACCTAAAAGGTCGGCTTATTCAAGCCATATTTTAAGTTTCAAGATCCACGTTCACCAGGATTGACTAAATTGCTTAGTTGTGTTTTAGTATTGGCGCTACTCTAATGCGTGTATGATTAATCAACGTTTATCTACCGCCGTGCAATCTTGTTTAGATGCATTGGGGATCGAACAGGCTGTGCCCCCCAGAACCCCCAAAATTGATGTTTTAGCTGATCCAGGTGCTGTTTTGGAAGAAATTAATATTCTACGTGATAGAGCGCTTGAGCTGATAGAGCAAGCAGAGACTACTGTTGCGGATATTGTCGAGAGAACTGGCTTAGACGTTACTGTTGAAGAATTTGTTGGAGTAGTTAGATCTGCCGTAGCCGAAAGATTGTTTCTAACAGGATTACCACATCGTGGACCGGTTTTAACTATGGAATCTCTGGAAGAACAAGTCACTTTGGATCCTAATAGGGATTATGATCGAATTCTTGACGCATTAATCGATGAGGCTATTCAAAATACTGGCGCCTCTCTTGAAGAGGTTGACATACAAATATTGACTGATGCGCTCAATAGCCCTCTATTTCCAGAGGATCCCTCAGATCTCGGCTTTGATCCTATAGTTATCATAGCTAGTATGAACGAAAGGCCACCACGCTCGGCTAATCGCATATTTAAGATGATTAATGCGCTTGGCATGCGAAGAAGAGTTCCAGTAACAATTGATGTTGCTACAAGATTGAGAAGGATTTTGGTTCTAAACAAAAAACTTGGCGAACGAATGCCAAAGGAGGAGTAACTTTCACAGCCTCAAAAGTTCTAGAATTATCCACTTTGCTCCACCACTGGACAAAAGAAAAGGGCTCCCGAAGGAGCCTTTTTCATGTAGCAAGGTACGAACCGGATCATCAGCACAATTGTATGCCCCCTCTACTGTCTAGACAAGGTCTTGCTTTTGGCTTGCGCTAGCATTAAAGTGTAGGCTTATCTTATTCAAGGGGACTTGATAAGAATAGAGAAAGATTGTATAATATACAGATTATCTGTCTCGGCAAAGCCGATCTGATCCTATGACTCTCATCAATAGAACACAAGCGGAAGACCTGCTGCGAAACGCAAAAAATATCCTGATTGCGCCCTCTTCGCCGATGGATGGAGACAGTGTGGGAAGCTCACTTGCTTTGATGATGGCGCTTCGAAAAATGGGGAAACAGGTCACGGTGGTTGCTTACGACCCCATGCCTGAGGCTCTAAAATTTCTACCTTTTGTGAGCCAAATTCAATCGAGTATCGAGCCTTCTCGGGACCTTGTGATTTCGCTCAGCACCGAGAATGCGGAAGTGGAACACCTTAAGTATGAAGTGGAACAAGGAAAAATTAACATTATTGTAACGCCAAAATCCGGAAAATTTATGCCGGACGATCTGAGTTTTCAAAGTCCGGAAGCGAATTTTGACCTGATAGTGACCGTGGATACCGGCGACTTGGTGCAAATCGGGAAGCTTTACGAAGAACATAGAGATCTTTTTGCCCGCGTTCCCGTTTTAAACATCGACCACCATGCTTCCAATGGAAAATTTGGCTCACACAATTACCTGGAATATGGTTTTTCCGCCACCACGCAAATCATTACACCTATTTTGCAAACCTTTGAAAAAGAACGTGGAGAGGAGTTAATTGATGAAGACGTCGCGACCCTGCTGCTTGTAGGAATTATTACCGATACGGGGAGTTTTCAACATAGCAACACAACGCCGGAAGCCTTTGAAGTGGCCGCCGATCTTTTGGAACGCGGTGCTCGTCAGCAAGAAATTATTAAACACATATTTAAAACTAAAAGTCTCGCTACACTCAAACTGTGGGGGCGAGTACTTTCCAAAATTCAATACGAACCCGCTCTGCGTTTAGTCTATTCAACTATCACCTTGCAGGATCTTGCCGAAACCGGAGCCAGCTCTGAGGATTCGGGTGGTATCATCGACGAATTAATGTCCAATGCTCCCGGTGCCGAAGTGGTGATGTTACTTAAGGAAAAAGAACCCGGTTTTGTTTCCGGAAGTTTCCGTGCACCCGGCCAATTGGCGGATGTGAATGACATTGCCAAAAGCATGAATGGAGGGGGGCACAAAAAAGCTGCCGGATTCCGCATTCATCAAAAAACCATGGAAGAAGCCTTGCAGTTTGCGCGTGAAAATATCGCGAATTACATGCTCCCCAAGCTTGGTCAGCCTCTTCAGCAGGTTCAGGCGGAGTCTATGGAAGAAGAGGATGGCATTCGACTTTTCCCGGGTCTCGTGACCACACCTCAACGCAGTGTTCCGACGCCAAGCCAGGGTGGGGAAGACATGCTTTTGCAAGATTTCCGCCAACGTTCCTCGGCGAAGCTCGAAGATGCCCCAGAGGGTACGAGTGTGTCCTCTCCAGATGCGCCGCTTCAAGACAAAACAGTTCATTTCTTTCAAGACAAAGACGGACAACCTTCGCCGCAGGCGAATCAAAGACCCGAAGGGCCAACGGTGGGTGATGTGTTATCCCAATTGGGACAATAGGGCTTCATCAAAGTCCACGTTACTCGTCACTCGAACAACATCCTCATCCATTTCGAGAGCTTCGTTGAGCTTGATGACCTTTTGAGCGGTTTCCAAATCGGAAAGAATCAACTCATCTTTGGGCTGCCAAACTAGCTCATCCCTTTCCACATGAAATCCGGCTTCCACGATTTTTTTCTTCATTTCATTCAATTGATCCGGGCCCCCGTAAACCTCATATTTCCCGTCCGCCAACACAAAATCCTCTGCACCTGCATCAATGAGCGTCAACTCCGTTTCATCACCGATTTTCCCTTTTGGATCAACCAGGAGAACTGCCTTTTTGGCAAATTTCCACATCACACTGCCCGAAGAGCCCAGTGTACCGTCGTTCTTTCCTAAAATCTTTCGAATATTCAAAAGGGCGCGATTTTTATTATCCGTGATCACATCGATTAAAAATCCACTACCGCCCGGCCCCATGGCTTCATAAGTGATTTCTTCAAAAACGGAACCTTCTTTATCTTCGCCCGTACCTTTCTTAATGGCACGTTCAATGTTCGAATTCGGTACATTCGCCGCCTTGGCGCGATCAATGGCCGTTCGTAGCATCGGGTTCATGACGGGATCACCCCCATTTTTCGCCGCAACCGCAATCATACGGGCATGCACTGTGAAAACTTTTCCACGTTCCGCGTCCACCACGGCTTTCCACCGTTTCATGTTTGCAAAGTGACTATGTCGTGCCATAGCCCATTTTTCCCACAGGCTTGAGGAAAGGTCAAGGGCTCCGATTCGATTAAACAGTCTGAATCGCTTTGGCTATGACTTGCGCAACCCCCGGTTCGAAAGGGCTGGGGATTATTTTTTCTGCGCTGGGAGAGGGCACGAGCGCAGCGAGTGCCTCGGCGGCTTTAAGGAACATTGCCTCTGTAAAAGTGTGAATGCGGGCGTCGAGGGCGCCGCGGAAAATGCCGGGGAATACCAGCACATTATTGAGTTGATTTTGGCTGTCGCTGCGTCCGGTGGCTACCACGGCGGCGCCTGCTTCTTTGGCTAATGCCTCGGAGATTTCCGGATCCGGATTTGCCATGGCAAATACAATAGGGCCGGCGTTCATACTTCGCACCATGTCTGCCGTCACGAGACCGGCTTTAGAAACCCCGATAAATACATCGGCGCCTTTCAAAATTTCTGCCAAGATTCCCCGCTGCTTCTGCGGATTCGTGTGCTGTGCGATCTCCTGTTTTGCGCTATTCATGTTTTCATTGCGGCCTTCGTAAATGGCGCCCACAGTATCTAAAATTACCAAGTTGCTAAACCCATATGCGTGCAGAAGCTGGGTGATGGCAATGCCGGCTGCGCCGGCCCCATTCACCACCACTTTGCAGTCTTTGGTACGCCCCGTTACCTTCAATGCATTGATGAGACCCGCCAAAACCACAATGGCGGTTCCATGTTGATCGTCATGAAATACAGGAATTTTAAGGCGCTCCTTCAGTCGCGCCTCCACTTCAAAACAACGCGGTGCCGAAATATCTTCCAAATTAATACCACCAAATCCTTCCGCCAGTGCGGCCACAATGTTCACAATTTCATCCGTGTTTTGAGTACTCAGCACGAGAGGGTAGGCATCAATTCCGGCAAATTCTTTGAACAAAAGCGCCTTACCTTCCATCACCGGGTATGCCGCCGCCGGACCGATATTTCCAAGCCCCAAGACCGCGCTTCCATCGCTTATCACAGCCACAGCATTTCCTTTAGGCGTGAGCTCGTACATCAAAGTCGGATCCTTGGCGAGCGCCAAAGAAACTGCTGCCACTCCGGGTGTGTACGCTTTGCTTAGTTCATCACGATTCGTAACTTTTACTTTTGCCACCACAGCTAATTTGCCCTTGTTTTGGCGGTGGAGTTCAAGAGCGGCATCATCAAATTGGCTCATCGGGAAGGTACAAGGTCAGCGGGAAGTTCAGTAGGTCCAACCGAAGTGGGGATTTCGCTTTCATCCACTTCATTATCTCCCTCAAAAACCTCCTCACTCCCATCCCCCGTATCATAAAGGTCGCCGAGAGAAGAATCGGTTTTGCCGTCTTCGGTAGAACAGCCTCCAAGTAAAAGTACAAGCAAGCTGAGTGAGTAAAGCAGTTTCATGGTCTTTAGGTTAGAAAGCGGAAGTCTCGCCGTCCTCAAGGTCGAGGATTACGTCGAAAGATCGCTCGTATTTTACCGTGACATTGGCGCTGGGGGAATAGTAATAATCCACAGGTCCCGTTCCCACGCCGATAGTATCGGTTTCGATGAGTTCCCAATCCGCCAACAAATCCATCATTTCAGCCCCCACGCCATCCACCTGTATGGCCTCGCGCAGCTCGGCCACCGTTTGCTCAATAGTCAGCTCGGAAGTGGTCGACGCATCGTACTCGATACTGGCCACCATAGTTTCGAAGAACCATTCCAAATAAGGGGAATAAGCTCCGTCTCCGCGTAGTGCCACGGCATGTAGAAGGCTGCCGTTGTCCAACATCACATACCATTCGCGATAGTAAATACCCGCATCATGATAAACCACCAAAGCTGCATAACCATTCACCGTGCTTTCCTCAGTTTCCCACAAAGTATTTTCCTTAATACTTGCGAATAAATCCGCACTGCTTTTCCCGTCAGAATTTGCGTAACGCGTCAAAAGTAACGTTGCTCCATTGTCGTACGGCGTCAGCAAACTCATTTGATCGTTCGCGCGGTCGAGTAAAAAGATCGCCCCCACGCCCTCTTGTTTATAGCCCCACGAAAAGGGAACTTTCATAGTGATATCCACTGTGGGGAATTCTTTGCGTTGCCAATTGGCCCCTTCATCAAATGCGTGTCCCAAACTCTCTGTTTCTTGGAAGCGATAAACCATTTCCGCTAAATTTGCACGAGTAATGGCTTCCTCCGGATGCCAAAGTCCGTCCGTTTGTGGCGGTTGAATATTCCACGTTTTAGCGTATGTCGCGTAGCCGCTAAACCACTCTGTCACCGGCGTGTCCAAAAAGGCCGCGCTCGTTGGCATGCTCGTTTCAAGCCCTGCGGCAGCAAGCAGCATTTTAATCGCCTCCGCTCGATTTACCGTTTGCTCGGGTTTGAAAGTTCCGTCGTCATAACCTTGAATAATCCCCAAACTCACCGCGGTGCTCACATAATCAAAAAACCAATCCCCTTCCGAAACATCACTGAATAGAATTCCCGCCGTGCTTTCGCCCGTCACTTCCACACCGGTTCCGAGCAAAATAATTTTCAACGCCTCCGCTCGATTCACCTCCTTTCCCGGCAGAAAAGTCCCATCCGCGTAGCCCTCCAAAATACCTTGTTCCACCAAACTCATGATGGCCGCATAGTGAGTATGGGCCGTACTTACATCACTAAAATCAGCCTGCGCCGAAGTCACAAAAACCACGAGACTAAGAACAAGGCTGGCGAGGAGTTTTTTCATAGGCCGCCATTATAGCCGAATCACTTGCAACTTGTCATGTCCACATAAGCAATTTGGATTCTCCCATCGGTGGTAAGAATACTGCCACCGGGGAGTCGTTCAAGGTTACAAACTTGAGTAGCTCCTTCCGCGGTCAACCTCGGCGTTTCGGTTGCCAAGAAATTTATTACGCTCTGGTGGGGGGCCGTTCCAGCCATGTGGACCACAGGATCAACGATTTGAGACTTAACCACTCCCACGACTTCCCGGTCTCCGTCCAAAAGGGGAGCCCCGGAAAGCCCCTGATCCCAGCACAGAGGTTTGCTGGGGATGTAAGCATCCTTTTCTAGAGGTTCCCTTTTCACATTAGTTGAGATGGGTTCCGGCAAAGTCATAAGCGTCCATGCTCGTCCGGCGGGATGTCCCATAGTTTGCACGGAACGAAGACCTGCCCGCTCTTTCAAAGGGGCGACCTTAAAAAAAGGAGCAGCCTCACTGTTTGGGAGTTGTAGAAGCGCTAAATCTAGATCGTCATCTTTCTTCAAAGTTCTTGCGCTTGCCAAGTAGACCTGAGTTTCCCCGGCCCCTTCAACCGGCCAAACAACCTTTGGTATCTCCCCGTCCTCCACACAGTGTGCCGCCGTTAAAACTCGATCGCCCTCTATTCTTGCACCCGA
The DNA here is from genome assembly GCA_041645035.1 of Candidatus Altimarinota bacterium. Taxonomy (GTDB): domain Bacteria; phylum Patescibacteriota; class Gracilibacteria; order UBA1369; family 2-02-FULL-48-14; genus 2-02-FULL-48-14. Next base: position 5,352 of record JBAZQU010000030.1, on the reverse strand, counting down.
ACAATAAAACTCCCCCGTTTCACCGACGAAACCCATAATTCGTGGGGCAATTTCTTGGTAAAGAGCCGTCTGTTCCTCACGGGAGGTGCCCCAGTTTCCCGGACAAATGGAATTGTTATTTAAAGTCGAAGCCGTCGCTTCGCAGGCCTTAAGAGTATTGCCTCGAGCCGCTTCATAGGCTTTAAGCCAAGCAGGACTCATTTGAGTTAGGTAATAATTGTGATTCACTCCTTCCACAGAGTCATCGGCGCCTTTATCTAAAAACAGTAGATTTTCTTCAGACCACAGCTCAGGCATTTCAGGCAAATAACTGACAGCTCGTACATGGACAGCGAGGTAGGGTGGGTCGCTCTCTGCTCCAGTCTGCTTTAAAATCCATGTGAAGCTCTGGAAGTCGGCAGGAGAGCTGCCCATCACTTGCATTACCCTTTGTTCTGTCTCGCCGGTATTACCTTCAATACACTGGATTAAACGAGCGTGCTCGGTCTCAGGTACTGCCTGCCCCCCGGGTTTTACTTCCGCCGTCAAAAAAACCGTCGCGGCAAGGACTAATAATGGTTTTAAAGACATATCGTCATTTAAAAGGACGAAATAATCCGTCATTTACGTCTTTTTGTCAATCAGACCGTCAGAACGAAATTTCTCCGGGCGTGTACGTATCCAAATTCTCTTTTCCGATGAGTTTCACCACCTCGTCCACCACTTTATTCATGGGTACGGCGCGTTGCACGCCTTTAGCCATATCACGCACAATGATGACTTTTTCTCGCACCTCGGTAGCACCCAAAATCAAACAATAGGGAACAGCAAATTTGTCGGCTAAACGGAGTTGAGCTTTCATACTTCCTTTTCCAAGCGCACCCACCGTTCGGACTCCACGTTCACGAAGTTCATCAATGAGCAGCAAACATTTTTTCTTCGCTTCATCTCCAAGTTGCGCCACGAAAATGTGCACCTCATCTTTGGAAGGCACTATCACACCGGCTGCCTTCATGTGCATAATCAAACGCTCAATTCCAAGAGCGAATCCAACACCCGGAGTAGGTTCTCCGCCCATCTGTTCCACGAGTCCATCGTAACGTCCGCCGCCGCCTACGGCATTTTGCCCGTGCGTTTCCTTGTCCCAGAATTCAAACACGGTCTGCGTGTAGTAATCGAGTCCACGCACGAGTTGATCGTTCTCCGTGTATTCAATTCCAACTTCCGTCAAAAATTCCTTCACAGTCTTATGAAAAGCCGCGTCTTCCTCACTACGATATTGATCAAACTTTGGAGCCAATTGCGCCAAAATTCGGCAGTCTTCAATCTTACAATCCAGTAAACGGAGAGGATTGCTCTGGAGACGTCGCTGGCAGTCTTCACACAAATTACGCTCTTTGCCCATGTAATAATTCACCAAGGCTTCCTTATATTTTGCGCGACTCTTTTGCGAACCGATATTGTTGAGCTGCAAAGTGAAGCGGTCTGCCACACCAAGGTCTTTAAAAAACTTCCACGCGAGAAAAATACATTGCACGTCCAACGCCGGATCGCTTTCCCCAATAATCTCCACCCCAATTTGCCAGAACATGCGGTAACGGCCCTTTTGAGGACGGTCGTAACGGAAATGAGGTTCGATGTAATAAAGTTCCACAGGTTGAGGCAACTCCTTCATTCCATGTTGAATATAAGAACGCACGGCACCCGCGGTTCCCTCCGGTTTCAAAGTGAGACTGCGCCCGCTGCGGTCCGTGAAAGTGTACATTTCTTTGGAAACAATATCCGTGTCTTCTCCAATACTGCGATCAAAAACCTCCGTGTACTCCAAAATAGGAGTGGTGATGCGGCGAAAACCGGCCTGACGACAACGATGACGAACCACTTTCTTAATAAAAGTGAAATATTCATGATCCCTCGGCAAAATATCGTGGATGCCCTGAGGGGTCTGCAGCTTCTGCATATCATCTGCCATAAGGAGAAGGGTCAAATAAAGGTTGACTTGAATTCTACCAGAATTTCAGGTTAGGGCAAGTGTAAATCAAAAATTCCTATGATATGCCGCAGAGGCAATCATGGCGGCGTTGTCCGTGCAATAACTCATTTGTTTGGGATAGCGGAAAACAGGCGGTTCGCTCAATTGTGCCAATTCTTTTTCGATTCGCTCACGCAAAAACTTGTTGGCGGAAACCCCACCGGTGAGATGAACTTCTTTTACCGGATGACTTCGCAGCACTCGCATCAGTTTTTTCACCAACGCGTCTGCGACGGCCTTTTGGAAACTCGCGGCGGTGTCATTCACAAAATTTTCGTCACTAAGGCGCCCCTCATTTTGCTGCACGTGATATAAAACAGCGGTCTTCAGTCCGGAAAAACTGAAATTATTTTCCTGGGGAAGGCCGATAGGAAATTCTACTGTGGGTTTTCCCAATGCAGCGTGAGTTTCTATAGCAGGTCCGCCCGGATAGCCCAGCCCCAGAAGTCGAGACACTTTATCAAAAGCTTCACCCGCGGAGTCATCCACACTTTCCGCTAAAAGTTTAAACCGACTGGGGCCCTCTATAAGAATCAATTCATTGTGTCCACCGGAAACCGTAAGCACTAAAATGGGATATTGCGGCAGAGTCTCGGTTTCGAGCCACGTGGAATACATATGTCCGTGAACATGATTCACCTCTATGAGCGGTTTGTCTTGAGCAAAAGCCAGTGCGCTCGCCGTGATTCGTCCCACAATCAATGAGCCGATGAGCCCGGGTTCCTTAGTTACCGCAATCGCGTCAATATTTTTCCAGGCCACTTCCGCTTCTTCCATCGCCTGTTTTAAAACCGGAATCATCACTTTAATGTGCTCCCGCGCCGCCACTTCGGGCACCACTCCACCCGTCTCCGCATGTTTGGCAATTTGCGAGGCTATAATATTCGACAAAACTTCACGGCCGTCTTTCACCACGGCAACCGAAGTTTCGTCACAGGAGGTTTCAATCGAGAGAATCAACATGGTCTGTTTATACCACAAAAATTCAGGTTTTTGTCAGGACTTTTGAAAATTAAGTCTTTATACTTCCCACGTTCCTTGATGATTTGTGACAAAAGGAGTACAATTGGAGTACATTTGTCACTAACCCTTAATCCATGTCTTCCGTACGCATGCAAACTCGCATTGATTTAAAACTTAAAAATGAAGCCGAAAGAATTCTTAAAGAACAAGGGTTTAAACCGGCGCAAGCGATCAATATTTTTTATATCGAAATCACCAGAAAGGGCGGATTTCCTTTTCTTCCAAGTGAAGTGCCCAACAAAAAACTTCGTAAAGCACTCGCCGAAGCGGAAAGGGGTATCGGCGTAAAAACCTATAAAAACAAAAAAGATTTCTTTGATTCCTTAAAAAAATTATAAATGCCATCACTTTCCACGCTACAGACAATCACTCCAATTTATTCGGATAGGATGTTATTATGAGGCACGAACACACCGCCCCATGCACCACTCCGCCACTCAAATCGTCAAAACTTTGCAAAATGCCGGGCATAAGGCTTATTTTGCGGGTGGTTGTGTGCGCGACATGTTGCTCAAAAAAGACCCCAAAGATTTCGACATCGCCACAAGTGCCTTGCCCGAACAAATTGAAGAGCTTTTCACCGACACTTATGCGGTGGGGAAGAATTTTGGCGTTATTCACGTGGTGGAAAACGGTCATACTTTTGAAATCGCCACATTTCGCAGCGACAGCGGTACCAGCGATGGTCGTCGTCCGGACGCGGTGATTTTTACGCATGCCGAAGAAGATGCCAAGCGTCGCGATTTCACGATTAACGGACTTTTTTACGATCCCATCGCAGATGAAATTCATGATTTTGTAGGCGGGCGCGACGATCTTAGTAATAAGCTCATTCGTTTTATTGGCGACCCGCATCAACGCATTTTGGAAGATCATTTGCGCATTATCCGAGCAATTCGTTTCAAAAATACATTGGGTTTTGGTTACCATCCGGACACCTATGCCGCGCTTAAAAAACATGCCCAACTTGCCGACAAAGTGAGCTGGGAACGCGTGCGCGACGAACTCAACAAAATCATTTTAGCCAAATCCGCCCCCGTGGCCTTTGAAGATATGCAAGACACGGAAGTTTTGCCTTATGTTTTACCCGAACTCGAAGCCTGCAAAGGCCTGGCTCAACCTATGCAATACCACCAAGAAGGGGATGTGTGGACTCATCTCATGAATGCACTTAAAGCGCTGCCCGAAGAGGCCGGGCTACTCGCACACTGGGCTGTGATTTTTCATGACATCGGTAAGCCGGAAACTTTTAAAATTGCCGAGCGCATTCGCTACGATCAGCACAGCGAAATTTCCGCAGAAATCGCCGAACGCATCATGCGTCGTCTGCGTTTTTCCCGCCACGATATTGAACACGTTACTTGGGTGGTGAAGCACCATTTTATGATGCAACAACTTCTCGACATGCCCGTCGGCCGTCAACGTCACTGGTTCCTCGATCCCCGTTTTCCCGACTTGCTGCTTTTATTTTATGCCGATGCCGCCGGCACCACGCCCAGCGATCTTTCCCTCTATTTTAAGGTTAAAAATGCTTATGAAGAATGTCTCACTCACTTCAAAGAAAGACCTAAGCCACTCTTAACAGGGGAGGAAATCATGGAAGCCACTGGTCTAAAAGCCGGTCCAGAAGTGGGCAAAATAGTGGACGAACTCATGGAAAAACAGCTCGGCCACGAGCTTCAGGACCCTCAACAGGCGCTGGAGTGGCTGCGGGGACAAGATCCTCCCAATCGAGACCATCAAAATATTTAGCCGCGATCTTACCTCGAGCCCGCCTCAATGCATCTCGGAATAGTTTCGCCGCTGCTCCGTGTGATGTTTTTGCTCTTTTGATGTGTTCACCCCTTCTACCAGGGGTTTCCGATTGCCTTAATTTAAGCTCGGTGACCGTTTCCATCACTGCAGTCCCCACCTTTTCACATACCGCGCTCAATTCTTGACCACTGACAATTGACTCGGGCGCTGCACTTAGAATTTTAGCCAATCGCCCGTGAAGAGATACGGAAAGGGCCGAAGTGAGACCTTTTAGACTCGCTGTTCTTGCAGAGCCTGTGTCGAGTCCACGGTCGACTTCCTTACGCCCATTATTCAATAAATCTAGAAGCTCTCGTCGAGGAATTGGGACATTAGGGTCTTTCATTTGATTTAATTAAAAGACAGAATTATAGAACATCTAAAATTCTGGTCAAGTAGAATATTCTAAGAAGGCACCAGTTTTTTGCTAATGGGGTTGGGGATTTTGTTTTAGGGTAAGGCTAAAAGAGGTGTTAAATTTTGAAGAACCAACTTCACAATTCATCACATTTTAGCCATGAACA
>JBAZQU010000002.1:0-67460 GCA_041645035.1 Candidatus Altimarinota bacterium | reverse complement strand
AAATGAAAACTGCGTGTGAACTTTTTCGTAGCTTCTCCATGCCTCCACTTTACACCACCACGAAGATGCGGGCATCCACTACATCCCTCGGGCTTACGCCCGGGGAACTACGTCAGTTGATTAGAATCTCTTTTAGATCTATTTCTTGAGGTTCTTTGACCTCATCATATGGAAGTTGGATTATAGAAATTTTATTTTTGAAAAGTAGGGTTGTAAATTTACCCCCATCTACTGGTAGCGAATCTGGCATATATAGGTGTCCACCATTAAGCCCTGAGTCTATATAAAAGTAAATTGACTCATATTCATTTAAACTTCTAAAGGGCTGCCCAGCTCTACCCTCGATGTACAGGTAAACTTCTTTAAAACTTCCACTTGTCTCAATTTTTACAGATTTACTGATTATAAAGTCTTTTGTAACAATTGAAGGCGTGTATATGGAATTAGTTAGTACTTGAAGTTTTTTACCTTCTTTAAAAGCCAGGTACTCCTCAAATAAACTGTCGTGAGGGCCCTCTAAGTCCTCTTCAGTAAAATCTGTAGCATCTTCTTCTACAGGAACCCGACCCTCTTCCAGAACTACTCCATCAAAAAGGTTCGTTTTTTCAAATAAGATTAGTATTCCAACAATACTAACAGAAACGGCCAAAATCGGAGGGAGTACGTATTCAGTTAAGATGTTTAAAAAAGTTTTACTAATCATTTTTCCTTAAAGTAAGGCCAACTTTTAATTGTATGCCAGTACCAAGCATAGCGAAAACTGCGAGACAAACGAATAGTATCATGGACCAAAGTAGATCTAATTGCCAAATAACTTTCTTCATAAGAAACATACTTAGTACTGATCCCGGTGCCACGTATAACAGTATTAGTTTAAGTAGACTTGGCAGATGGAAATTCATAAAGTCATATATCAAGTCGATAAAGTATATGCAAATAATACCAACGAAAACCGTGTTTATTAGTCTAACGGCACATGTGCTGATTTTAAGGATCAGGTTACCTCTGTTTTCTAGGAAGAAATCGGATTTCCAGGTTTGGAACTGATCAAAATTCTCTTTTAATATTTCAAATGGTGTCTTGCCAGTTTTCATATGACAAACAGGTATTTTCAGTAAACATCAAAGGATTGGTTTTAGTAAAGTAGATTTGTATCTTCAAAACTTTTCCTTACTCCTCCCAGAGCCTTGTGTTAAAGTAGCCTCAACTTCTTTAAAAATCGCCTATGTCTGAAGACCAGAAAAGATTACTTGAAAAGCAATTGTGGGGTGTGGCGAATGTACTCCGAGGAAAGATGAACGCCGACGAATACAAGAACTACATTCTTGGCTTTATTTTCTACAAATACCTCTCTGAGAAGCTGGAGCGCTATGCGAATGAAAAAGTGCTCGTGGGTGAAAGCTTCACCTTTGCTGAAATCAATGAGAACACCAAAGAAGGAAAGGAAGACTTGGAACACATCAAAAAAGCCTGCATTGACCATCTTGGATTTTTCCTGAACCCAACAGAGCTTTTTTCCTACCTTGTTAAAAAAGGAAAAGGTGAAATAAAGGGCGAAAAAACTTTCATCCTGGAAGACCTGAAGAACATCCTCAACGACATTGAGAAAACCTCGTCGGGAACTGCGAGTGAAGACGACTTCAAAGGCTTGTTCGATGACATGGATCTTACCTCAAGCAAGCTTGGTTCTCGAGAAAGTGATAAAAACGAAGTGGTAGTGGAAGTCCTCAACCTGCTGAACGGTATCGACTTTAAATTGGAAGACGCGAAGAGTGATCTTTTGGGAGATGCCTACGAATATTTGATTGGTGAATTTGCAGCGGGGGCCGGCAAAAAAGGCGGTGAATTCTATACGCCCGCTCAAGTATCACGTTTGCTGGCTCAAATCGTCTCTATGGGCAAGGCGCGAGTCAAATCTGCTTATGATGCCACCTGTGGGTCGGGTTCCCTCTTGCTGCGTCTGGGTGAATTCACCGATGTGGCCAATTACTACGGACAAGAGCTCAACCCCACCACCTACAACCTTGCACGAATGAACATGATCTTGCACGGCGTGCACTTCGATCATTTTTCCATCCGACAAGGAGACACACTCAAAGAAGACCTGCACGCAGAGCTCAAGGCGGAAGCTATTGTTGCCAATCCCCCCTTCTCCGCACAGTGGAAAGGTGACAGCGATCCCACCCTTGCCCATGACGACCGTTTCTCTCAATACGGCCGACTAGCACCCAAGAGCGCTGCAGATTATGCCTTTGTGACTCACATGCTCCACCATCTTGCCGACAACGGTACGATGGCTATCGTACTTCCCCACGGAGCACTCTTCCGTTCTGGAGCGGAAGGGCAGATTCGAAAATACATCATCGAAAAGCAAAATGTACTCGATGCTGTGATCGGACTCCCCCCAAATCTTTTTTATGGAACCTCCATCCCTGCCACCGTCCTTGTTTTTAAAAAATGTCGTAAAGACGATGAGGATATTTTATTCATCGACGCCTCCAAAGAATTCGTGAAAGAGAAAAATCAAAACAAACTCTCGGATGAAAACCTAAAGAAGATTTTTGAGACTTTCAAAGATCGTGAAAAAGTCGCCAAATACTCCTACCGCGCCAGCCTAAAAGAGATCGCTGAGAACGATTACAATCTGAACATCCCTCGCTATGTGGATACCTTTGAGGAAGAAGAAATGGTGGATCTTGAAGCCGTTGCGAAACAACTCAAAGAACTAGCCTCAAAAGAACTCGACCTCCAATCCGAGCTCGCCAAATTCTGTACCGAACTTAAAATCGATAAACCGTTTTAAGACAATATGCCGACCAAAGTCTCACAATCAGACCGCAAGAAAATCCCAAAGCTCCGCTTTCCAGGGTTTGAGGGTGAGTGGGAGGAGAAGGAGATGAGAGAAATTTCAATGATTTATGACGGGACCCATCAAACCCCTAAATACGTTAATGAGGGCATTAAGTTTGTTAGTGTTGAAAATATTGGAAATATTGAACAAGTAGACAAATTCATCACTCGGGAAGCCTTCGAAAAGGACTTTAAAATTAGACCCCAGAGAGATGATATCTTAATGACGCGAATTACAGCCGGCATTATCGGGGCGACAGCAATAGTTAGAACTAATGATCCGTTAGGATATTATGTAAGTTTGGCTTTGATAAGGAAGAAGGAAGGCGTTACTGTTGATTTTCTAAACCAATTAATTCATGGGAATAGATTCAAACATGAGCTCCATAAAAGAATTATTCATGTGGCGTTTCCTAAAAAAATAAACTTGGGTGACATCGGTCGCTGTAGTGTATTTATCCCGAATACTGCCGAACAACAAAAAATCGCGGACTTTTTAACCTCCATCGACCAATGGATTGAAACACTACGAGTACAAAAAGAAACTCTTGAAGCCTACAAAAAGGAGATGACGAAAGAAATCTTTACTCAAGAGATTCGTTTCAAGAATGACGATGGGAAGGAGTTTCCGGAGTGGAAAGAAAAGAGATTAGGAGAGATTGCTTATATTACGACTGGATCATCTAACCGAGAAGACTCCACGGTAGATGGTGATTATACTTTTTTTGATAGATCAGAAGATATTAGAGCTAGTTCACGGTATTTATTTGATACCGAAGCAATTATTGTAGCTGGAGAAGGACAGGAGTTTCGCCCTAAATATTTTGTCGGTAAATTTGACTTGCATCAAAGGACTTACGCAATAATGAATTTTAAAAACAGTCTTAGTGAATTTATGTTTTACTACATTAGTTACAATAGAAAATATTTCAATAAGATGGCTGTTGGATCAACAGTGCCGTCTTTAAGATTACCTATGTTTAATAACATGCCTATCTCGCTACCCATTACCGAAGAACAACAGAAAATCGCGGACTTTTTGACTTCAATTGACAGGCTTATGGAGGCTAAGCAAAAACAAATCACTCAAGCCGAACAATGGAAGAAAGGACTTATGCAAAATTTATTCGTATAAAACTATGAATCATCAATCTGAACAACAACTTGAGAATACGCTGCTCGAACAGCTGGGACGATTGGGTTTTACAAAGATTGTTCTGGAAGACTCAACAGCGATGATGATGAATCTGCATGAGCAACTGGGGCGATTCAATCAAACCAGTTTTTCGGCTGAGGAATTCACTCGAATCTTGAATCATCTTAATAAAGGGGATCGTTTCCAAAAGGCTAAAACTTTGCGAGATCGTTTTGTGCTGACTCGGGATGATGAAAGCACTTTTTATGTGCAGTTCTTCAACATGGATCAGTGGTGCAAAAATGAATATCAAGTCTCGCAACAAATCACTCAAGTGGGAAAGTACGAGAATCGTTATGATGTCACCTTGCTGGTGAATGGATTGCCACTCGTACAGGTGGAACTCAAGCGAAGAGGCATGGAGCTTAAAGAAGCGTTCAATCAAATCCAGCGTTATCACAAACACTCGTACACAGGGACACTGTTTGAATACATCCAAATTTTTGTGATCTCAAATGGGGTCAATACGAAGTACTTTTCAAATAATCCCAAGCAAAGCTTTGAACAAACCTTCTATTGGACAGATAAGGACAACAATAAAATCACCAAACTGGATGAATTCGCTGATTTGTTTTTAGAAAAGTGCAGCGTCTCAGAGATGATTGCAGGATACATTGTACTCGCGGAGGCCACTGGCATTCCTATGGTACTACGCCCCTATCAATATTATGCCGTGAAAGCGATTGAGAATCGAGTGCGTGAATCTGATAAAAATGGCTACATCTGGCACACTACGGGGTCGGGGAAAACCCTCACTTCCTATAAGACCAGCCAGATCCTTTCACGGATGCCCGAAGTGAAGAAGGTGCTCTTTGTGGTGGATCGAAAAGACTTGGATATTCAAACGACCAAAGAGTTCAACTCCTTTTCCAAAGGAGCGGTAGACGGCACCGACAACACTCAGAGCCTTGTGAAACAGCTCAAAGATCCCAATCGAAAGCTCATCGTTACCACCATTCAAAAACTCGACATTGCCATTGGAAGAGACGGATACCTCAAGCAATTTGAGGAGCTAGCCGACCAGAAAGTGGTCATTATTTTTGATGAATGTCATCGGAGTCAGTTTGGGCAGACGCATGCAAGGATCAAAGCCTTCTTCAAAAAGGCACAGCTCTTTGGCTTCACAGGAACACCTATTTTTGCAGAAAATAATGTGGACGGAGTAACGACAATAGATGTATTCGAAGAATGTTTGCACAAGTACATCATCACCAATGCCATCAGCGATAACAACGTGCTCGGTTTTGCGGTGGAATATGTGGGCAAATACACTCATAGAGATCCAGACACCCTCGATGCAGATATTTTTGCCGATGCATTAGTGGAAGGAATCAACACGAAAGAAGTGCTCGAAAGTCCAGACCGCCTCAATAAAATTACGGACTATGTTTTAGCCGACTGGAAACGAAAAACGAAGCAAGGAAAATTCAATGCTCTGTTTGCTGTGTCCTCCGTGGAAGTGCTCAAAAAGTATTATCAACTCTTGAAAGAGAAAAAACCGGAAGATTTTTCTATAGCCACCATTTTCACCTACAAAGCGAATGAAGACGAAAGCTCCGACATGCTGGATGTGGACATTTTTGGTGACGAAAGTGCACCCATCAACAAACATTCTAGGGATTTCTTAGAAGAATGCATCAAGGGGTACAACGCTCGATATTCCACGAATTTTTCAACCGATCGCTTCTACGATTACTATCGAGATTTACAAAAGAGAATCAAGGCAAAACAGGTGGATCTCGTGCTCGTCGTGAATATGTTTTTGACCGGTTTTGACAGCCCACGGCTCAATACCTTGTACGTAGACAAAAATCTGCGTTACCACGGCCTCGTCCAAGCCTATTCACGTACCAACCGACTTCTCAACTCTGACAAACCTCACGGCAACATTGTTTCCTTCAGAAACTTAAAAGAAGCCACGGACAAGGCACTGGCACTTTTTGGAGATGAAAATGCCAAAGAAGTGGTTTTCAAAAAACCTTATGAAGTTCAGAAAAAAGAATTTGAGAACAAGCTTACGGAGTTACGAGCAATGGTGCCAAGCTTTGAAGCCATCGATGAATTGAAAGGTGAAGAAGAGAAAGCCGCCTTCGTGAAAACTTTCCGTGACCTGCTTCGCCTCAAATCCTCACTCGAAACATTCGCCGAGTTTTCATTTGATGATTTTGCGATGTCTGAACAAGAGTTTTACGACTATCAAAGTAAGTACTTGGATGTTTATGAAGATCGTAAAAATAATGACAGTGGAACGGAATCCATCTTGGATCAAATTGATTTTGAAATCGAACTCACTCTTCGAGATGTCATTAATTTCGATTATATTATCCAACTCATCGCTGGGCTTAAAAATGTCACTTCCGATGCGGCTCGTAAAAAGAAGACAGAAGACATTTTGCGTTTGTTTGATAGAGATGCTCAACTCCGAAAGAAGAAAGATCTCATCAGGAAGTTCGTCGAAGAGAATCTGCCAAAGGTTGCTCAGTCTGATGACGTAGAAAAAGCCTTCAGTGACTTTTGGGCAAGCGCACGGGCTGAGACCTTAAAGAACATTGCTGAATCTGAAAATATTCCCGTCGAAAAATTTGAACATCTGATTGGTGAATATCTCTACACTCAAAAACTACCCAACGGACAAGAAATTGTCGATCTGATGCCAGAAACTCCCAACTTTAGAAAACGACAAGGGATGGTCGATCGTATCAAGGAGGCAATTGAAAATATCGTAGATCTGTTTGAGTGGTAGAAATTTCACTTATCTACGTCTGATTCTCCAACATCCTATTGACTGAAAATCTAACATGAGTTAGATTGATGATGCTTCAATTTTAACCTCAACTTATATGGCTACAAATGGTAAATCAGGGGATGGCCGCCGTCATGGGGCGGTAAAAAATAGGATCCAAGTCTTAAACCCTAAGACTAAACTTTATGTTAAAATAGATACGGAAACCAAGCAATTTCTGGACAATAAAACTACCGGCGAAAAATTCAAGGGTGTTCGTGTTGAAAAATAACATTTCCCCTATGAGCTTAGATCTAAATGCCACTGAAATCGGTGAGATTGTGAGGGCGCTGAGGAAGCATAAAAGTGTTTCGCAGGATCAGTTGGCTCAGGTTTTGGATATTCCACGGAGTTCGGTGTCACAAATTGAGAGTGGAGGGCGTGAGCTGTCTTTTGTGGAGTTCCAGAAAATACTTGGCCTCTTTGAAGTGTCGTTTGATGAGTTTGTTTCTTATGGAAAGGCTCCAAAAGTGGTGACTCCTGTTAAGGGAAAATCCGTTAATAAGAAAATTAAATTTGATTCGGAGAAGTTCAAACAACTATTCCTCTATATCCTTGAAAAATGCGGAGGTAAGCCGAATGTGGGTGAAACGGTGCTCTACAAGCTGCTTTATTTCTGCGACTTCAACTACTTTGAGATCTATGAGAAACCGTTAACAGGAATGAAGTATAAAAAGATGCAATATGGACCGATACCAGATCAAACCCTGTTCAATCCCATCATTAAAGAAATGCAGGTGACAGGCATGGCAGAAAGAGTCTCTCGATCTTATTTAAATGACACCATCCAAACGCGCTATCTTAATTTTGCGACCGCTGATCTTTCGGTGTTTGGTTCCGATACCGATAAAATGATCAAGGTTGTGGATTCGGTTATCGAGCGGCTATCTGGCATGAGTGCCAGACAAATTGAAGATCATTCTCATCATGACCACCCATGGCAGGCTCATGAATATGGCGAGGAGATTGACTACAGCAGCGTTTTCTTCAGGAGCGGGGAATTTGCAAATAGAGATTATGATGCCATGTGGGAACAAGCTTCCGGCAGTGATATCTTGAAAGAATTGGGCGAAATGCCTGCAGATGAGTACGACTATTATCTTAAGCTTTTAAATAATGGCTGATTATAAAAATGGAGCTGTGTTTTTAGTCGATTTTGATCCGTCGGTTGGCCACGAATATAAGAAAATTCGTCCAGCAGTGATCATTCAATCGAATAAAACCATCAAAAATAGTAGTTTGGTCACCGTTATGGCCATTACTTCTCAACTTACACAAGCGCGAAAGGAAGATGTGCTACTGAAAAAGACTACAGAAAATGGTTTGTATGCTGATTCGGTAATAAAAGTCGGGTGTATCCATAGTTTTGACCGGAAGCGATTTTTAAAAGAAATAGGCGTGGCACCTCAAGAGACGATGCTAAAGTTAAGCACTTATTTGAAGGATCATTTTGATATTTAGCACTCCCCCATGTCCCAATACTACAAAATCCGTACCCGCAATCTCTACGATCCTAAATCGTCGGAGCTGTTTCGGATCTCACGCAGTAAAATCGACCTGTTTATAAAGTGTCCAAGGTGTTTTTATCTCGATAGGAGGCTGGGGATTGGGCAGCCGCCGGGGTATCCGTTTTCGCTCAATTCGGCGGTGGATACGCTGCTCAAAAAAGAGTTTGATATGCATAGAGCTAAAGGGACGGCGCATCCGCTGATGAAGGCGTATGGGCTGGATGCCGTGCCCATGAGGGATGAGAGGATGGATTCGTTAACATTAAAAACACTTGTTTGGTATTTCCGAATAACTGAACTAGTAAGAAATCCTTACAGGTTGCTTCTTAGCTTTCCCGGAAGGTTCAAATTCAGTTGGTTCCAAAATGGAACTAACTGACCCAGCTTGTTTTCTTCAACTTGTGCAAAAATTGCACGAGTTGCTCCCCATGTCCTTATTCACTGTTTTTGAGCTACCGAGGAATCCTCGATAGCTGCTTTTGAACTATTAGGAATTCCCGAATGGTTGAGCCTCTTTTTGAGCTGTAAAGAAATCCTTTACAACTGAGATTTAGGCTCTTGGTTCTTCAAGGATTTCTTCGCTTCAGGCTCCTTCAAAAAGTTCTGTTTTGAGACTACGGAGTGGCCAAGTTCTTTTTCAAGTTCTTTGCGGGCAATGCCGGCTACTTTGCCACCTCTATTGGCGTCTTGTTTCAGCTTGAGCACGCCTTTCGAATCTTCTTGTCGATGGATTTCGGTTGTGGACCTTTCCCCCAGCATATTGAAAATAAGCTCGAAATCGTCCATGTGATCGCGCAGATTTTCGCGCTTCAGTCCTTTCAGTTTTTTATATTCACTTGGGGTAACCCCGAAGGTGGCTTTTGAGATTTCCGCAGTCAAAATTTCATAATCTTTGTGATCTTTGGCCCCACGATTTTTCCATTCATCGGTGAGTTCTTCGCGAATGGCAATACCGCGCATTCGTTTTTCGATCCAGTCATCGCTGTAGCCTTTGGCTTTATAGAGTGCTCGCGTGCGCTTGGTGGCCAGTTCAGGGTCTTCTATTTCTTGTATACGTTCGTAACCGACTTTTGCCAGCCAGCGTTTGAAGGGTTCGGCCTTTGGGGATGGGATGGATTGGATAAGACGGAAAATACCTTCTGTATGCCAGCAGTAAGCCTTTTGTCGCCCCCCTTTCGTTTCGACTTCGATCATAAGGGGTGGTACAAATTGTACCCCCCCTTTATTAGTCAGCTTCTCTAATTCAGGATCTCTTTCTTTCAAACGCTTGAAATACTGAGAAGGATCGCTTGAATCTGTAACGGCCTCGATCACATCATTGATGACAAACCACCATTCACCACGATGAATGATTTTTCTGATATTTTTCCCTTTAAATATGGCTATCTTATTTTCCATAGAGTATTTGTTGAGCGGATCATATCAGTAGCGGTTTGTTTTGGCGACCTAAACCGGCAACAAGACGTCCGTATGTCAATATTTTCTACATACCCTAGTTTGACTTCCTGACATTTGTGGATTAGCCTATAGGCATGACTAATAAATACTTTGGATTTATAAAATCTTTGCGAGTTCAGCGGGGGTTTTCACAATTGGAGATTGCGAAGAAGCTGGGCATTTCTCGCTCCTCTTATGTTGCTTTTGAAAAAGGTGAACGAGAGCTTAGTCTCGCTGAAGCGGGGATTCTGAGTGGTATCTTTGAAGTCTCGCTGCAGGAGATAAGTACAGGTAAAGTTTCAATGCCTCAAGTTATTCTTGAAAAAGGTGGAAAAATAACCGAATCATCTGAAGCACCGCAAGAGCGTATTTCTATACCACAGGAAAAAGTGGAGAAGTTCAAAAAAGTGCTTTTATATATCCTATCTAAAGCCGGTGGAAAGCCAAATATTGGTCAAACAGTTTTGTATAAACTCCTTTACTTCATTGACTTCGATTACTACGAGAAATTTGAGGAACAGATTATAGGAGCCCGGTATATAAAAAATACTCATGGTCCTACTCCGGTGGCTTTTGCGAAGATCATTGCTGCCCTAGAGGAAGAGGGGAAAATCGAAACAATAAAAAGTAAATTTTACCAATATGAACAGACTAAATATTTAGTGAATCCCAATGAGCCTATTGACCTTTCCGGCCTGTCCGGGCAGGAAATTGCTCATATCGATTGGGAGCTCAATCGCCTCTCAGACCTCACCGCCACCCAAATTTCAGGGCTATCTCACAAGGACACCCCTTGGCTCGTAGCTAAAGAAAAAGCTGTGATCAATTATGAGCATGTTTTCTATCGTCCAGAAGAAACCTCCGTACGAGAATATGAGCCACTTTAATTTATTACCGGCATTTGAAAAGGACCTAAAAAGACTTTCAAAAAAATATCCAAGCCTTCGTAGTGATTTAGATGATTTGGAAGTTGTGCTCCGTGAATTCCCGACCGGTATGGGAAAGAATTTTACCATCATCCATCATTCGGAAACTGTAAAAATTGTGAAGACGCGCCTTGCGTGCAAAAGCCTGCGAGACAGATCTATGAGGATCGTATATGCGTATCATGAGGATAAAATAACCTTTGTTTACATAGAGCTCTACTTCAAGGGGAACAAAGAGAATGAGGATCGCGAAAGGATTAAGGAATATTTAAAAAATTGTTGAGCTATGTCCAAATACTACAATCCTCACCGCACCCGAAACCTCTACGATCCGAAATCGGCGGAGCCATTTCGAGTCTCACGCTCAAAAATCGACCTGTTTATAAAGTGTCCAAGGTGTTTTTATCTCGATAGGAGGATGGGGATTGGACAGCCGCCGGGGTATCCGTTTTCGTTGAATTCGGCGGTGGATACGCTGCTCAAGAAAGAGTTTGATATGCATAGGGCGAAGGGGACGGCGCATCCGCTGATGGAGGCGTATGGGCTGGATGCCGTGCCCATGAGGGATGAGAGGATGGATGAGTGGCGGGATTCGCTGAAGAGAGGGGTGACGTATGCCTTCCCCGGGACGAATCTGGTGCTGACGGGTGGAGTGGATGATGTGTGGGTCACGCCAAAGGGCGAGCTGATTATTGTGGACTACAAGGCGACATCCAAAGAAGCCGAGGTGACGCTGGATGCGGAGTGGCAGGACGGGTATAAGCGGCAGATGGAAATCTATCAATGGCTGTTTAGGAAAAATGGGTTCACGGTTTCGCCTACCGGCTACTTTGTGTACTGCAATGGCGACACGGACCGGGCGGCGTTTGACGGGAAACTGGAGTTCTCAATTAAGTTGATTCCGTATAAAGGCGACGATGGGTGGATAGAGGGAACGGTGAAGCGTCTGTATAAGTGTTTGCGCGGGAAAAAGGTTCCGGCGTCGGGAAAGGAGTGCGATTTTTGCGCGTATAGGGAGGCGGTGAAGGGAGTTTGTTAGTCCAGTCTGCTCAGTCTGCGCATTCTTTACACAAGTTGCCCCTCCACCCCAATCTTCCAAATCCCTTTTTCTAGAAAAGCCTCAATGGTTTGGCGATTTGCTTTGTTTATAAGATTTGAATGAGAGAGCTTGTTCTTTTTTGCATAGTCTTTCAATGTGATGATCTTTTTACCCTCCAAGTAAGCTAAGCGTTTATGGTAACTGTTGGTGAGCGCTCTTCCTACGATTTCCCCCATAATGGCCGTGGCACCTTTTTCATCAAATTCCTTGAAAGCGTCATAGTATTTCCTTCTATCGATGAATTTTATGTTGATTGGGACAAAGCCTTCTCGTATCAATAAAAAGTTGTTAATAACGCGGCCGATACGGCCGTTCCCGTCAACAAATGGATGAGTGTATTCAAAAGTAAGATGTAATTTTGCGATACGCGTGACTATATTCACATGGCTTGTTGAGTTGTACTCGATCAGCATATTTTGCAGTCTCTCCACCACCTCTTTGGGCGCCGGCGCAATGTGGGTTCCAACCCGGACATATTCATTATTGCTACGGAATCTTCCCGCAATATCATCTCGAATATTAGAAATGAGCATCTCGTGAAGCGATAAAATGGCTGGAAGGGTAAGTTCCTGCTCCTTAGCCTTTTTGTTGATATAAGACACGACTCGCGCAAGGTTTTTTGCTTCGAAAAGTTCTCGTTCGCCAATAAACCGATCCAAATCAATTTGAAGAAGGATTTTTTCCGTTTCCTCAAGACTGAGTGTGCTATTTTCAATGGCGTTCGAGTTGTAGACCTGTTCGGCAACTTCAGCCTCAGCAATAAGATCAAGGAGTGAATCCTTTCCCGTAGACGCTCTATAATACCTCTCTCGAAGAGAGTTTATCTTACTGAAGGTTTTCAGAGGTTTTGCCATATGTGTACATAGTACTCTTTTCACGGTTTTAGTCAACAGAATCGTGAAAAGAGTGAATAATAGGCCTATTTTCACGGTTAGAGTGGGACTTCCTCCTGTTAAAAATAAGTCTCCAAAAAAGGTTTTGCAGAACTCTCTAATAACAGAGGCAAGGGGGACCACAAGTGCTTACTGAATGAGAAAACTGGTGCTTATGCAGAAGTGGATATGGGGAGAGACTCATTCACCGCTCGTGAGATAAAAACCTTCATAAAACAGACTGGCGTGGAAGAAAAGTACTGGCGAAATGCGTAGATGTATACGAACTATTGTTTTTTGAACTTGTAAGTATCCCTTACAAGCTTCTTCTTCCCCTCCGCCTCTTTCAAGTAATTCTTGTCCGTTACCACCGAGCGGCCTAATCGTTCCTCAAGTTTTTGGCGGGCACCGCCGGCGATGTCTCCACCCGCTTTGGCATCACTTTTTAGCTTGGCAACTCCTTTGGAGTCTTCGTTTCTATGAATTTCAGTGGTTGCACGCTCCCCAAGCATATTGAAAATCAGCTCAAAGTCATTCATGTGGTCGCGCAGGTTCTCACGCTTGAGTCCTTTCAGCTTCTTGTATTCACCTGGTGTCAGCCCAAAAGTGGCTTTGGAAATTTCGGCGGTCAAAATCTGGTAATCTCCGTTCTCCTTCGCTCCACGTTTTTGCCATTCATCGGTAAGTTCTTCACGGATGGCAATGCCACGCATACGTTTCTCTATCCAGGCCTCGCTGTATCCTTTTGCCTTGTACAGGGCTCTTGTCCTTTTCGTTGCCAATTCCGGATCTTCAATTTCTTTTACTCGTTCATAGCCCACTTTGGCGAGCCAGCGTTTGAACGGCTCGGCCTTGGGTGAAGGAATGGATTGGATGATGCGGAAGAGTCCTTCAGTATGAGCACAATCAGTTTCATAGTTCTTTCCATCTGAAGCTTTTAATTTCAGTCCGTGACAAAATGTCACGACCTGGCTGTCTTCTTCTATAAGTCTTTGCTTTAACTTTCTCCAATAAGCTCCACCATCCGGACTTTCAGTAAGGACAGAGCAAACGTCCACTACCGAAAACCACCACTCTCCGTTCAAAAGAGTTTTTCTGATTTCCTTACCTCCGAAGATGGCTATCTTTTCTTCCATATATTTTAGCGTTAGGAATTGTGAGGTAAGTATACGCTCACCCTATTATTTTACGCAAGATAAATTCATTTTTTCCTATGATGCGTATAAAGTCCATCACATCTTGTGTTAAAATGGCTTTGACCTTTTTCTCATGAAACAGCAAGAAATAGCCGACATTGTGATCAACAATAGTGATTTTGATAATCCTGAGATACTATAATTTCATGGACGCCACCTCTCTCAGAAAACTTAAGATAAAAGCATGCCTCCTGTTCCCTGCGGCGTTCTTATTTATTGGAGGAGTGCTTGCGTGGACGGCGGGGACCTTCAAGTACTGGCAAGGGTGGGTGTTTTGTGCGGTGACCTTTGTGTGGGCGACCTGCATCGTGATTATTTTTCGCATTTTAAATGAAGAGGCTCTTCTGAAACGAGACCTGCCGGGTTATCGAGCGTATTGCGAAAAAGTGCGCTACCGCCTTATTCCTTTTGTATGGTAAACACCTTGTGTTAAAGTGAGTGCGCCCGCTTTTCAAACATGACCTATCTCTACGCCGCTCTCGTTTTATTAGGATTCGCCGGACTTGTTACCGCCGTGCTGGTTTTCATTCGGTATGAAGCCAATCGAAGGCGTTGTTTGTCGATGTCGTTTATGAAGATACGGCTGCCAAAAAAGGGGTCAAAAGAAGATAAAGAACAGGATACAGACGCGCTGGGCGCGCAGCGGGATTTCAAAGAAACGCTGGGCATAATGAAACAATTTTTTGAATCACTGGCGTCGCTGGAAGATCACACGTGGAGACGCTACATTTTTGGGAATGATTTTATTTCCTGCGAGTACGCCATCCAGAATAATCTCATCGATTTCTATCTGGTGGTTCCGCACCACTTGGTGAGTTTAATTGAGAAACAGCTCACGGCCTTCTACCCCGATTGCTACATTGAAGAAGAGCCGGATTACAATCTTTTCCAAAAGGATTCCAAGACAGCCTATTGCTATTTCACTCCGGAGAAAAAGTACTCCTACCCCATCCGCACTTACACACGCATGACGGCGGATCCGCTCAACAATATTTCGAACGTTATGTCGAAGCTGGAACCTTATGAAAGCGCAGCCATTCAAATTATGATGCGACCGGTTCACAATCACTGGCAAAACAAAGGAAGGAGGCTCGCCAAGAGGGTGATGGAAGACAAGCACGAGGGGTTTTTCCATACTATGAATCCGCTTATTTGGGTGGGCGACATGCTCAGCATTTTGTTCCGCGGAGAGGCCGCAAAGGAAACTGAGGCCGGCTCGCGCACCACGCCGCTCGTGGACGAACAAGTGAAAGCCATCGAAGAAAAAAACACGCAAGTGGGCTTTGAAAGCGTGATCCGTTTGATAGCGGTTTCCAATTCTCGTGGTAAGGCGGAGACCCTGCTGCACAGTATGAAGAGTGCCTTTGCGCAGTATGGAACCACCGACAACAACACGCTTGCCTATAAAGATCTTTACTTGGGAAATTTAGTACATCACTTCCTGATGCGCGACCTGCGTCAGCCGCTACGTTTCCACAAAATGATTCTGTGTCCGGAGGAGCTTGCGAGTCTTTTCCACCTTCCCAATATTCGCTACAACCGCGCGCCCACCATCAACTGGCAAAATTATAAAATTGCGCCACCCCCTGCGAATGTTCCCGACGAAGGAGTTTTACTCGGACATAATATTTACCGCGGCGTGAAAACGGAAATTCGCATAAAAAACGAGGATCGCTTTCGTCACTTCTACGTAATTGGACAAACCGGAACCGGTAAATCCACCATTTTGCAAATTATGATTCGTCAAGATTTGCGGAATGGAAAAGGTATTTGCGTGGTGGACCCGCACGGACAGCTCATTGAAGATATTTTGCCCTTCATCCCCCGAGAACGCGCCGACGACGTGATTTACTTCAACCCGGCTGATTTGGAGAGGCCGATGGGACTCAACTTACTCGAAGCGGACACACCGGAGGAGCGTGACCTCGTGGCCATGGACGCCATGAACATGATGATCAAACTTTTCGATGAAGAAATCTTCGGACCGCGCATTCAGGATTACTTCCGAAACGGTTGTCTTACGCTCATGGACTATAAAGACGGGGGCTGTCTCACCGACATGGTTCGCCTCTTCACGGATGATGATTTCCAATATGAACGCACCAAGGACCTGAAAAACCCCATTGTGAAATCGTTCTGGGATCAGCAGATGGCTAAAACCGGAGCGCGGGAGAAACAGGAAATGATTCCGTACTTCGCCGCCAAGTTCGGTCAGTTCGTGACCAACGGAATGATGCGTAACATCATCGGGCAAACGCACAGCGCTTTTGATTTTGGAGAAGTGATGGCTACCAACAAGATTCTGCTCATGAACCTTTCAAAGGGAGAAACCGGAGACATCAACAGCAAACTGCTCGGTATGATTGTGGTATCCAAACTGCAAGTGGCGGCACTACGTAGACAGCGGCTCCCCAAAGAAATGCGAAAGGACTTCTTCCTCTACATCGATGAGTTCCAAAACTACGTAACCGATTCCATTGAAGTGATTCTCTCCGAGGCTCGTAAATACCGTCTGGGGCTCGCGATGGCTCACCAGTACTTGGCGCAGCTCGAAAGCGACGTCAAAAAAGGCAAGGGCGTGAACCTGAAAGATGCCGTGTTCGGAAACGTTGGGACTATTATGGCCTACAAGATCGGCGCGCAAGATGCCGAGTACATGGCCAAGGAAATGGCGCCCGTGTTTAGCGACCAGGACCTCATCAATATCGACAAGTTTAAGGCCGTGATGAAGCTCTCCATTGATACACAGCCGAGCCAGCCGTTTAGCATCACTCCGCTCAGCCCCTATCTTGAAAAGGGCGACCCCGAAGCCGCCGAAGCCTACAAGCAACTTTCCCGTCTCAAATACGGCCGCGACAAAGAATTTGTGGAACGCGAGGTCTTTAGGCGCCTGGGAACGGTAATGTAAGCCAAAAAACGGTGATTTATACCAGACTATAAATCTAAAACTCTTCAAGTCTATTGCTCCCCGTCGGGGGCCTTTTTCTGCTATAATTAGGAGAACTCAAAATAAAACTAAAAACAAAAATGAAAGTCAAAAGGCTAATTGCCCTCTTGTTCAGCTCCCTGTTTGTGGCTTTGCAAGTCAGTGGAGGCTTGCTCGCTTTAGCCGAAGAGGAGGTTCCGCCTCCCCCCGAAGCAGCCGACGAATACTATTTGCAGACCTTCATTATTACGGCTTATTACTCCCCTTTGCTCGGCCAAGAACATTACGTGACCGGATCTTATGAAGGGGACATTTATTTGAACGGAAACGGAACGAATGGGGCCGACGGCACGCCGGTTTTCCCGGGAATGATTGCGGCGCCCAAAACCTATGCCTTTGGAATGAAAATGTATATTCCCGGCATCGGACTCACTTCGATTCACGATCGAGGGGGCGCCATTGTTACAGCCGGAAATCGAGGAAATTCTTATGATCGTCTGGACGTGTGGATGGGAGCCGGAGATGACGGACTTCGCCGCGCGCTTGGTTGGGGAAAACGAACCGTGGAAGTGCGTGTGTATGGAATTCAACCTGAAATTGAAGAGGCGGTTTACTTCGATCAATACCTAACCGTGGAGAATATTTATACGGAGACTTTCCTCAGTTCTTTGGAATTCCCGAGTGATTTGTATTATGGAAATTCCGGCGAGGAAATCACCAAGATGCAGCAATATTTAGTGGATTGGGGTTATCTCAACGAGGCGAACGGCTTTTATGGAGCGGACACCGCTCAGGCAATCTTTGAATTCCAGATGGATTATGGGATTGTTTCGGACCCGGATGAGCTTGGCAGCGGACACTTTGGCCCCGCCACTCGTCGCCAGTTCGATGACTTGATCAAAGGCGGCGTCTCAGATGAAATGGCAAAACTCCAAAAGGGTCAAACCTTGATGGTGAAATATCCTCACTTGTATGAAGAACGGGAAACTTTTGGAATCGCGCTGGAACTCGGGGATAGCGGCGATACCGTGACCATGCTGCAAAAAGAACTTCAGACCCTTGGCTTCCTACGCATTGCTCCTACGGGTTACTTTGGCGAAAGCACCGCGCACGCCTTGTTTAAATTCCAACAGTCTCAAGGCCTTGTAGCCACCGAAACCGACAGTGGTGCCGGTTACCTGGGACCTCAAACTCGCGGCGTGCTGAATTCCATTTTGGAAAGCCGCTACGAATCCAAAAGTATGATGGCTTACCAACGTGAAGAATTGGAAGCCGGACGACTTTCCCTCCTGCTGCCGGATAAAACCTTGGCGAGCCTGCCTAAGAAGGATCTATAAATTCCACTTTGGGTGAGCGTTTACTAGAATCGCAACCGCCTCTTCTTTGTTTAATAAAGTGATGATAGGCCGGCTTTCCGTAATTGCAATACTATTGCAAATATGGAAAGTGCAGCTTTTGGCAGGAGGAGGTCAGACTTTTACCGCAATTCCAGAAGTGAGAATGGCTTAGCCAAGCCATTATTTGAGGTAAAATCCGTGCGTGCGCATGCTCTCACTAAGGACAAGATGTGAACGAGATTCTTTTGGATCTTTTAAGACAAAGAAGAGAGAGTACGGCGGTGAGATCGAAATTGCATTATCTGAACTTTTCGCACATCACCTCCCCCGTGAGTAAGGTAAATTTTAAGATGTGACGTTATAACTTCAGATTCAATTTTCTCAGGCCATTCGATTACAATATGCTTCCCACTCTCCATGTGTTCGTGTAACAATTCTCTCGTGAGATCGTCCATTTCCTCGATTCGGTAAAGGTCGTAATGCACCAAAGGCGCGTATTCGCTGACCAAAGTATAAGTGGGGCTTTTAATTAAATCACTCCCAAGCCCCAGCGCTTCACCGAGCCCTTTAATGAGAGTAGTTTTGCCGGTGCCCAAGTCTCCGTACAGCAGCCAAATTTTGTGCTCGGGATACTCCTCGTAAAGAAGCTTGGCCAAGTCCATGGTTTCTGCGGCGCTTTGAGTGGTTTTTTTCATGATATTGATGTGGCTTACGCCACCTTATTGCTTAGGCCGTAGGCACTCGCCTCGGCTCGCAAACCCTTCGGGTTCGCTTACTTGAAAAAATGTCGGAAATCTGCTATTATTACTAGATTAAAACAAAATCAAAACAAAAGAAACATGGGGAAATTCAGATCTCATCTTAAAAACTCCAATGTAAGAGAGTGGATCTCGCTCATGGTTCTCTTGGCGGTTTCGGTTTTCAGCGTGAATTACCGCTATGAGACTCACATACTCTTTACTTCGCTCACGGGTCTTGACGAGCACGCAGCGTTCGACGGGACGGTGATGCCGATCCAAGAAGCACCCGATTGGACTCATTTGACCAGCGCCGAATACAGCATGTCTTATCAGGAATTGCCTGCGTCCAAGTTGGAACCGATCAGCGAATATCGTACCGATTATTTGACCTTCGATTCCGACGCACTTGTGTGGGGAAATGCCACGCACGACATTATTCGAAACACCAAAATCACCTACCCCGTACCTTATGCGGGAAGTTATGAACTCAATGATTGCGGCGAAAACTGCGGAAGTCATCCGGCGGTGGACATTAAAGTCCCCGAAGGAACGCCCGTGTACAGCATCGCCAACGGAATAGTGAGTGAAGCCGGAACCTCCAGTGGTTTTGGAAAATATATTGTAATAAAACACAACGGAGCGCCGGACCCTAATCAGCCCGGACAGACCACTACACTGTATAGCAGCTACTCCCATCTTTCAGAATTTTTTGTTACGGAAGGTGCTGAAGTGGTCAAAGGAGAAGTGATCGGACAGGTTGGAGACACGGGAACCGCAACCACCTACCATTTGCACTTTCAGTTGGACA
Organism: Candidatus Altimarinota bacterium; assembly: GCA_041645035.1. Taxonomy (GTDB): domain Bacteria; phylum Patescibacteriota; class Gracilibacteria; order UBA1369; family 2-02-FULL-48-14; genus 2-02-FULL-48-14. The sequence continues at coordinate 47,784 of JBAZQU010000002.1, read as the reverse complement.
CCGCCGACGCTCCTTGGCACCCCTACTGGCCCTTTACCACTGCGGAAGCCACTGCGGCCGGTTATGACTTTTGGGATGCTGTAAGTCACGGCGTGGGGCAAGACAATTTGTATCGCTACACCCGCAATCCTTTAGAATTCGTTCAAGCTCATTTGGATGGAGACGCCACCTTTACGAGCACCCCCATTATTTCGACCGTGGAAAGTACTATCACACCTGTAGAGGAAGAAGCGGTGACCGAGGAAGTGACTTCTGCGGTAGTGGGCATTGATTTCACCGATCTGGAAATTGCAACACCCGCCTTTATTATGCCGGGGCAAAATCAAACTATTTCCATTTCCTTGCTCGATGAAAACGATGAGGTGAAGGAGGATGCGAGTTTTGACGGCGAGATGAGTGTCACCGTTTCTGACGAGAACAGCGCCAGGCTGAACCGCAGCTCTGTTAGTACCGCGGATTTTGACGACGGTGTGGCTGAACTTTCGCTCTATGCGGACCGTGAAGGCAGCGTAACCGTCACCGCAGAAATTGCGGGCCGCGAGTACTATTCTTCCGTGGTTTACGTTATCGCCACGATTGAGCCTTTCGCCAAATTTGGCGTAGCTCACGATGGCTATTTTGTTCCCGGCAAACCTGAAACCATTCAAATTCAAGCACAAGATCTTAACGGGAACCCCACCCCGGGTTTTTATGGGGATGGGCCTGTGGAACTCAGCTTGGTGGAGGGCTCCGGAACTTTTTCCAAAAACAGTCTGGGTAGAGAAGATTTGAGTACGGGTATTGCGGAAGTTGAATTCACCGCCGACTCCGAAGACGACGTGATTATTCAAGTGACCTACGGAACCAAAGTGATTGAAAGCAGCACGCTTGAGTCGCGTCTTTTCAATGATATTTCCGAAGTACATGAATTCTACACGGCCGTAAGTTACCTCGTGCAAAAAGGAACCGTGCAAGGTTACCCCGACGGAACTTTCAAACCGGACAACACCGTTTCTCGCGTGGAAGCGCTCAAGTTTATTTTCAGCGGACTCGATCAAAATGTGAGCACGGGGCTCACCGCCCATTACAGTGATACGCAAAGCGGAGAGTGGTATTCCGACTACCTGGCGACTGCTTCTTCCATAGGAGTGGTGCAAGGATATTCGGACGGAAGCTTTAAGCCCACCCAAGGAGTTAATCGCGTGGAATTCCTTAAGATGATTTTCAGTACGGTGGACGTTTCGATTGACCCCGTGGTGACGGAAGATCCCTATGAAGACGTGAATAATTTGTCTTGGTACGCGCCTTATGTGCAATACGCCAAGGAGAAAAATCTATTCCCCGTGAGCGGACAGTATTTCAATCCCAGCGACCCCATGAGCCGCGTGGAAGTAGCTGAAGTGATTTATCGCATGATCACGGTGAATCAAAACGACGGCGAATCCTACAACAGCCTGATGAAGACGGAGTAGTAAGCATTAAAGAGAGCCTTTAGGCTGTGTGGAGTCTTAGCACTACTACTCCACACATAATCATGACCATGGCGAACATTTCAACATGAGTAAAGGTTTCTCTAAAGAAGAGTATCCCTGCGGAAACTACAAAGATCACTGAGAAGGCGGACCAGAGCACATTCACGATTCCCATGCCTTCATACTTGAACGACTTCACTAAGAAAATGGAGACGAAGAGATAAAAGAACATTCCAATTGCAAAATAAAGATAGTTAGATTCCATGGAGAACCTCTTAAAGAAACTCAACGCAATAGTCTCGGAAATCAGAATGAGGAAGATGTAAAGGTAAAGCATAAATTAGATTTTAACGAATGGACCTTCTCCGTAGCTGATATGAGGTTCATGCGAGAGTAAACGGAGTTCGCCGTTTTTTCTTTTCTCGAACACGAATTCCTGAATCATCATGTTGTCGGTGAGGAATTTGGCAAAAGTTGTATCGAGTAAATCTTCCGGGTAATAAATGCCCGGTTTTTTAAGATCATCATTCAAAATTGTGAAAAGAGCCGCAAAAACTCCCGTTGTAACTTGATAGTCAGTTCCACTGCATTCTTTAAGACTCTCGTTGGAAGCGGAATTGAAATAGTAAACAGCTTTATCTTTGTAGTCCAAACGCACCGCTATATTGTCAGACCCTAGAAGTTCGTCTTTCAAATTATTGGCCAGCACTAAATCTGTATCTTCCAATTTGCCCTTGGCCTCATAGGTTTTTCGAATGAAATTCATGGTTTCCTGATTTACTGTATAAATGAAGCGGCAGGGAATATCCCAACGGTTTCCCAAAGTTACACATTCTTCGTGGGTCACTACGCAACCCTGTGGATATTTTTCGAGCTTGAGGATCGGCGAAAAAAGCGGCCCCAAGTCTTCCGTGTAAAAAAGCCCATTCGGGTACATACTCTTGATCTTATGATCTCCCAGGATGATTTCTGCCGGGTCGGTCACCAGTTCTATCACAAATTCCGCCACGCACCACGTCACCATTTTTTCCTTGTGCATCTTCATAAAACGCGAGGTGTCGTACTCAAATTCAGTCATTTCCAGCGGCTTTCCAAATTTTTTAGCTCCAATGGCTGCCCACACATCCACAGCTCCCGGGTTCATCCCCGTAAAGAGAATGTGAGGCATGCCGAGCTTTTTCCTCTTTTTCTGTTCATCCGTCCATTCATTGAGGGCTTCCCCGAGCGGCGCAAAGCTTTCCGTGCAGAAAGCGCAGCAAATGTAGGAAGCCTTTCCATATTCAAAAATTACCTTCGCTACGCGCTCCGTGGGGGCATCACTCAGATCCAAAACCACATCGATCTTTTCCTCCTTTAGGAGGTTTAACAGATCTTTTTCGGTCTCTTTTGATATCTGCAGTCTTATAAAAGTGGCATCCAGCCCTTTGAGTGATTCAAAACTATCTCCTTCAAAATTCCGCTGATCCGTGAGAATCAGTTTATCGAGCAGATGGCGGTGATTTTTTAGATATATCAGCGTGGTATGGGCCACTGCGCCGCTCGCTCCCAAGATGAGAAGATTCTTTTTTTGTTTTGTTTGCATCTGGGAATTATACCATAAAACGGACATTAAATCTAGAATATCATGCTCAAACGAGCATTCCACCTTGCTTTTTAGATGATTATGCAATAAAATCGGGCTCTTTGCAAAATATTAACCCACGCAAAACATGAGAAACTATAATAACGATGACAGGACCGGCGGCGGATGGAAACCCAAGAGAAGTTTTGACAGAGGTTTTGGAGGAGACCGTGAAAAGCCTGAAATGCACCAAACGGTGTGCAGCGAATGCGGCAATGAATGTGAAGTTCCTTTTAAACCAAACGGACGTAAGCCTGTTTTCTGCAAGAGTTGTTTCAGGAAGGATGAGTTTGACGAGGGAGGTTCCGATCGACGCGACTTCGGCCGCGATCGTGACAATTTTGAGAAGCCTCGTTTCGAACAGCCACGTTTTGAAAAACCTCGCTTTGAAAAACCTGCTTATAAAGAACAGGGCAGCGGAGACAGCAACAAGGCTCAGTTTGAAATGCTGAACTTCAAGATGGACATGATTTTGAAGACTTTACACCAGATGGGTGCAGGTACCGCGGCTCCGGTTGCCCCTAAGGCTAAGGAATTCAAGAAGGTTGAAGAAACCCCTGCCCTCTCCAAGCCTATTAAGATTAAGGCTAAAGCTAAGGCCAAGAAGAAGGTGGCGTAGTCCAACGTAAAATACTATTTAACGTATCGTTACAATGGGCAGAAGAGGAGCTATGAGCGAGGGTGACCGAGCGTTTGATGCTCGTTACGGTGATGAATGGCGTAAAGACGAAGCAATCACCGGACGCGATGTTTTGGGGTTCCTTGGTGTACTGGCTATAGCGGCCGGAGGAATGGCTTTAAAAAAAGTTAAGTCACTTGCCCAAAAAGGAGTTTCTAGAGTTCTAGAAGGAACGGTGAGTAATGATGGCCCGGGCGAGAACTAATCTATAATTTTATACTTTTTTAGTATGCCTACTTCTCTAGAAGATACTATCGGCCCTACAGTTGATCCTGTACTTGATCCGTCGCCCAGGTCCATTCCTCCCGAAGAAGCTGCGGCTGCGCTGCTCAGGGCATTGCTCGATCAAGGTAGACAGGTAGTGGCTATTTGCGGAGTAAATCAAGGCTTGATAGATGTCCATGTCGGCCCGGAAGGTACTTGTCTAGGTGACAAAACGTCGGGGCTAGGCTTTGGGTACCTTGTCCACACTCCAGAGGGCGCAGTGAGAGGTCCCACAGAGCTTTTTGTAGTAAGAGAAGAAGATGCAGACGATATGGGAGTAGCTGGTCGCTTTGCGAAAGGATTTGCGAAAAGCGTAGCGGCGGTACAAAAATCTCGAGACTAATGGAAATCGATTGGCAGGCCTTCTGGTTTTACGGTGTGCCGACCGACTATTTGTTGATCAATAGTCGCTATGTCGTGCGGTCACCTTTTTTTGAACGCTTGCCCTAACATAAGAGGGTCTGCTATAATAGGATTGGCCTTTAATCATAGAGTCAATGAATCCTATAATCACAAGTTCGAAGGTCATGCAAAATTTTACGGTTTGCATTTCGCAACCCATCCGTGAACGCATGAATATAAAAAAGGGCGATCAAGTTATTATTAGTATGGATCAAAATGGTGAAGTGAAACTCACAAAAGCGGTCTCCTCTTTGGATGAACTCGCCGGGATTGGTGAAAAAAGTTTCAAAATGCTTGGCGGTGGCGAGACCTTTTTAAAAAGCGAACGTAAAGCATGGAATTCATGAATAAAGGTAAAAATATCGCGATCGATAGTATGATCTTGATTTACTTGATTGAAGGGCGGGAACCCTTTTGTGGTGCAATAAAAAAAGCTCTGGAATCAGCGCGACACATCAACTTTTCCAGTTTTGGACTGGGTGAAGTCTTGGCCGGCTTTGAAAAAGCGGGCGATAAACGGGGAAAAATTAAATTCCTTTCATTTGTGGAAACTTATGAAAAACTCTCTATCATTGGCTTCGGCAAACAGGAGGCACTGATTTTTGCTCAACTTCGAGCCAAATATCCATCTGTAAAACCTCCGGATGCCATTCATCTTGCTACCGCCATTTCGGGAAGAGTGGATGGCTTCCTCACCAACGATAAAAACCTAATGAAGGTTGAAGAGCTCCCTATTTTGAGACTCGATTTTATCAAATGATAGCGACCCAAGTTCATCTCCTTCAGTCTCAGGGGGTAAAAATTTGGCCATCACTACCCTGCCAAACTGTCTGTACGCTCTGACAAAATAAAATTGCGAGAAGCTGAGATGCGGCGTTAGCGGTCTGCATGTCCACGCCCGCTGGTGCAGTATAGGTTCCTATGGGATCTCCTCCTTCGCCACCAGCCGGCTGAAAACCATAAGAACTTACTATTTCGACTCGTGTGGGCAATGGAGCTTGACCAGTTAGAGCTCTGCGAGCGAGTGTTCTCAAAGTTTCAGGGTTAACAATGTGGTCACCGTCTACTCGAGCTACAAAATCATGATATGGATTTTCAAAGTGTTTTTCTCGGCCACTATTCGCTAATCCTCCATAAATAACGCGAAGAAGATTTGCCCGAACCGTGTCCCCCGCCTGTTCCAGTGCCCCTGTGATATCAGCCGGGCTAGGTTCGCCATTACCAGGTCTGACCAACTCTAGTTCAACTGCACGTCTTGCAATGGCACCAAAAGATGCGAGGTCTTCTTCCCTAAAGGAAAGTTGAGGTGTTGAGGGTGTCCCAGTCATATCGTGAAATGTTAAATCTACGTGCATGGTACTTCATTTCGCCTTGTTTGTAAAGTAAACAACGCCGATTTTTGGCTTATAGAAGCGGAAATGGTGTCCCGGGCAAGAATCGAACCTGCGACCGTCAGCTTAGAAGGCTGCTGCTCTATCCACTGAGCTACCGGGACATATTAGAACGTGAGTTTATCTAGCAATTCAGGGTGGAAGTATAAATAGATATCGAAGGCTAAAGCAATGGTGTTATTTAAACTGTGAAAAGCCACGGAGGTCCATAGGGATCCTGTCCGTTGGTAGGTGTAATTCAAAATAAGCCCCAAGAAGAAGAGCGGAATAAAAGTTTGGAGTTGAAAATGGATGAGCGCGAAGAGAGTCGCGGTGAGGATGCTGGCGAGCCAGAGGGGCCAGGTTTTGGTGAAAGTACGGTAAATGAATCCGCGGAAAAAGAGTTCTTCGATTAGCGGGGCGAAGATGGAGACAATGAGAAAAGCGATGGTGAGGCCAAAAGCGTCATAGCCAAAGAGCGGAAGATAGGATTCTTGCTCCTGGTAACCGGGAAGGCTGAGGCCGGCGTAGTACAAAATCGTGGCGAAGATAAAAGAAACCGCGAGGTAGAATAAATAAGAGGACAGAACGGTTTTGATCAGGAGCCAGGGTCGAACTTTTTTGAAGCCGAAGTCGGCAAGGGTGAGGGAATATTTGTCCACGACAAAAAGCCAGAGCGGGAAAAAAAGTACCACGAATTGAATGAGATATTGAATAAGGAAAGCAACGGTGGGATGGAAGCCTCCCAGAATATCTGCGGCCTGAGGGACGTAGGCGAAAAGCGCGGCAAAGCCCGCGAAGAGCGCGATGCTGAGTGCAAAAACCTTAAGAAAGTCGCGGAGTTGGAAAGGAGGCTGCATTTGCTCGCATTATATGAAAGTTTTTGTTAGATTGGAAGCCGTATGATCAAAAAGAATCCCCCACTCCAGGACGACGAGTCGCGCATTGTGCAGCTGCAGAAAACGCCGGACGAGAAGCAGGTGGAAAATGTGCTGCGTCCGCAAGCCTTGGAAGATTACATCGGCCAAGAGGAAATTAAACAAAATTTGGCGGTGTTTTTACCGGCGGCACGGAAACGTAAAGAGGCTATGGAACATGTTTTGCTGCACGGCTGTCCGGGACTTGGAAAAACCACGTTGGCCTTTATTTTAGCAAAAGAGATGGGTGCTCAAATTCGCACCACCAGCGGGCCGGCCATTGAACGGCCGGGCGATTTGGCGGCTCTGCTCACAAACCTGCAGGCAAACGACGTTCTGTTTATTGACGAGATTCACCGGCTGCGCCCGGCCGTGGAGGAAATTTTGTACAGCGCCATGGAGGATTTTTGTCTTGATTTGGTGGTTGGAAAGGGCCCCTCGGCGCGCAGCATGCGCATCAGTTTGCCAAAATTCACGCTTATTGGCGCAACCACAAAACTTTCAGCCCTGTCTTCCCCACTCCGAGATCGTTTTGGAAACGTTTTAAAATTGGAATTTTACACGGAAGCCGATATTGAAAAAATTCTGCAACGCAGCTCAAAAATCTTGGGCGTGGAAGTAGAAGCGGCAGCCGGGAAAAGATTGGCCAGAAGCGCGCGGCGAACGCCGCGCGTGGCCAACCGTTTACTGCGCCGTGTGCGTGACTTTGCTCATGTGCAAGATAAAGATCGCGTCACGGAAGATATGGTGCTGCAAACCCTCAAACTCCTCGGCATCGACGAGCTCGGCCTCGACTCTACGGATCGCAAACTTCTGCTTGCTCTTGCGGAAAAATTCAAGGGCGGGCCTGTGGGTCTTTCCACTCTTTCCGCCGCGACCAACGAAGAAGAGGAAAGTATTGAAGAAATTTACGAGCCCTTCTTGATGCAACTTGGCTTTTTAGAGCGCACGCCAAGGGGTAGACTTCTCACCGAAAAAGTTTATACTTACCTCGGTATACGCCACTCTGATTATCACTCTAACCATTTAGTATGAAAAAACTCGTTTTGACGCTTCTCGCTATGGGCCTGTTTAGCGCTTGTTCTTCCGACAAACTCGACGAAGCCCTCACCCGCAACTATGAAACGTACGTGGGTGAATTTAAGTCCCTGGGCGGCATAGAAGTGCAAGATGTCGTCACTCATCTTTTTGAAACGGAGGATGTCGAGATTCTCTACGCTTATTCCGACCGCTACGATTTGGATAGTGAGGAATATTTTGGAATTGAAGTTGAAGCCTATGGTGTGGTTACCACTTATGACAATTTGGAAAAGCCGCTCTTTGAAGTGAAACGCATCACGGACGCTCCTGAAAAAGACGATACGGCGGTAGAGGTCACCACGGTTTCCTATCAAGATCCCGATTTTGGTTTCTCCATGAGCTATCCCAGCAATTGGACGCTCACCAGTAACCCTACTTCTGTAATTTTGGAAGCTCCTGTAAAAGTAGAGGAAGAGGGGCAGACTGGGCTCAGCCCAGTAGACAGTATTGTGGTTGCTCGTACCGATGCCACGCTCGTTAAAACCAGCGAAGACACTCAGGAAGATCGGGCAACGGAAATTCGAGCTTATGTGGTCGCTGAATATAGCGAACTGGCGACCATCCAGAGTGAGCTCGCTTACGCGGGTCCCGATCGACTTTTCAGCGTTCATTACAAAACCGACGACGGTGACACGCTTTACTTTATTCCTCGCGCTGACGAGCTGTTCGAACTCAGCTACTACCACGAATCCTCAAGCGACAGTGAGCGTTTGGACAATAGCAATACTTTCTCCTCTTTGGTGAGTGGATTCCGCTTCACGCCCTACGGTGAAGGAGAAGGGGTTACAGAGGAAGTTGCGGATGAACCTGTGGTGGAGGAACCTGTAGTAGAGGAGCCTGTGGTGGATGAGCCGGAAGTGTCCGCGCCTGATACGGAACAAGCAACTTTCAGTAGTTACCGCGACCTGGAAAGCGTTCCGTTTGAGTTCAAAATGTCTTATCCCGGACTTTGGTACTACAGTGGTAGCAGCACCGGCTATATTTTTGATATTGCTCCCATTGAAGACGGTGCCACGACGGGAATCGTCACTATGACCTTTAATTCCGGTGCAAGTGTGGGTACTACCCGCACCGCAGAAAGCGCTACAGTAACCGTAGAAGTGGATGGCCGCACGTACACCTTCACGGGAACGGCCGACTATGAGAGCGTTATGCAAACCATGGCGGACTCCATCGCGTCCACAAAAGAGTAAAATATACCAGAAAGCTTTTCCTATTTTAGGCAAAAGATAATGGATGAAAAAACAGGGCCGATTTGCTATCATTGTAAGAACACTTAATCTTAAAAGAATTATGTCCAATCCAGATCAATTCAACAAGTTTACGAAAGAGGCCAAGCAGGCACTCATTGTGGCGCAAGAGGTTGCCAAAAAAACGGGGACCAGCTACGTGGGAACCGAACATATTCTCATTGGAATTTTGTCTCAGCGCAATTCCCTCGGATCTACTGTTTTGCAAAATTTTGGCGTTACGCTGGAAAATGTAAACCTGGTTTTGAAAACGGTGGGGCGAACACAAATGTCTCAGCGCGGATCTAAAAATCCCGGCGGCCTTTCCGGTTTTGCCAAAAAAGTAATCGAAGATGCCATTCGCAGCGCCCACGAGTTCTCTCATATGTTTGTGGGAACCGAGCACCTCCTCTATGCCTTGGTGGTTCAAGAAAACACTGCCGCCACCGTGATTCTGGAAAATATGAAAATTTCTCCGGAAGATGTTCGTCATGAGATTTTGCAGACCTTTGAACGTATGAAGCAAAGTCCCTTGCCTCCAACCAGTACCGCGAGTGGACCTACCCTGCCCGGCAATGTGAATCCTCTTGAATTCTTCCTCAACGGCCTTCAAGGAGTGCTTGCGGGACAGGAAACCAAGGAAACCGGCTTCGATGCCAAGAAAAAGGAAGGAAAGAGTGGCACTCCCGCTCTCGATTACTTCACCACAGACCTCGTACAAGAGGCATCGGAAAAGAAAATGGATCCTGTGATTGGCCGCGACAAGGAAATCGAACGCTGTATCGCCATTTTGCTACGAAAAACTAAGAATAATCCGGTACTTATCGGGGAACCCGGGGTCGGTAAAACCGCCGTGGTGGAGGGTCTTGCGCAGCATATTGTGCGTGAACAAGTGCCTGACACCATGCTCGATAAGCGTATTTTGTGCCTTTCTATGGCCAGTGTGGTTGCCGGAACCAAGTACCGTGGAGAGTTTGAGGAACGCATTAAAACCATTTTAGAAGAAGCGGCCAGTCAACCAAATGTAATACTTTTTATTGACGAGCTTCACACCGTGATTGGTGCCGGAAGCGCGGAAGGAAGTTTGGATGCCGCCAATATTTTGAAACCCGCCCTCTCCCGAGGAAAAGTTCAGATGATTGGGGCCACCACCACTAATGAGTATCGCAAACACGTGGAAGCGGACGCCGCTCTTGAACGCCGTTTTCAATCCGTGATGGTGGACGAACCAAGTGAAGAAGACACTCTTGCAATTTTAAAGGGTATTAAAGAAAGCTTTGAAAATCATCACAATCTCATCATTCACGATGATGCCCTCGAAGCCGCGGTTAGACTTTCCAAGCGCTACGTCAATGATCGTTTTCTCCCCGATAAAGCCATCGACGTAATGGACGAAGCCGCCGCCCTCAAAGGAATGGCGAGCAGGCAGGAAAGCGATGTACTCAAAGAATATCAACGTCAACTCAAACGTATCACCAAAGAGAAGGAGAAGGCCGTTGGCGACCAGGATTATGAAAAAGCCGCCGATCTTCGTCAGCAAGAACTTATCCTCATGGAAAAGATCGAGGAGGAAAAGCACGTCAAAATTCCTCGCGAAATGCGTGGAAGTATTGATGCGGAAGATGTGGCACGCGTGATTTCGCGCATGACCGGGGTCCCCGTGACCAAACTGGTTAAAGAGGATGTGGAAAGGTTGAAGAGTCTTGAAGATACCCTCAAAAATCATGTGGTGGGCCAAGAAGAAGCGCTCAAGAAAGTGGCCTCGGCCATCCGTCGCAGCCGAACGGGAATTTCCAGCGGAAAGCGCCCTATAGCATCCTTTATTTTCCTTGGACCTACCGGAGTCGGTAAAACCGAACTCGTAAAAACCCTTGCCCGCGAAATTTATCACGATGAAGAGGCGCTGATTAAGATTGATATGAGTGAATTCATGGAACGTCACAACACTTCACGTCTCACGGGAACTACTGCGGGTTACGTGGGTTATGAAGAAGGCGGTCAACTCACCGAAAAAGTGCGTCGCAAACCTTATAGTGTGATTCTTTTTGATGAGATTGAGAAAGCTCATTCCGATGTGTTTAACATTCTCCTTCAAATTTTGGAAGACGGAGTGCTCACGGACGGGAAAGGTCGCAAAGTGGATTTCACCAATGCGATTATTGTGATGACTTCCAATATTGGAGCTCGCAAGCTCACGGAGGGTGCCGCGCCCATTGGATTCAAATTGAATACCAGTGAAATGGATGCCGCACTGCAAGGTTTCGAACACAAAAAGGATGAGGTTCTGAAGGACCTTAAGGCTCATTTCAAACCTGAATTCCTTAACCGCGTGGATAACATCGTGGTCTTCAGGCCGCTCACTCACGCAAATATTAAACAAATTGTGGAAATCCATGTGCGAGAACTGCAAGATCGTATTAAGGACAAAGGAATCGTGCTGGACCTTACGCCCACGGCTCTCGACTTACTTGCAACTCTGAGTACGGACCCCGATTATGGAGCTCGTCCGGTTCGTCGCAAAGTGCAGGAACTTATTGAAGACCCCTTGTCTCAAGGTCTGCTCGACGGTGATTTTGAAGAAGGTGATGTTCTACAAATTTTAAAAGTCGAGGATAGAATCGAGCTCAAAAAAAAGGCGCCGCGCACCAAAGCGGGGCTCAAAAAGGGAACAAATGCAAAATCTGCTTTACAGGTAGAGGAAAAGTAATTAGAATCGCGGGGCTTTATTAGATTCAGTATCAAGTCATAAGGTTGCTGAACGATAAAGCTCTATACCTCTAATTCAACCTTATGCCGATTGATTTATGAATCAAGCAACTGTAGTGGTCCCTATGGATCAACTCATGCAGGAATCCCCTGCTCTTACTCTTCCCGAGCCCGGGGCTATGGTCACGGGAACGGTGGTTTCTATTGAAAAGAACTGCATTATTGTCGACCTCAGCGGAGTGCTGACCGGTATGATTTCCGGACGCGAAATTAAGGACTCCATGGGAACCATTGAGGAACTTAAAGTCGGAGAAGAGATAACTTCTTGCGTGCTCGACCCTGAAAATGAAGATGGTCTCGTGGTGCTTTCTTTGCGTCGCGCAAGCCAAGATAAGACTTGGGATCGTTTCGTTAAGGCTTACGAAAACAACACCACGCTCAAGGTTCGCCCTAAAGAAGCGAATAAAGGAGGTTTGTTACTCGATGTGGACGGAATCAAGGGATTCATCCCCGTTTCTCAACTTGCTCCTTTGCACTACCCTCGAGTTAACGGTGCTGACAGCGCAAAGATTCTTTCTCGCCTTCAGGAACTTATTGGCGTGGAATTCAGCGTGAAAATCATCAATCTCGATAAAGAAAATGGAAAACTCATTCTTTCCGAACGCAGTGCTTACGAACGTGAACGCAGCGATGCGCTTTCCGGCCTTAAATCCGGCGACGTTGTAAATGGTACCGTGAGTGGAATTGTGAAATTCGGTATCTTCGTGGCCTTTGACGGTTTGGAAGGCCTGGTTCACATCTCTGAAATCGCTTGGGGGCACGTTTCCGATGCCCACGACTTCGCTCGCCTTGGCGACAAGGTTCAAGTGAAAATCATCGGTATCGACGGCGACAAGATTTCCCTCTCTATGAAGCAGCTCACCAAGGATCCTTGGGAAGAAATTGAAAAGAAATACAAGATCGGAACCAAGATTAAGACCAAGATCAGCCGACTCGCTCAATTTGGCGCTTTTGTTCAGCTCTCCGATGACATCACCGGGCTTATCCACAATTCAGAAATCCCCGGAAATCCGGAAGATCCTGCTAAGGTTCTTGAAGTTGGTCAGGCCGTGGAAACTCGCGTAATTGAAATCAACAAGGATGAAAAACGTATCGGTCTTTCTTTGCTTGCCGAGGGTGAAGCTCCCGCTGAGAAAGTGAAGGTCAAAAAGGAGGAAAAAGTAGAAAAGGAAGAGGCTGTGGAAGAACAGGAGCAGACTGGGCTTCGCCCAGGAAAGCCAAAAAAGGCCAAGGCGAAGAAAGAGGATGGAGAAGAAGAGGCATCGCACTAGCGTAAATACAATAAAACCCTATTTTGACATAGGGTTTTTTATGAAATCGTGTTGCCAACCCGTTAGGGTGAGCTTACACTTACCGTGTTTGAGACGAAATTGCAGAGGAGGGACCAATCCACGTATGGCTTTGTTGATGTAGGCACTCCTCCACAATTCCTTTCCAAACACCGAGTTATCAATGATCAATCAGGTAATTATAAAACATTTAAAATAATTTGTCAATATGTCTAACTGGTTTTTTCCGCTTGTGCTAGCCATTTTGGGTTTTGGAGGATTGCTTTATTTCCTCAATAAAAAACTTGAAGGGCTGAAAAATCCCAAGGATGACGCCGGCATGCAGATGATGCTGCAGGTTATTTCGGAGCTCCGACGAGATGTTGAAAGTGGGCATGGCAAGAATCGAGAGGAGATGACGGCTAAGTTAAATCAAATTCAAGCATCCCTAACGAAGCACCAAACGGACAGTACGCAAACCATGCAGAAGCAGTTCGCTCAAAGTACCACCATTATTCAAGAAGTGACTAAGAATCTCACGAACCTTCAAGAAACCAATAAACAAGTGGTGGATTTTGCGCAGCAAATGAAAAGTCTGGAGAATATCTTGAAAAATCCGAAACAACGTGGAATTTTGGGTGAATATTTTCTCGAAAAGCTTTTGGGAAATATCCTGCCACCCAAACAATTTGAAATGCAGCACAAAATGAAAAACGGAGAAATTGTGGACGCGGTTGTTTTCCAGAACAAAATGATCATTCCTATTGATGCCAAATTTTCCTTGGAAAAATATAATATGTTGATGGAAGAAACGGATAAGGGCCGACGTGACGAACTGGAAAAAGCCTTCAAGACGGATGTTAAAAAACGCATCGACGAGACTGCTAAGTATGTGCGTCCCGCGGAGGGAACCACCGATTTTGCCTTCATGTTCATCCCGGCGGAAGGGGTCTATTACAATTTGATGATTTATAACGTGGGGACGCTGGATGTGAATTCTCAGGACCTCATGGAATATGCGTGCAGTAAACATGTGACCATCGTCTCCCCCACTTCTCTCTATGCGTATTTGCAGACGGTTCTTCAGGGCATGCGTCGAGACGCGGCTGAAGAGTCCATCCAAGAGGTTTTGAAGAATATTGATACTTTGGGGCATCACATAGGTGCTTATGACGAATACATGCAAAAACTGGGAAAACAGATTGGCACAACTGTCAGTACTTATAATTCGGCAAGTCGTGAATTCAAAAAAATTGATAAAGACGTTTATAAACTGACTGACGGCAAAGTGGGTGGACAGATTGAAATGGCCCTTTTGGAGGACAAACCCATAGAATTGGAGTAATCATTTCTTTACTTTAAACCTGTTTTAACCTAGAGTGGGGGGGCTTTTTTTAAACACCCTCGGTTTCACCGAGTAACCTGTATCGCAGATGGCAATCGCTCTGACCGATTTGGCTTCTAAACTGGGACTCACAGAAAGTGAAATGAGAAAATTGCTTTTGGAGCTGGGCTTTGAAGATTCCGAAAAAATTGAGGATGACGTAGTGGAACTGGTGAAGGACGAGGTTGCCGGACGTCGTGACAAGAGCGCAGCCGAAGTCTACGAAAAAATCGTGGAGGAAGCACAGGAAAAAGAGATCGTAAAAACTCAACGCAAACAGAAGGCCGGAAAAGTGACTAAAAAAACAGAGGTTCGACGAACGGACAATCCTCAAATCAAACGCGAGGGCGTGGAAATTTCTGAGATGATTTCCGTAAAAGAATTAGCTGAAAAAACAGGACTTAGCGCCGCGGTTCTAATCGGGGCGCTGATGAAGAACGGGATTTTGGCGAGTTTAAATCAGGTTATTGATTTCGACACGGCAATGATTATCACCGATGGTCTGGGCGTTCAGCTTAAAAAACAGCGCAGCGATGTGAATGCGGAAGATATTTTTAAAGGGGACTTGGAAAAATTGCTCGGAGAAGAAGAAAAGGCGGATCTTAAAAGGCGTCCGCCCGTGGTGTGCGTGATGGGTCATGTGGATCATGGGAAGACGACCCTGCTGGATGCGATTCGAAATGCGAATGTGGTGGCCAGCGAAGCGGGAGGAATCACCCAACATATCGGGGCTTATCAAGTTGTTTGTAAGGGACAGAAGATTACTTTCCTCGACACTCCCGGACATGAAGCGTTTACGGCAATGCGCGCTCGCGGTGCTCGCGCCACAGATATCGCCATTTTGGTGGTGGCCGCGGACGACGGTGTGATGCCTCAAACCGTAGAGGCCATTAATCACGCCAAAGAAGCGAATGTGCCGGTAATTGTGGCGATCAATAAAATCGACAAGCCTGATGCCAACATCAATAAAATCAAAGCGGAACTTGTAGAATATGGTCTCCAATCCGAAGAATGGGGCGGACAAACGATTATGGTGCCGATCTCCGCAAAAAATAAGCAAGGAATCGATGAACTCTTGGAGAGTGTGCTTTTAGTCGCTGAAATGCTGGACCTTAAGGCCAACCCCAATCGTCCGGCGGTGGCTACCGTGGTGGAATCCCATCTGGACCCAAACCTGGGACCGGTGGCAACTATTTTGGTGAATACGGGAAATCTGAACATAGGCGATAACTTCATTGTGGGGCAAACTTTCGGACGTGTGAAAAAGATGCGCGACCACACCGGAAAATCGATCAAAGCACTCGGCCCTTCCGACACCGCGCAGATTGCCGGACTGCACGATCCCGTGGAGAGCGGACAAATTTTACAAGCGGTTAGGGATGAAAAAATGGCGCGTCAACGAGCCATGCAAGTACATGATATGGCTCGCGAACAGCTCATCAGCGCCGGTATGGGCATGCAGGAGATTTTGCAACGCATTAAAGACGGTTCGCTCAAACTGCTCAAAGTGGTAATGAAGGCGGATACGCAAGGATCTTTGGAGGCCATTAAGCAAGCGCTCGCCAAAATTAAAAATGACGATGTGGCTATTAAAGTCATCCATAGCGGAGTGGGAAATATCACCGAATCGGACGTGCTTATGGCAGCGGCAAGCCCCGGGACGCTAGTGGTTGGTTTCCACACGGATACAGGCGCACAGGTGAAACGTTTGGCGGAACGCATGGGTATTGAAGTGGTGACCTACAGGATCATTTACGAACTCATTGATGATCTCCGTAAGATCCTCTCCGGGATGCTTCAGCCTGAAGTGCTTTTGGTAGAACTTGGAAAATTTAAGGTGATGAAAGTCTTTTTCACCGGTAAAGGCGAATTTGTGGTGGGTGGAAAAATCACGGAAGGAATCCTCAAGAGTAAATGTAATGTACGTGTGCTTCGTGACGGGAAAGAAATCGGGGATGGGAAAATTACGGGCCTTAAGCTGGTGAACGAAGACATGGAGGAGCTTGAACAGGGCAATGAATGTGGAGTCCGTTATCAGGGCAAAGTTCAGCTGGAAGAACACGATGTACTTGAAGCCTGGAAAGAAGAAAAGAAAATGAAGACACTATGAAGCTTCTTATTACTGGCGGAGCCGGTTTCATTGGCAGCAACTATGTGTACAGTCATCTGGAAAAACGTCCGGAGGATAGTTTAGTGGTGCTGGACGCCCTCACCTATTCCGGACACCGCGAGAATCTGGCGGAAGCGGAAGCAAGGGGGGTGAAGTTTGTGGAAGGACGCATTGAAGATCGCGCGCTGGTGCGCGCGCTTTTTGAAGCGGAAAAATTCGACACGGTGGTGCATTTTGCGGCCGAAACGCACGTGGACCGCAGCATCAAAGATCCGGCCATTTTTGTGACTACAAACGTACAAGGAACGCAAACTCTGCTGGACAGCGCATGCGATTTTAAAGTGCAGCGCTTCCATCATATTTCCACGGATGAGGTTTACGGCGACTTGGGTTTTGGAAGTACCGAACAATTTACCGAAGACAGTCCCTTAAAACCCAGTAGTCCTTATTCTGCCAGCAAAGCGGCTTCCGACCTCCTGTGTCTCTCCTATTTAAGAACTTTTGGCGTTCCCGTGACTATCAGCCGTTGTTCCAACAATTATGGCCCTTATCAAAGTCTGGAAAATTTCATTCCGCTTATGATAAATCGCGCGGTTGCAAACGAAAAACTGCCGGTTTACGGAACGGGTAAAAATGTGCGTGATTGGCTCTACGTTCGTGACCACTGTGAAGCAATTTTGACTATTTTGGAAAAAGGAAAAATTGGAGAAATTTACAATATCGGGGCCGACAATGATCAGGAAAATCTGGCGATTGCTCGAATGATTCTCAAAGCTCTGGGGAAAACGGAAGATTTGATCAGTTTTGTAGAAGATCGGCCCGGGCATGATGAGCGCTATTCCATGAATTATGCCAAAATGAAACGTGAACTCGGGTGGAGTCCTTCGGTCTCCATGGAAGAAGGGATGCGCGAAACGATTGCTTGGTATACTATCTCTTAGCACTAACGTGCGTAGCATATGAAAGGAGTTATTCTCGCTGGAGGGACCGGGTCCAGGCTCACGCCACTGACCAAAGTCACCAATAAGCACTTACTGCCCATCTACAACAAGCCGATGATTTACTATCCTCTCCTGAAATTGAAGGAGATGGGGGTAAATTCCATCCTGTTGATCTCCGGCAAGGGTCATGCCGGGCATTTCTTGGAGCTTCTGGGCGCCGGAACTGAGTTTGGCGTAAACATTGCTTACGAAGTTCAAGAAGAAGCAAGGGGAATAGCCCAAGCGCTGAGTTTGGCTAAGGATTTTGTGGGAGATGAAAAGTTCGTGGTCATGCTGGGGGATAATATTTTCCAAGATTCTCTGGAAAAGGCCGCACGGGAATTTGAAGCAGGAACCAGTGAGGCTCATATTTTTTTGAAAGAGGTGGAGCAACCTCAAAGTTATGGGGTTCCTCGCCTGGAAAATGGAAAAATTGTAGAAATTTTGGAAAAACCCGTGAATCCACCCAGTCCTTATGCGGTTTCGGGCTGTTACTTGTTTACTCCCGGGGTTTTTGAGGTGATTCGATCTGTAAAACCTTCCTCACGTGGCGAAATGGAAATCACGGATGTGAATGACTACTACGTTAAAAACGGCACGCTTACCCACACGATTTTATCCGGGTTTTGGGGGGATTGCGGCGAATCCATCGACCACATGATGGGCGTGGCCCGCTTTGTCCAGGAGAATATGGCGAGTTAGTTCAAAGCTTTTTTTAAAAATTGCTGATTTTTTATGAGCTGTTTCTCGAGGTTCATTGGTTTTTTTGAAAGGGTTTTTAAGGCTTCTCGTAAAGTTTCCGGGGTGGGATTGGAAAGTACTGTGCAGGTTCCATCCAGCAAGGCTTTCACTTTTTGCGAATAAGATAAGACGGCCACAGGCGTGCCTGCCGCGATGGCAAAGATTCCGGCGTGTAAGCGCATGGTGACGGCCATTTGCGCTTTTTCCATAGCTTCAAAGGCGGCTAAGGCGGAGCTGGGCTCATAGATTTCAAGTCCGGCTGCTTTCAGATTTTCCCCTTGTTGCATACTCATCAAAATGGGTTTTAGTTTTTTCTTTTTGGCAAAAACCTGGATTTCTTTGACGAGGGGTCTCCATTTTTCCGCACCAAAATCCGGCCATTCTCGAAGGGAAACGAGAAGGATCGGCTTGCGAGGAATGGTTCGCTTCTGCTCGAGCAGCCAGGAAAAAGCGGGGTCCGTGCCCACCGTTGCTTCCAGCCCCCACTCTTTCAGCAGATCGGCGGAAATTTGATCCCGCACGTGAACTGCGGCCGCACCTTTAAAAGTCTTTTTGGCCCAATGGCGACTCCACAAATGGCGGAGGGGTCCCACACTTTGTCCAAAGCAAAGATAGGGCTTCTTCAATTTACGACAGGCTTTCGCTTGTGTGGCCCAAATTAAGGGCGCTCTCCACGTTTCCTCATCTGTAAATAGGCCACCGCCACCCAAAATAACCAAATCTGCCCGCGCAATGGTTTCCAGTGCCGCTTTACGATTTTTTTTGAAACGACTGCGCAGGCCAACAGGTATAAAAGGTGCTCTTTTGAGACCTTTATAGATCTCCGTGCTGCCAATCACTCCCCCATGAGTGATTTGAATTTCGCCCTCGTAGCCGACGCTGCGAAGCTCCGCCACGATTCCACCCAAAATAGCATCGTCCCCCAAATTACCGGCGCCGTAATTTCCGACTATAAGAATGCTTCTTGGAATCATTTCGCTTGCCATTGGAGTTTTTTTAAAGGTTCGTAGGATTTGCGGTGCAGTTCACAAGGTCCGTGTTCCCGAAGGGCTAACTGGTGCGCCTCCGTACCGTAACCTTTGTGCATTTGAAATCCGTACTGAGGGTATCGCTTACCATATTCTACCATGAGTCGGTCTCGAGTCACTTTGGCAATGATGGAGGCCGCGGAAATGCAGCGTACTTTTTGGTCACCGCGAATGATGGAAGTATGCGGAATGACAAAAGCAAATTTGTCGCGGCCATCAATCAGGATGTGATCCGGTTTAGTGGGCAGGTTTTCCAACGCTCGCTTGAAAGCATAATAAGTGGCCTGCAGAAGACCACATCGATCGACCTCTTCATGACTGGCGAGTCCAACACCATAGTCACAATAACGAACAATTTTTTCAAAAAGTTTCTCCCGTTTGGCGGGCGGGACGAGTTTAGAATCGTTGAGTCCACCCAAACGTAGTCCTTTTGGCAAAATAACGGCAGCGGCCACCACCGGGCCCGCCCAGGAACCGCGGCCTGCTTCATCCATACCGGCGATGATGTCTTCAAGGGGTGGAATCGTCACTTCCCTACTTTAGCGTTTCAAAAAAGAGGATCAAGCAATTTTTGGTTTGAATAAAAGCCGGCCGCCCTTCTACCTCCGCGCAGACACCTCACCCCACGACCGCCTTTTTCATGTCCCTATAGCTCTGGTCCACGAGATGTGCCAGTTGGTGATGTTCTTTACACAGGGGCGCCAAGTAACGGGGGTCGTGGGTATGTGCAAGTGAGAACCTTTGTGAATGATGAATTTCTTTTGCAGACTTTTTGCAGGTGGAGATGGAGCACTTTTGGCCGAATTCTTCCCTCAAGATGGCCTTCACTTGGGCGGAAATATACCTGGAATCGGTGGGCCGTGCCTTTTCGACCAGTTTTTCTTTTTTTCTGCCGGATATTTTCGTTTCGCTGTTTCAGAAGGTCCAGAAGAAGCCTGTTCACATCTTGTCCTTGCTCGTGGAGGCGATTGAGTTCTTCCGTCACTTCTTCGGAAACTTCAAAATTGAAAACGTGCGCACGCACGGATTTTACCTCGAATAATGGCTGTGAGAAGCCATTTGGTACGCACTGAAGTGCGTGGCCATTTCGTCCTCTGGAATCGCATTCCAATATGCGTTCATCTCGCACCAAAGTTTCCAATGCTTTTTGCGGTAAAAGTTTAACTTTTTCAGCCAATTCCATTTCATTTTGAACATTCGCCAAGGAGGCAACCCGCGCAAGCTTAGAAAGGCTGACCTTCCCTTCCACTAAAATCTCATAGAGGGACGGTTTGTCCTCAAACTTTCTCTCCAGACGGAGCACCAGGCGTACTTGTTCTTCTGAAAGTCCTGCCAGCTTCGCAGCGAATTCAAAAATACTTCCGCATCCACGGCGTTCATACAAGCGCCGACGATTCACCTCCGGCAGCAGGCCGGTGAACTTTCTCCGCCACAACAGCGCTCGTTTACCGAACTTTTCGCAAAGCCTGAGCAGTTTTTCATCCGAGATTTTCACGGTCGAGTTTTCCATAAAATAACAGGTTAAATGACGTCCATATTCTAGCAAAAATCGCCACCAAAAGTCCTGACAAAAATCTAGAAAAGCCCCACTTTGAGTGGCGCTCACAGGGGAATGTTGCGTGGTGAGCATATGCTCACCTCACGAGGGCAATAAACATTCCAATCTGCCGGCCAAATACCATTCGTAGAATTTTCTCAAACCAAAAATCGCTCGACCCTTCACTGCGGCTTGTTATTTCTGTTCTGTAGCCGGAGTTTCCTCAGCAGGTGCTTCGGCCACAACTTCTTCCACTTCCTCCACCTTTTCTTCTTTAACAGGTTTAACTTCCTCCATAATGGCTTTTGCCAGTTCAGTTTCACGAAGACGAGTGGATTTACCTTGAAGATCACGCATGTAATAAAGCTTGGCTCGGCGAACTTTTCCTTGCTTCATTATGACAATTTTCTCGATGGTTGGTGTGTACACGGGGAAGATTTTTTCAACACCTACTCCTTCAACCACCTTGCGGACGGTGAAAGTCTTATCTACTCCGGCTCCGGCACTCACACGAATCACCAAACCTTGAAACATTTGAACACGCTCCTTCCCTCCTTCAGCGATTTTTTGATACACCTTAACGGTAGCGCCCGGCTTGATGACAGGTACTTTTTTAAGGGCGGAAGCGGTTACATAGTCCAGAAGGGCTCGAGACATACGAAAGGAGATGAATTTATACGCACTGCGTGCGTGAGGTTAAGCCAGGATAATATAGGGACGTCTTTACTCTTTGGCAAGAGGATTTAAAGGAATCAGGAAGACTCGGCTTCGCCGAGGGCTAGGCTCGCTGGGGTTCAACGCCCAGTTTGTTGATGGCAATTATGTTACCGGGGTCCTGAATCAGGTCTAAAATGAACTGATCACGGCACTTAATGCGGTATACAAAATCTTCTGATTTTAGTACGCTGAACTTGATGGGTTCATTTGTTTCAAGCGTGTCGAGAAATTTACCTAAATTCTCTTTATCCACGTTTCCTACCACCAAAAGATCAACAGGGGCTTCTTTTTGAAGGAAGAAACCGGAGATAAGGAGGAAATCCACGTCCCCCATCTTTACAATGTTCTTGACCAGATTCTCGCTTGAATTGGTAGCCTTGATGATGATACTGCGCAGCTCATTGTAAAGCACAAAGTTTTTATTCACCGTAAAGAACTTTTTTCGGTTCTTGGCGCGACTACGCAGTAGACCGAGTTTTTTTAGATTATCCAGCTCGCGACGAATGGAATTAATTTGTTCATCAAGTTCACGAGTAAGTTCACGAACAAAATACTCATCATCCGGCCGGAGCAGGAAGATGGTTAGCAGCTTTACACGAGCCTTGGAGGTGAATAAATGTTTTAACATGGACACAATATTTATGCAGAATCCACTGAACTGTATAATTTTTTAATTCAAATTGCAAGAAAAAACGGCAGCTAACCTGTAGTTCTGGCTTGCCTCCATGCGATTTTATGAATAAAAAATTTATACTATTCCCTCCCCCAAAAAACGGGCATGAACAAAAAAAGTACTCGTTAGAAGTATCTTTCTTGAGCCAAAAGTTTTACTTTGTGTGCTTTTTGACAACTTTGCGGAGACGTACTCCACTGCGGATCATTTCACGCTCATTAGTACCTTCGGCGTAGCGATCCTTCAACATTGCACGGAATTCTTCAGGGTAACGGCCCAATAAACGTTCGATCTCCTCTTCAATCTCCGGCTCTGTTACTTCCGGGTTTTCCAACTCGAACAGTCGTTCGAGCCCCAGGCGAATCATGACTTGTTCCACGGCTGGTTTATGCAATTCCTTACGGAGATCCTTCCCCGCCTCTTGCAGCTCTTTTTCATAGTCTTCCCAGCTCTGTTTTCGCTGTTTCAAATCCTCCTTAAGTCGCTCAATCAAAAAGTCTATTTCTTTTTCAATTAAGGCATCGGGCACCTCCGCTTCCACCACCGATAAAAGTTCCTTCAAGAATTCATTTTCCAGGCGAATGTCCTCCTGATATTCCTTCTGAGCATGCAATTCTTTACGGATTTCTTCCTTTAGCGTGGGCAGGGTTTTACCCGCATCGCCGGAAACTTTCTGAGCAAAAATATCGTCCAGTTCATCCTCCTTCCCCTCTTCAACTTTTCCGATCTTTACGTGGAATTTTACCTTTTTGCTTTGAAATTTTTTGGAGTGATAGTCTTTGGGGAACACGATTTCGAAGTCCTTTTCTTCACCTTTTTTCATGCCCACAAGTTCGTCTTCAAAGCCGGGAATAAGGGACCCTTCCCCCAATACCACGGGATGATTTTTACTGGAAGTGCCTTCCAGCGGCACGCCTTCCAAGTCGTGACCATCAAAATCCACTTCCACGCGGTCTCCTTTTTTGGCTTCACGCTCCACGTCCTTCCATGCCACTGTTCGTTTTACAAAATTCTGCAGGACCTCGTGAATTTCCTCCTCCTTCACTTCCGGTTTTTTGCGAGTCACGGTAACTTTTTCAGCTTCTTTTTTGAATTTTATTTCGGGCAACACGGGAATAATGGCCTCGTACTTAAGCGGGTCGTGTGCGAGAACTTGAATTTTTGGATAAGCAACCGGATGGATATTTTCTTGATGAATGGCGGCTTCGTACGTATCGGCAAGCGCCAAGTCCAAAGCCTGGGCCAAGAAGGCCTCCTCACCGACGTGTTTCACAAGCACATCTTCAGGAATTTTGCCGGCACGGAAACCGGGAACTTTTACTTTGTCTTGAAGCTCGGTGGCGGCCTTGCCACGGTAGCCCGTCATTTCTTCGGGCGTGAGTTCGACTGTCAGTTTGACTTGAGATTTTTCGTGCGTTTGAACGGAAACTTGCATGGCAATGAGTTAAATTTCACGGGCAGCATACCTGCAGACCAGGTGTATTGCAATTTATTTGTTTTTTTGGTATAATTATAAGATTTTATAAAAACCCGTATGGCAACGGAACCAGAAAAACCTCGTTCAGAAGTGCGTAAAGAGAGACGTGAAGCTACGACAGAGGCTTACGTCAAGCTTGAGGATCAATTAGAGACTCTTGAAAAACAGAATGACGCGCTCCGTGCTCAGTTTGATGAAACTGAAACGATCCCAGATGCTACACAGCGGGCTATTGACCAAAATGAGCTGCGTATAGCTGAGCTCCGGGCTCAACTTGATAAACTCTTCATCCCCTCAGGTGCTATCGTAGGCGGTGGACGGATGCGCCGAGCGCGTCGCCAAAGTTTGGTGGAACAGGCAAGTGGTACGAGCGAAGCAGCGGAAGCTGTTGATGGCACAGGAACAGGGGAACAGATTGCTGCACTCAAATCGGATACTCTGGCTTTGGCCGCACAACGTCTTCTTACCGCCAACCTTCTCCCCTCCGAACTCAAAGGAGGCCCACAAATGAGGCAGGCCGCAAATCTTGTAGGGCGTCCGGAGGCCACTCCGGCCGAACTCAGTGCTTTTGCCGATCAAATCCAAGCTGCCTACGACATTGAAGCTAATCTTAAAAAAGCCGCGGAAGATAAGGAAAGAGGGGTGGTCGTTGGCCGCACTATGGATGCTATTAAAGAGGTGGCTCATAACCCGGCTAAACTAGGTGCAGCCGCCATTGGACTCTTGGGTGCCTATTTACTTTATGGCTCATTAAAAGGACATGGACCTGAAGACACTACTAAGACATGGATTAAAGGAATATTGGGAGCTCTTGGTTTAGTAGCCGGAGTAAGTGTCGCCACCGGCGCACTCAGTTTAAAAAGTATTGGTCTTGGAGATGCTATGGAGAGCGTCTCTGGAGTTAGAGCTGATGAGGCCCTTAGTACCGAAGCGATGGATAGTGCTCGCAGATTGTTTGCGGGGATGTCGGGAGAAGATACCGACGCGGCGGATAACTTTATAAGTATAATGAATGCCCCTGCCGAAAAGGTGGTTAGAATGTTTCGAGAAGCTGTAGGAAGAGGTGCCACTAAAGTGGATAGCACGCAATTGAATGGAGATGGAATCAGCGCTAAAGAAAGTCGATTTATAAATGAAACTACCCTTTTTACCGCATGCAACTGGTACTTTTTACAATGTTACGAACAAGGCTTCGCAAAAGGAGAATGTCCTGCCGCTACGGATGAAAAATCAAAAGCTAACTTTGGAGCTGACTGGCTTGCAAAAAACTATGGAGGGCACCAAATGGGAAGCTGTGTCGCAGCCATGGAATTGGTTAGAATGGGCGCCGGTCAAGGCGCAGCCGAGAAGGGACCACGCATTTCTGAAAGACAAATCACGGATCCTAACTTGGCAAGACTTGAAAAACAGGTGCGGGCCTTCGGTCACGTGCTTTTGCCCACTTCGGCGCCGGACGTTTACCTTATTAATGGATATCCTGTTCGCTACAATCACACGGACACAGGGGGTCATGTCTTTACCGACCTACTCAACCCCACGGAAGATTTAGCGTTTATAGATGCCGCTTTGAGAGGAGACGGTCTTGAGGCGACTCTTGGACGTCTTTCCGCGGATGCAGCGAAGCGAGCTAAAGCCTTTTTTGAGAGTGAATATACTCGTTATGGAGCCAACCGCTTCAAATACAATGCCAATTCTTCCGAGGGATACTGGGAGCTGGATCCAAAAGAAAATCGTGTGCTTCTCGCCGGACTTCCTAACTTTATGAATGAGAAGAAGGTTGAGATGGTTTTCTATTTTGATGCTGAAAAGAAAGAACCTCGCCTAGGCCTGGATGCTGATCAGAATGGAGTGGTAGACCCCCTCCCCGGAGATCGCAACACACCTTATACCTCCACAGATGAAGCAAGAGAGGACTTTGAGAAGCCCTTGCTTCACACTCGCGTGGAAGCGAATATCAATAAAACTTTGCTGGTTCCCTTTACGGTCACTGGATTCGATAACATTGGTGCTGGCACCACGGTAGATATTACTTATGGTACCGCTAAAGGAGCGGTGACTTATGAGGATGACAAAATCACCTCTTACAAATTGGGCTCAGACGCTCAGTTGGAAACCGCTTGGACCACTGCGGCCAACGGAAAATGTAAGCAGTTTTTGGGAGAACCACGGGTGCAGGCGGCTTTGCTTAGAGCAACGACCAACTACACAGGCTACAATCCCGGTCTCATCGGCGGCTTAGTTGATAAGTTCGTCGGACTCACTAAAGATGGCTATGACTGGGTGAAAGGTGACAGCCTCACCAATTCTCTCAATTCTGAATGGGAAAATCAGGTTATTCGAAAAATGACAAACCTCATTTACGACCCTGAAGCCGGATTTTCTAAGCTCTATGTAGATGAGGTATTTAAAACAAATAAACCTAATGATGAATTCCAGGCTATCGAGGATGCCTTCATGAATAAGCAAGTGACTTCTCTGGAAGGTTCCGGCGTGCTTATGGTTAGGGTGACGCCTCTCGAGAAACCCGACAGTACCCTCAAACCGGGTCAGGCTATGGAAATGGTGAACAGCGTGGGTCCGGAAGGTGGAACCGGTATGATTCGCGCTGCTTTGGAACCTATGAAGTCCGAAATATCTGCGAACATGCCAAGCCGCTTCCAATCCGCTTACCAAGGCCTTAAAAACGCCTTTACCAACGATGCGGTACGTACAGAATGGTATGACCGAAAGGTTGCAGAACATGTTCGAGCGCTTGCTCTTGCCGTTAATGGACTTACCACTCCAACACGTAAAGATGTGGAAAAGGAAATTGCTACAGAACGAGCTGCGGCTCAAACAGAAGCACTCGGTTACCACGGTCTCAATAATAAAGATGCGGTGAAGGGATTGCTTTTGGCACCTGCAGAGGGTGGCCACGCCGACTGGATGGCTGCTTCCGAATTGGTCGGCAGCTACATCAGCAAGAATATGAAATGGGAGAGCTATGCCTTCATCCCCAATCCGGAGAACATGGCCCAGGTTATGGATCTTTGGTATAAAAAAGTGGGAGACCTGAAAACTGCACCAGTAGCTGGAGAGGCAAAGCAGTATGCCGAATACTTTATATTTGAACTGCAGGTCCGCATGGGAGGTCATCAAGAC
The DNA here is from genome assembly GCA_041645035.1 of Candidatus Altimarinota bacterium. Lineage (GTDB taxonomy): Bacteria > Patescibacteriota > Gracilibacteria > UBA1369 > 2-02-FULL-48-14 > 2-02-FULL-48-14. Next base: position 20,949 of record JBAZQU010000002.1, on the reverse strand, counting down.
TTCTCTTCGGAGTACTTCTATGGAGACGTGCAGTCTGTAAGCGATACTAATTTCAAGGGAACTATCACCTCCTTGCAATCCGGTGTTGCGGACTATGTTGCCTGGACGGCCTCTCCGGAGCTTCGTCCTCCGGCTCCGGATATGTTGCCTATTATCGAGGTTTATCGAAACCGGCAAAGAGCTGAATTCCCCGCTTGGTTCAAAAAGAATGCCGATTGTGGCGCTCTATTCGAACTCGATCAATACTGGCCTCAAGTTTTTGAAGGCAGTGTTAAGGATCGCTTCGCTCAAATTATTAATGATCCCAACGCAACGGTCACTGCCCTCAATAGAGACGTGGAAGACTTCAAAAAATGGGTGCTATTGGAACGCGACGAGGTTATGGAACCGCTAAAGCTGAACCGAGTGGAAGCGGACAATAAGGGCTTTCATATCCGCGTAAGAGTCTTCAACAAATTTGCTTGGTACTTCTACCCTGCTTCAAGTCGAGACTACGATGGCTATAAAACAATGATCGCTCATCAAATGCAAGAGATCATGAGTAGCCAACATACTCTCCCGAATATGCCTGGGGTTCCGATCGCCTAATCTATTTCTTCGCTTCGGTTATGTCTTGCACCATGATGCTTTCTTCTCCAGGAAGAGGGCAATTTGTCTGGCTGCTAAGATCGTCCAGGGAAACAAGACCACCTTTAGTGGTCCCGTCAGAGAATTTCCAGATTGGGTAGCTCTCTATTCCTTCGTCCTTACACAATTGAGCCTGGGAATTGTTGCCATTGGGATCGCATTCCACGTAAGGCAGCAGGTCTTTGGAATCCCCAAAGAGTTTCTTTTGGTCGGAACAATGCGGGCACCAGAAAGCACCGTAAAAAGTAGCTCCGGAATCCGCAATGCAGGTGGCAAAGTTGTCGTAAGTGGTGTCGCGGGCACAACTGGTCAGAAGAAGCAGTGAGAACAACAAGAGCAGACAGGAGAGAGATTTACGCATGACGTTTAGTTAAGAGGTAAAGACGAAGAGCGACTCCGCTCTCGAGTAAAATAAGTATTTGTTGAACCACGCAAAAGAGACAATAAGTCTTTAAAACAAAGGTTTCGATTCCGGTGAGGTAAAAGGCAAAGGCCAGCGCGCAAGTCAGCACGGCGAGAAAAGCGGGAAGTAGTTTTTTTTGATCAGTTTTGAGACCTCGGAGGGCAAAAGCCAGGAAGGCCGAGTAAGCCAGGAAGCCTAAAATAGCCACCGGGATGCCAAAAATCTCTGAATAAATGCTTTTGTTGACGATGTCACAATCCCATTTTGCACTGAGGTAACAAATATCGGAGAGTTCGGGCTTGAAATGCATCACAATCAAATAGGCCGACACTAAAGCTGCAGCTACATTGATGAAGACCAAACTGAGATAATATTTTCTGAAGGGCGCCATATAAGGGTAGCCTAGCACTTTTAGGTTGCTCTTTCCACTCAAAAAACCTAAAATGGGCGGGCTTTACAGAAGCAAAGCGCCGTTGTGGTGGGTGTAGCTCAGTTGGTTAGAGCGCCAGGTTGTGGCCCTGGAGGTCGTGGGTTCGAGACCCATCACTCACCCCATTAGTTTTACAGGTTGGAATTTAGTGCTACTGAATTGTGGTTCGAACTTTTTGAGTAATCCCTTAGTACTGACTATTTTAACAGCCCTCCTCTTCTCCTGCTGGCGTATAACAGATGCTTTTCTCTTTCAGCACACCTTCCACCTCCTCGCTCCAAGTTACTCTAACAAAGTCGACAGCTTTATCACCATTGGTGTCTTTACATTCCCCTACTGTTGATAATCCTTCAAACCTTCTTATACCAGCAATATGGTGTCCGTGCTTACCTTCTGGGCAGAATCCCGGCACGTGAATATCGTTGAAAAGATCATCGGTCAGAACAGTGTTTGGAGTTGGTATGCAGGCACTCAAAGTTAGTGCTAATGGAAGAGCAGCATAATCACTTAATTTCATATTTAAATTATTAAAAATAAGACCTAAGTGTATCGATGTTTTTTGTAATCGTCCAGTGCTACTCTTTTCCAATTTTGATATACACCATAATGAACATCATGCACTTAGTGAACTTGCTTTGCAGCCTCTTCAAGAGCGAAGTGGATGATTTTTTCGAGTGGGGCAAAGTTGCCATCATCAGCTTTGGAGAGAGCGTCAACATATTTTGTGCGACCAGTTTTAGTCTCCACATGGAGTTCAATGGGAGGTAAATTCAAGTTCATTAAAATTATACTGATAAGAAGTCGGCCAATGCGTCCGTTGTAGTCGAAGAATGGGTGAATCCATAAAAACCGATGATGTGCCCAAGCTAAAATGCCTACGAGTTCTTTTAAGAAATTTTCTTCTTCAAAATCAGGCAAGCATTTCAATCTGGCTTTCAAATCTTCTGTGAAATCAGTCATCATTTGTGAAACTTGGAAAAAGCGTGGCGGTTTGTGTTTTGAGACCGTGACTTCAAAAGTTCTGAATTTTCCGCATATGTCTGGAAAAATCCAAGCAAAACCGACCTTATGTACTTCTTGCAAAAAACTCACTGTAAGAGGAATTTTGCCTTTCGTCTGAGATTGTAAAATGAAATCCCAAGCCCTTTTTATGCCCTCAATTTCCAAGGGAACAAGTTTTGATCTTGGAATAATACCAAATGCAGTCTCCTTATAACTCGTTTCTCCTTTGCGCTTTTTCATGCAGACTTGTATTTACGAAGTACCTGTCTCACCAAGAGAGGGGTTGTTTCGCGATTTTCAGTTTTCGTGGTTCTATAAATCATTTTCTCCTCAAAAGAGCTCATATAGGACTTTCTTTTTGAATGAGTTTTTTGATATTTTCGGAACGCATTAAGAATGTCTTTGATTGGCATAATTGTTTTATTGGAAAACATGCTCATTGTAGCAAACCTTTTGGTAGCTGTCATGCATCAAAGCCGTTCGAACAAAGGATAACGTCTCACCCCATTTGTGCGGGCTTGACTGTGGACTTGGAAAAGCATATAATTTTAATGTATTTTTAATTATATTCTAATGAATTTACTTCAAATACAGATCGATGATGAGCTCAAGAAAGCCATCCAAGAGAAAGCAAAGAAGTATGGCGTGCCTAGCAGTTCCCTGATACGAATCACTCTTGTAAAGGCTTTTTTGGACGATGAACCTTGGGTAGAAGGAAATGTTTTCAATGCCCATAGGGACAACGAAGGTAGGGGAATACCTATCGACGACTTGATAAAAAAGTTCTAAATATCGAGGAAATATTTATTGATCTTTATTCCCAAACCTTTTTCGTTCGATTTCCGTTAGGTATTTTTTGCGAAGGCGGATGCTTTTGGGAGTGATTTCCGCGTATTCGTCGTCCTTGATGTATTCGATGGCTTTTTCCAGGGTCATTGGGCTGATTGGCGTGAGGGCGAGCGCTTCATCGGTACCGGAAGCACGCACGTTGGTGAGTTTTTTGTTCTTGGTCACATTCACCACGATGTCGGTCCCTTGATTGTGCTCCCCAATAATCATTCCTTCGTACACTTCAACCTGAGGAACGATGAAGAAAGGTCCACGTTCCTGGAGTTTCCAGATTGAATAGGCCATAGCCTTTCCCGGTTCGCCGGCAATCATGGAACCTACTGTTCGTTTATCGATGGTTCCTTTGTAAGGGCCAAAATGATCGAAAGAATGGTAAATAGTTCCTTCCCCGCTGGTCATAATAAGGAATTGAGAGCGGAAGCCCAAGAGTCCGCGTGTGGGAATTTCGAATTCCAACAAAGTATTCCCGTCTCCGGACCTCATGTTCGTCATCTCTCCTTTGCGCTTACCCATGGCTTCGATCACCTTCCCGGCATCAGAGTCAGGTACGTTGATCACGGCCAGCTCGTAAGGTTCCATCTTTTGTCCGTCGATTTCCCGCATAATCACTTTGGGCTGGGAAATTTGAAGTTCGTACCCTTCTCGACGCATATTTTCAATGAGCACGGCGATCTGCATCTCCCCACGGGCGTAGACCATGAGGGTGTCGCTGTCTTTTACCCCTTCAATCTTAAGCCCCACGTTGGTTTCGAGTTCGCGTTCCAGGCGTTCACGGATGTGGCGGCTGGTCACATACTTCCCCTCCCGTCCCGCAAAAGGTGAATTGTTCACTAAAAATTCAACGGAAATAGCCGGCGGATCGATTTTGATGGCGGGCAAGGTCTCGGCATTTTCGTCGGTTGCAATGGTTTCCCCCACGTCCACATCGGAAATTCCGGCAATTGCTACGAAGTCTCCGGCCACCACTTCAGGCACTTCCACGCGCTCTATTCCTTGGTAGGTGAAAAGTTTGGTGGCGCGTGCTTGACGTTTTTTCCCCTCCGAATCGGTGATGGTTAGCATTTTCCCGGTTTGGAGTTTTCCTTCATACACACGCCCCATGGCAATACGGCCAAGGTAGCTGTCATAAGCGAGGGTGGCGGGCTGCATGCGAAAAGGTTTTTCGGTGTCGTGAGCCGCCGCTTCCACATGCTCCACGATGAAATCGAGGAGTGGTAGGATGTCTTTACGTTCGTCGGTCAGGTGACGAATGGCAATTCCCTCTCGAGCGATTGCGTAAATGTAAGGGAAGTCGAGCTGTTTGTCGTTGGCGCCCAGCGATACGAAGAGATCAAAAATTTCATTGAGCACTTGATCGGGACGAGCAGTGGGCTTGTCGATTTTGTTAATAACTACCAATACTTTGAGGCCGAGCTCGAGTGACTTTCGAAGTACGAATTTGGTTTGAGGCATAGGTCCTTCATAGGCATCCACCACAAGCACGGTTGCATCCACAGTGCGGAGAATACGCTCCACTTCAGATCCGAAATCCGCGTGACCGGGTGTGTCCACAATGTTGATCTTATTTCCTTTGTAGTGGATAGCTGCATTTTTAGCATAAATCGTGATTCCGCGTTCCTTCTCTTGGTCATTGCTGTCCATCACACGCACTTCTATCGTTTCATGGGCCTGGAATGCTCCCCCAGCCTTAAGCAGGGCGTCCACCAGCGTGGTTTTCCCATGGTCTACGTGAGCGATGATAGCAATATTTCGGATTTCCATTTTGGAGGTATTTTACAGGAGAAACCTCATTTGACAAGTCTAAAACAGAATTGTGTAACCGATTAACATCAGGACACCGTCTACCAGTACATGGCTGAGGTAAGGGGCCCACAGTGAGTTAGTTTTGTGGTAGAGAAAGCACCAAATGAAGCCGCCGATGCCGACTGCCGTCCCAAGAATAAGTGTTAACGGGAGCGAGAAAAATGCGGAAAGGATGAAAAAGTGGTGGCCGGCGAAGGCGGCGCTTCCGATAATGGCCGCCGTTGACCAGGAGAATTTGAGTTGCAAACCTCTAAATACAAACCAGCGCCAGTAGTATTCTTCAAGTAGGGCATGGGCCAGGCTGAGAAAAATCGCAAAAAGAAGGTAGCGAGTGGGTGACAGGAGCCCAAAACTGGCGGCTTTTTCTTGAATACCCTCAAGGTCGGGGTTGAGTCCGAGTTCAAAAATAAGAAATATTAACCCTGCAAAAAGCAGACCCACCAAGACGCCCGTTAGTTTCCCGCCTTTCCCGGACGTTATACCTGGAATGTTTTTTCTAAAAGAGGCCAGCCAAAGCAAGGGCCAAAGCAATAAAGTCAATTTAGTCGCTGAATAAATCCACTGAGAAAACTCTGAATCCCAAAGAAAATAAAATGCCGTGCCGAGCATTTGAAAGAGGAGTGCGGGAAGAATTCCAAAATAAAATAGTTTTTTACCTGACATCTCTTCTACTTTATGTTAGAGTGAAGCCTCTAACAAGCTGCGTATGAATATTCACCTAGCTCAGGCCTTAGACAGACTCCCTGCACTCAAAGAGGTTCCATCTGTCGCACAAGTGGAAAGAGCCCCCAATGGTACACGCTGGGGAGGTACCTTGAGAGACGGCGACTGGGAACTGGTCAAAATTGGTCCCGATAGTTTCACTTCTCACGTAGCTACGAACTAAAGTCCCTTCAATTTCCCCGTTTCAGGATCGAGATAAATAGCCAATTTACGGAATTTCTTCCCGTATTCTTGCCAGTTGCCATATTCTTTCCCACCGGTTTCGTCAAAATGCTGTTTGGTTTTTTTAATAACTTTTGCAGCCTGTTTCCAGTTGTCCACCACCACGATAAAACGCAGGTCCTCAGGAGCCATGAGTTTTTCACGCAAAGGATTGTCGATAATCCAATTGATGAGTTCGCGCCACATCTTCCCCACTAAAATCACCGGCATATTGAGCACGTGTTTCACCTGAAGAAGTTGCCAAGTATAGAAAAGTTCCAAACAAGTCCCAATTCCTCCGGGCATCACTACCACAGCGTTGGAAAGCAGCATAAATTCATCGAGACGGCTTGAAAAAAGTTCGTGACTATCAAGATATTCAATTCCTATGTTGGGTTTTTGTTCAAAAGGTAGAACGATATTGAGACCGATGCTACGGGCGCGATTCTTAGTATCTCCGGAGGTGTGCCCAAGACTCGCGGCCTCCATAAGACCAGGACCTCCCCCTGTGACGAGATCAATACCTTCGCCCCCAATGAATTTGGCAAGATTGAAGGCTTCTTGGTAAACGGGGTCTTCGGGTTTGATGCGGGCCGAACCAAAAAGGGAAATTCGAAACTCATGCCTCTTGATCTCGTCTGCTATAACAAAGTTTTTTGGAGTCATATTTAACCTTTTTATTATAGCAAAGTTTAAGGGGAAATGCTACCCTGAGTCCAGTTAATCCACATGCCATGAAACTCTTTCTCGACACTGCTGATTTGAAACAAATTAAGGAAATTGCTTCCTGGGGTATTTTGGACGGGATCACCACCAACCCTACTCTTCTGGCCAGAGAGGGCAAAGTGGACCCTAAAAAGCACCTTCAGGCGATTTGCCGCGTGGTGCATGGGCCCGTGAGTATGGAGGTTTTGGCCACAGATTTTAACGGAATGATGAAAGAAGGCCGGGAATATGCGAGTTGGGCGGAAAACATTGTTGTGAAGGTGCCTATGACACCGGATGGCCTGCGCGCCGTGGTTGCGCTAAAAGCCGAGGGCATTCCTACAAATGTGACTTTGATTTTCTCTGCAAATCAGGCTCTTTTGGCCGCAAAGGCCGGAGCAGCCATTGTGAGTCCTTTTATTGGAAGACTGGACGAAGCCGGCGAAGAGGGCATGCGAGTGATCCAAGAGATTATGGAAATTTTTGCCAATTATGACTTCGAAACGGAAGTTTTGGTCGCCAGTGTCAGACATCCACGGCACGTCACGGAAGCGGCGATGCTAGGGGCACACATTGCGACCTTGCCTTATGAAACGTTTAAAAAACTTACTTATCATCCTTTAACCGATGTCGGCCTGGAAAAATTCTTGGCAGACTGGAAAAAACGAAAATGAAACTTTCTTTAGAAGCATTGGTGGCACTTGGAGACGATGGGCTCGGCCTTGCGGAATTAAAAGCGGAAGGCGGTAAAATCGCGGGATTTTTAAAGGATTTTGAAGCTCGTCGTCAAGGATTTCCTTTTCTACCCAAACTGCGGGGGCCGGTTTTAGCAGTCAAAGAATTGGCAACAAAGTTGCACGGAAAATTCAAAGACATTGTAGTGCTTGGTATTGGAGGAAGTGCGCTCGGTAGCATTTGCATAAGGGATGCGCTCATGGGGCCTTATTGGAATTTTCATGGCAAGCCTCGGCTTTTTGTACTTGATAATTTGGACACCGTCGGTGAATTGGAGAAGGTAATAGACCCGGATAAAACGTTGTTTATTGTGATTTCAAAGTCCGGCACCACGCCGGAACCCATGGCACAATATTTTTATTTTAAGCAAAAAGTATCCAAAGAAAATTTTGTATTCATCACCGATGGTGCCGGCGGTGAACTGCGCGCGTTGGGAAACGAATACGGCATCCCGATGCTGGAAATTCCCGAGAATACCGGCGGACGATTTTCCGTTTTAACACCGGTGGGATTATTTCCGGCCGCGATGCTGGGGGTGGACATCGAAGAGCTTCTGCGAGGAGCTGAACAAATGGCTAAATCGTTTTACGAGACGGACTTTGATGAAAATCCCGCTTTTCAATTTGCGGCGGCGCAGTACTTGTTGGAATGGAAGTACGGCATACACATCACCGTAATGATGCCTTATTCCACACGGCTTTATGCTTTGGCGGATTGGTACCGACAGCTTTTGGCAGAAAGTCTTGGGAAACAAGGAAAAGGTTTAACTCCCGTGCGCGCTCTGGGTGTTACCGATCAACATTCTCAATTGCAACTTTATAACGAAGGTCCTAAAGACAAGCTCATCGTGTTTATCGAAGTGGAAAAAGAAGACAGCCCGCACATCCCCAAGGTGGGTTGTAAGTCCCTCGCTTATCTTTCCGGACTCAGTTTCCATCAGCTCATGAACACCGAAAAAAAAGGCACCGAGCAGGCTTTATTAGAATATAAAAAACCCAGTTTAACGATTTCGGTTCCGGAAGTGACCCCTTATGAACTCGGGCAGCTTTTTATGTTTTTTGAAGCCAGTATTGCTTTTTTGGGCGAGTATTATAGGATAAACGCGTTCGACCAACCTGGAGTTGAACTCAGCAAGAAGCTCACCAAACAACTTTTAAGCCAATGACGCTTACGCAAGACCAAATCGCATTCCTCAAGGCTTTTTCCAAGTCTTGTCGGCGGTCTATTTTGGAAATGGTGACGAATGCACAGTCCGGACATCCGGGTGGATCGTTATCGTGCATTGATTATTTGTCGCTTTTGTATGTGAGCCGACTCTGCGAAACGAATGAGGCGATTGTGGTTTCCAACGGTCATATCTCCCCTGCTCTCTATTCCGTTCTGGCAGAGCTTGGTGTGATCTCCAAACAACGGGTGATTGAAACTTTTCGAAAACCTGACGACATTTATGAAGGCCATGTGAATCGAAAAATTCCGGGAGTATTTTATGGAACGGGACCTCTGGGGGCTGGAGCCAGTGCGGCAGCCGGGATGGCCATCGCCAACGTTTTGCAAAAGAAGACCGAACATGTGTTTTTGCTTATGGGAGACGGAGAAAACCAGGAGGGGCAGGCTTATGAAATGATGAACTTTGCCGCAAAATACAAGTTGAATAATTTGATTTTGTTTGTGGATTACAACCAAGTGCAGCTTACGGATTCTTTGGCGAACATACTGCCCATGAATATTGCCGGACATTATTCCGCGGCGGGCTGGTTTGTACAGGAAGTGGATGGTCACGATTTTGCGGCAATGGCATCGGCACTTGAAGTGGCGCTGGCTGAAAAAACCCGCCCCAGTATTTTGATTGGCCACACCATTATGGGAGAAGGCATCGAGTTTATGGCAAAGACGGGACGCGAATATAAAGCGGATTGGCATGGTAAAGCACCGAAGGCAGAAGACGCCACGATGGCTCTGACGGGGATAGAATTGAGCGAGGAAGAAAAGACAATTTTGGCGGAAGGTTTAAAGAATTTGAAGGTGAATATTAAAACTCCCTTGCAGCCGGACGTTGTTGCGGTGAATACGGGAACACCAAAAACCTACGAAGCCGGCGTAATGACCGACTGTCGTAGTGCCTATGGAACGGCGCTTCTGGATTTGGCGACACTAAATCCGCATATTGTAGCGCTCACCGCGGATCTTTCTGAAAGCGTGAAGACCGATGGCGTGAAGAAAAATTTTCCCGAAAGGCATATTGAATGTGGCATTGCCGAACAGCATATGGTGAGTGCGAGCGGAGGAATTTCACTACGCGGAATGGTCCCTTTTTGCAGCACGTTTGGCGCCTTTATGACGAGTCGCGCCAAAGACCAAGCGCGTGTGAACGACATCAACGAAACCAACGTGAAAATGGTGGCCACGCACTGCGGACTTTCCGTGGGTGAAGACGGCCCCACGCACCAAGCCATTGATGACATCAGTTCTTTTGCCGGCTTTTTTCACACGCAGATTTTTGAACCTGCGGACCCCAATCAATGCGATCGCATTATTCGTTACGTGGCCTCTACCTATGGCAATTTTTATGTGCGTATGGGGCGAGCTAAAATTCCGGTACTTACAAAGGAAGATGGAACCCCGTTTTTTGCCGGGGATTACATATTTAAACCCGGAAAAGCGGATACTGTGAGACAAGGAAAGCGAGCGACGATAGTCGCGAGCGGACCTATGGTGCATTACGCATTAAAAGCAGTTGAGAATTCCGGAGGGAACATTGAAGTAATTGTCGTTAGCAGCTTCATTCCTTTCGATTCAAAAACCATTGTGGAAAGTGCGAAAAAAACGGGCCGCGTACTTACCGTCCAAGACCACAATGTGCACACCGGGCTTGGTAGTTTTGTGGAAATGGCTTTATATGAGGCGGGTATCCAAGTACCACTTAAAAAATTGGGCGTGGCGGCTTATCAACTCTCCGGCACAGCCGAGGCGCTTTACGAAAGAGCAGGACTTTCAATCCAGGCTATTGAAGCAGCTTTAAAAACACTCTGATCACTCCCAAAACTTGTCGTCAGAGCGCCAGCTGTCGTCGGCTTCGTTGTGGATGAAGGACATAATAGAGCCTCCGTCCACCGCATAAATCTTTGCCTTTCCGTTTGAGATGCTCCAATCGGTGCGAATCCATTCCACTTCGGGGATTCCGTCCTTAAAGTAAGCGTAAATAGCGGGACAAACGTCTTCCTCTAAATTTAAAGTCAAACGCATGTAGCTCAAAACGGCTTCGCAGTCCTCCGCCTTAACGGCTTCGGTAAGACCCTGCCAAGCCAGCATTACCGGCTTCTGTTCTGGAAAAGCTTCAATGGTTCCTTTGTCGGCAACCGTGATGGAATTTCCACAGGCGGTCAGGAGAAGGCTCAGCGTCAAAAGAATGGGAAAAAATGTTTTCATGTGCATGAGTAAGTTAATTCTGTTTGGATTCTAGCTCAGACTTTTCAATTCTGCAAATAAGCCGAGACTTTTAAGGTGAGCCTGGGAAGCAGCGCTTTGAGTGCTGTGAGCGGGAGCTTGCTGGGTTTACCTTCCAGCGCCTCCACTACGGGTATTTTTTCCGCACCTTTCAGAAGAAGCAGAGCATGAGAAGCTTGTTCAAGAGCCTTTAAAGTCAGCGTTAGGCGCTGAGGAATTGGATAGTTTTTGGCATAAGCCACGGTGGCGTAATCCGTGCTGCCAAGTGCGCTGTCTCCTTCAAAAAGAGAAGCGATGTGGCCATCCGCGCCGGCACCCAAAATAAGACAGTCGAGCAGAGGACGGCCGGGTTTTTCCAACTGGCCGAGGCGACGATTCATTTCTTGCGCGGCGGAAATATAGGGCAGCGACGTGTCGAAGCTAAAAATATTTTCCGGAGGAATAGGCGCGTGAGCAAAAAGGCTTTTGCGAAGCATGCCGAGGTTGCTTTCCTTGTCGTCGCTAGGTACGTAGCGTTCGTCGAGTTGAATGATTTTGATTTTTTCCCAAGGTAATGGGGCTTGAGCTAATTTTTCGTAGAGAATTTTTGGTGTGGACCCACCGGCCAGACCAAGGCGACACTCTTGTTGTTTTCTTAAAACTTCCTGGATACAAAGCACACTGTCTTCTAATGCAGAGCGCCAAAATTCCTCTTCCGAGTCAAAGTGCAGTATCCAAGGATTAGTCATTTGGAAAAGCATTAAACCAAGTAAAGCCGTCTTTTTTCAAAAGCTCGTCCGCAGCTTTGGGGCCCAACGAACCGCAATTGTATGAGTAAAGTTCCGCACATTTTTTAGATTCCCTGTCACACCATTGTTGAGTTTTATCTATGACTTTCCACGCCGCAAAAATTTCTTCAAAGTTTAAGAAAAGTCCCTTATTGCCCTCTATCACGTCGAGCAACAGACGGCCATGTTCAACGAGACAATCGCCACTGCAATAAATGGGACGGCCCGTGGTGAGCGTGTGGAAGTCGAAAGTTTTTCCACCGAGCTTGGTGAGAAGATCAAACTCAATTTTTTCGTAAGGCTGAAGTTGAATTACAATTCGATTGGGCTCCACGGGGTGTTTTTCTTGGACTTTGTGCGGCTTGAATTCCACCACCACGGCGGTCCACTTGGCTTTGAGGCATTTTCCGCTACGAATATAAATGGGCACGCCTTCCCAAAGCGGATGTTCAACACAGAGTTTGAGTGCCGCAAAAGTTTCCGTTTGAGAGTCTTTTGGAACGCCTTTTTCTTGGGTGTAACCTTTATATTGTCCACGCACTATGCAGTCGTGGGCTTTGCCTATACGTAAAGAATTAAGTACACGAGCCTTCTCATGATGAATGGCTTCCGCGGTCTGTTCTTTGGGGGCATACATGGTGAGATACGCGATGATTTGCAGAAGGTGCGACTGAACCATGTCGCGCAAAATCCCCACGTGATCAAAATAATTTGCACGACCTTCAATGTCTTTTTTTTCTAACGCCGTGATTTGGATATTGCTCACGTATTCACGGCTGAAAAGATTTGTGAGTATGGAATTAGCATAACGGAGCGAAAGCAAATTACTTACCGCTTCCTTCCCCAAATAGTGATCGAGAAAATAAACCTGCTCGGGTTTAAAATACTTGTCGAGTTTTTTCTTGAGCGCTTTGGCGGATTTTAAATCGTAGCCGAAAGGTTTTTCAATCACGAGCCGAAGTGGCGAACGCTTGGTGTTAAAATTTACTTTAGCCAAATTTGTAAAAATATCGGGAAAAGCGGAGGGCGGAACGGAAAAATAAGCCATTCGAATACGACTGCTGTTTTCTTCCACTTTTTTGAGCCGTTTTAAAAAGTTTTTATAATCCTGCTCGCTGTCGTATTGGCCTGAAAAATAGAAAACATTTTTAAGGAGTTTTTTTAGTGCCTCTTCATTTACATTTTTTTCGTTTTTACGAACGGAATTTTCAAATATTTTTCGAAATTTTTCTTCCGTCATGACGGTACGTGCGAAGCCGACAATTTTAAAATCCTTAGGCATGCGGTTTTCCTTCACCAACTCGTAAATGGCAGGAAAAAGTTTGAGTCGCGCCAGTGAGCCGGATGCTCCAAAAATAAAGAGCGTGAAATCATGGGCGGCAATTTGGAACGGAATTTTCTTCATGACCATTTGGTGTGAAAATTGCCTCCTTTATCGGTGCGCTGGTAGCCGTGAGAACCAAAGCGATCGCGCAGACCTTGAATAAAATTGGCCGGCAAATGTTCACTGCGCATGCTTTCAAAATGAGTGAGCGCACCGGAGAGGCCGGGGACCGGGATGGAATGTTCCACGCTCGTGGCCACAACTTTTTTCCAACTTTCATGCGCGGACTTTAAAGTTTGTTCGGTCCACAATCCCGCGTACAAATTTGAAGCATGGTTAAGCACCCCGGAAAAATTCTGAAGCACTTTGCAACGAATGATGCAGCCCCCTTGCCACACACGTAAAATTTCTTGAAAGTTTAGCCCAAAGCCATATTCCTTGTCCGCAGCGACTAAAATGGAAAGTCCTTGTTCAAAGTGAGCGACGCGTGAGGCCAAAATCGCTTTTTCTAAATGTTCGGCGAATTCCGAAACCAACATTTTTGGCGAAGTCGCCACCAATGGATAATTCTGCGAAAGCCTGACTCGGTTTTCTTTTTCCGCAGAAAAGGCACGGGCGAAAACCGCGTTTGCAAAAGAGGGCGCGGGAATTCCCAAACGAAGCGCTTCTTCGGTAGTCCACTGTCCGGTTCCCTTTTGTTCCGCCTTGTCTAAAATCAAATCGAGTAAAAACGCGCCCTCTTCTTTTTTCCGCAAAACTTCCACACTGATGTCGAGTAAAAAGGAGTCCAGTTCGCCGCCACTCCATTTTTCAAAAATTTCCACAATTTCTTCCTGCTTGAGCTGGAAAAGTGAACGTAATAAATCGTAAGCCTCCGAAAGCACCTGCATTTCGGCGTATTCAATTCCGTTATGAATCATTTTGACGTAGTGACCGGCTCCCCCACTGCCCATGTAGGCGGTACAGGCTTTGCCTCCAAAATCCGCAGCGGCAATACTCTTTAAAATATCGGCAAACTCTTCCCAACCTTCTTTACTTCCGCCGGGCATAATACTGGGACCTTTGAGCGCGCCGTCTTCTCCGCCCGAAATGCCCGTCCCCAAAAAATAAATTCCCAATTCAGCGAATTCTGCAACCAGTTCTTCCGTATCTCTATAAAAAGAATTTCCTCCTTCCAAAATACTGTCCCCTTGCTGCAGAGTAGCTTTCAAAAGGTCGAGCACTTCATACGTGGGAGCTCCCGCCGGCAACATCAAAATAACGCGACGGGGTTCACCCAAACTTTCCACAAAATCTTCAAAATTCTCTGCACCATAAAACTTTTCTTCGCCATAATTTTTCACAAAATCCACGACTTTTTCGTGCGTGCGATTCCACACACTTACCTTAAAACCGTGGTTCGCAATATTCCGAGCTAGCGCAGAGCCCATGGTCCCCAGACCAATGACTCCCACTTGTGACGACATAAATGGAGGTTAAGACTCAATGATTTCGGCGTCTGTTTTTTCTTTGGACACTTCGCGAAGGCGAATGAGTACGCTTTGAATACTCAGCAAAGCGACTTGGCGAATTTTGTCCTCGGAAAAATCGAGTCCGTGGCGTTGAAAATATTCCTCAAGCGCAAATTGCAGAAGGTCCAAAATGAGCGACTTGAGTTTTTGATCAGGCGTGAGCGCGGTTTGCAACGTTTTACCCGGCAATTTCATACCCGCATCCAAAATGCCGTTGCCCCAGGCGTTGAGTTCACGCTTGATGTCATCCGGAATAAAGGCTTCGCCCGGCACCGTGGTGAGCGCGGAATCTTCGGGGGCCTGCCCGGTGTCGAATTCCTTCATGATTTCTTTTTCCAGATCCGGATCCGCAATGGACAGTACTGCTAAAATAAACATTCCCGGCACATTTTCTTGCAGCAGCTTCACCACCAAAAAGACGATGTCGTACTTAGTCGGGTCTTTCATGAAACGCATCAAAATCTTGGCGAGCTTGTCTTCCTGTTTTTTTTGAGCTGCTTGATTGGCACTCATGTTTTTAATGGCACGAGCGCTTTCACGCATTTGCTCTTGAAATTGTTCTCGAGATTCGGCGCTTCCGGCGCCCTCCGTATCGAGGCCAAAAAATGATTCGAGCGTCATGAAAATTATTTGCTAAATTTTCGAGCAAAGAAATTGTAAATCCAAACCGTGATATACCCACCGATGAATCCATCCAAAAATCCTAGCCCTAGCCCAATCAGTGCCCCTAAACCTGTTATTTCGTAGCCGGGGTACCATTCCGTAACCAGCTCTAAAGAGGACAGGCCGAATCCCCATTGTACGCCTACGAGAGTCCAAAACATCAGTCCGACTCCCCAAAGGAGTCCGCATGTAAGTGCAACAGCGAGTGCATTAAGTTGGTTTTTCATAAGGCGTGGGGTTAATAAAAAACTACCCGTTTAGGATAGCTTTCTTTATCTTAGAAATCAAAACTTTTACACAGCGGCGATGTGGACCAAACTGTCGTAACGAGTCGTTCCGTCGAATTTTCTTTGACGCTTTTGCGTAAAGGCTACTTTTCCGTCCACGAGGGCGTACAAAGTCCAATCCCGTCCGGTTCCTACGTTCTTTCCGGGGTGCCATTTGGTGCCCTTCTGACGAACAATAATTGAACCCGCGGTAACGACTTCTCCTGCAAAACGCTTGATTCCAAGACGTTTCGCCTGCGAATCGCGTCCGTTTTTACTTGACCCTCCTGCTTTTTTGGTTGACATAAACTTTAGAGTTTTTGATCCGTGCCGAGTGATTTTAGGTGAAATGTCTTATCTTTGCAAGGTTTTTTTACCATGGATATCCGGATTCCCTTTACCATCTTTTCGTTTATAATGGATTCATGAATTTCACGCCCCAGGAACGTCAGGTCATTTCAGAGCGACTTTTGACGTGGTTTCAAAAGAAACAACGCAAGCTTCCTTGGAGAAAAAACTACACGCCCTACGAGGTTTGGATTTCGGAAATTATGCTGCAACAGACTCAAGTCGCCACCATGTTGCCTTATTTTAAGCGCTGGATGAAAGCGTTCCCCACCATTAAGTCTGTGGCGAGGGCGAAAGAAGACAAAATTTTGAAGCTTTGGGAGGGCTTGGGCTACTACAACCGAGCAAAAAACATTCGAAAAACGGCGAAAATTCTGGTGGAGAAGAACAAAGGTGAGTTTTTTACCAAATATAAGGACGTTGTGAAGCTTCCGGGCGTGGGTCCGTACACGGCGGGAGCTATCTGCAGCATTGCATACAATCAGGATCGTCCGGTGGTGGATAGTAACGTGATCCGCGTGCTGGCGCGTTTGGCGGATTTCAGGGAAAATGCGACCTATTTCAAGAAAGAATTCTGGGACGAAGCCGCGGAATTGCTGCCCAAGGGCCAGGCGCGACCTTTCAATCAGGCCGTGATGGAGTTCGGGGCTTTGCAGTGCACCAAACTGCCTAAGTGCGAGCTGTGTCCGCTGCAAGAACTGTGCAAGGCTTACGCCGCCGGAGTCCAAGATATTCTCCCCAACAAAGGTCCCTCCAGGTCAAAAGTGCCGGTTCAAGTGGTCGTTGCGGTCATCCGAAAAAGAGGCAAAATTTTTATTCAAAAACGTCATGACGGCGGACTTATGGCCGGACTCTGGGAATTCCCGGGTGGACGGGTTGAAAAAGACGAGGAGCTCCTGGATGCCTTGCACCGCGAACTCGACGAGGAACTTGGTATAAAAGTGAAAAATGTGAAGTTTTTTATGCAAATTCAGCACGCTTACACTAAATATTTGGTCGATTTACGCTGTTTTTTGGCCGATTTTGACAAAGGCACGGTGGTTTTGAAGACTGCAAGTGCCGGCAAGTGGGTCAAACCGATCGAATTGGAAAAATTCCCTTTCCCCGCCGCCAATGTCCGCCTCATTGAAGGCCTACTGAGTTGTGTGCGCACACGGATTTGGTAGGTCCACCTTCCCTCCCAACCTGTTTTGTGCTATAATTAGGGGATACAAAAATAAATGAAAAAACTATTCTCCCTCATTATCGTCTTTGCCCTCCTTTTCAGCCCGGTAGCACAGGCTGACGACACGGGAACTTTGACGCAAGTGGTGGAACAAAGCACGCTTTTGCTCCAACTCAAACAAAAACTGGCGCAGATTCAGTATCGTTACACGCTTCTCGAACAAAATGTGGAAGGCGCCAAGGAAAGTTTGCTTGAAATGGACGCGGCCATCACGAATTTGGAAATGGTTTTGGCGAACCTGGACGATCAGATTAAAAACCACGCGCATCAGATCACCAGCGTGAAGACTCAAAAGGAACGAAAAACGATGGAGATTGGAGATCTTGAGGAGGACGTGCAGATTTTGGAACTCCAAGTGGCGGATCAAAAGGTGCTCGTGGGCCAGCTCATGACGATGATTTATGTAAAACGGGACGTTTATTACAACGACGAGGGTGTGGACCCCATCAAGGTGCTGGCGAGCCCGGATAGCGTTTCGCAAACGCTGCAAAATATTACTTATTTGGATCTTATCGAGGGCGAAGGTCAAAAACAGATCGAGAGGATGACCACCATGACCACCGACCTGACTAATAAGTGGACGGAATTGCGAACTCGAAAGGCCGAACTGGATACGCTTGATTTACAACTGAGCGACGAACGGACGCGCCTGGAGGGTGAACGCGCTGCGCAGCAAGAACTTTTGGATGAAACCAAGGCTGAAAAAGCCGTGCTCGAAGCCATGCTCGCAACTTCCGATGAGCGTAAAGAGGACCTGTTTCAAGAACTCAAAATCTACGAGGCCAATGTGAAAAGTATGGAAGAAAGATTGGCGGGCATGAACGCCCTCCTCACGGAGGATCAGCAAGAAGTGGTGTCTCGCATTGAAGAGGATATGCTGGCGGATTTTGATGCCGCGGAAGCTTCCGCCTTCCTTCAGCTCGACTGGCCGGTCTCCCCCGACAGTGGCCTCACCGCCTTCTTTAACGACAGCGGTTACAAAAAACAATTTGGTGTGGGTCACGGCGCTCTCGATATTCGCGCTAAACAAGGTTCTTCTATTTTTGCCCCCGCCGACGGAGTGGTGAGTGCCGTGGTGTATGACGAAACTTCAACCCGTTACGCCTACGTTCAAGTGGTTCACCGCATGGGAGTGATGACCGTTTACGGCCACGTCTCCGCTACTGCGGTTTCCGCCGGCGACTACGTCACTCGCGGCCAGCTCCTTGGATACACCGGCGCTATGCCGGGCAGCATTGGAGCCGGCGTTCGTAGCACCGGACCGCATCTTCACTTTGAAGTCTGGCAAGACGGAGTCCGTGTAGACCCGCTCCGCTATTTGCCTCTCGAGGAAGTGCCGATGGACTCCTTACCCGAGGAATACTTGAACCAAGTCCAGAGCGCCCTCGAGGAACAAATCCGTCAAATTCAAGACGCGATAGGTTTGTAAGCTAGATTGACTTTGAACCATTAATTGATTAGATTTTCTCCGCGCTTTTTGCGCACACCGTTGGGGATTCGCCAAGTGGTAAGGCACCGGGTTTTGGTCCCGGCATTCGGGGGTTCGAATCCCTCATCCCCAGCCATTGAAAACACAGCCGGCCTTGTGCCGGGTGGGGTTTCAATTGTAGGATTGTGAGGATGAGAACCCAGGGTTCGTAAGCGAAGCGTCTAGCGAACAGAGTGAGCGTCATCCCTCATCCCCAGCCATAACTTTCAATTGGGCTTAGTCAGTGTATAATCTTTTCATTACTAACCCAAATGCGATGAAAAAATATTTACTTGTTGGACTTCTTAGTGCTCTTGTTACCTTTAGTGTAACTACATTCGCCTCCGGCATCATTACTTTTGAAGATGTGGATTACGATGCCTACTATGCTGATTCCGTCACAAAGATGGCTGGAATGGGAGTGGTTACTGGCTATGAAGGCAGTAATGATTTTGGTGTTGGAGACTACATTACTCGTGAAGATGTGGCTGTGATGCTGGATAGATATGATAACGCTCTTTTGATCGATGCTGATAATACTGCTCAAATGGTGAGTGGTGTCTTTGAACTTCAAACACTTATTTGTAGTGGTGCTATTGATTTCGAAGGGGTATCTGATCACACCTACGAAATTTATGAAGAGCTCTGTCTGACTGATGGCGAGTTCTAACAATGAACAAGGTCAAGGGTACTAGACCCGGTTAGCCAGCCAATACATTTTACTTTTATACCTATGAAAAAACTCACTTTATTTTTGTTCCTAGCGGTCTTTTTTGTTTCCTGTAGTGGCAATCCCATTCAAGAGGAGGAAGAAATTGCTCTCCCAGAAAGTACGGATGAATTCATCTGTGAATATGAAGATCTCGAATTGCCGATGATTGTTTTCTCTGCCGCAGGGTCTATCCCTGATGACGTGGAGCAAGAAATATTAGATAGAGTCGTCAATCCGTATGTTGATTACTACACTGAGCAAGGAGAAATTATATTGAGTGTCGTGATTGAGCCCATCGAGAGCATAGATGAGGATATGAACTATTCATTTGGTTATGTTTATGCCAATGGAGTCAACGGAGGAGCTACGATTTTTGAAGATGAGAATGGAATTGGATACTGGATCCCAGACTGTATGGTCTGTGAATTTAGCGACGAATATCGTCAAAAATATCCTGAAGTGGTGGAAGGGTACTAGACCCGACTAGCCAGCCATTGAAAACACAACCGGCCTTGTGCCGGGTGGGGTTTCAATTGTAGGATTGTGAGGATGAGAACCCAGGGTTCGTAAGCGAAGCGTCTAGCGAACAGAGTGAGCGTCATCCCTCATCCCCAGCCATGAGTTGCATGACAAACGCTTGAGACCCGCAAGGCTAGCTTGGACGTGCATGCGGAGATCCGATAGAAGCCTCTATGGCTTATCACAGATGGTCGGCCGGCACATATGTCGTCCCATTTTCGAGAGTAAACTCTGGTTCAAGACATGTTTCGGGATCTTGCCAGGGATCTTTTATACAAATTAAGCCTACCCCTTCGGTTTCTGCCTCTGCGTCAACTAACTCTGCTGGTTGGCTTGCAGACATAAGCAAGTCAGCTCGGGTGGGATGGTCCAGACCCAGAGCATGTCCCAATTCATGTCCAACGAGCCACGGCAAGTCGAGGCCTCTTGAATCAACCTCTGGATCGAGAACCACCATTGCACTGCGTATATCTACGCTAGCACAATCTGTTCTAATGATCTGCGTTAGTGCTAATTTTGGATCACCTCTGTCCATATATGCGTCAAAAACGTCTAAATGGAAGCTCGCCACCAAAATGTCTTCGGGATCTAGTTCTGCCGTAATCGTGGAAAGGGGTGAGGATGGATCAATTTCCAAGTCATCGTAACGGTTTCCCTCCTCACCAAGAGTTAGGACGGGCAGACCGGCGGCCGTGAGTAGGGGATTCAACATCTCAATGGCCTCAGAGACCGAGTCGTCAAGAGTCTCATCATCTACATAAACAGTGGAGCTAGCTGTTTCTCCCCAGCGAGCAAACCCCAAAAACACCTTGTCGTCCCCGCCCTGTCTCCCCAAAACCATGGCAGCTCCCCAATCAGCAGTTCCCGCAGGAGTAGACCCAGAGGCGTCATCCACGCACTCCATGGGTTTGCATCCCTCTAAGATTGCAACGGTTGCTAGTATTGGGGCTAGTCTTTCTATCATATGTAGGGGTGGGACTGAGTAAACACACATATTACACTAGAATTAAGCAGTTAGGCAATAGGGGTCACCCCGTTCCTATGGGTAGTTTTTCCGCTCGTCTGAAACGCCATAGTTGTGTCTCACGGCAAGAGACACTACAATGAACCAGGCCTTAAGGGTACTAGGTGCTGTTAACATAAAAAATATTGTGTGATAGAGTGGTGTTACTTTAACCCGCCACGCTATGTATCACATGCTTACAGAGGAACAATTTAACCTTA
>JBAZQU010000029.1:0-13165 GCA_041645035.1 Candidatus Altimarinota bacterium | reverse complement strand
CGGCGTGATCGAAGGTAGCGGCGAGTACAAATGGATCATCGACCCTATAGACGGAACCACTAACTTTGCCCATGGTCTTCCCTTTTTTGCGATTTCCATTGCCATCATCCATAAGGGTAAACCCATTATTGGAGTCGTGGAAGCTCCGGGGCTCGGCGAAACATTTTGGGCACAAGAGGGCAAAGGCGCTTATAGTGGGATGGAACCGATTCATGTATCTAAAACCGGCAATTTGGGGCAAAGCTTGTTCGGAACCGGCTTCCCTTGCGAAAGAACTTCTCCTCGCTATAAGAAAAATGTAGAACTTTTTGACCAATTTTATGGCACCAGCCACGGCGTTCGGCGCATTGGCAGCGCAGCCCTGGATCTGTGTTTTGTAGCGCGTGGATCTTTCGACGGTTTTTGGGAATATGACCTCCAAACTTGGGATGTGGCCGCAGGAAAAATCATTTTGGAAGAAGCGGGCGGAACCGTGACGAATATGGACGGTAGCACTTTCAACCCAAAACTGAAAAATATCGTAGGGAGCAACGGTCTCATCCACAGTGAAATGCTTCGCGTCATTCGGGAACATGGTGGGGAGAAACTCTAAGGCCTCCTCTTGACTTATCTTGGCTTTTCAAGGTATAATTTTACCGTTTTCTTATCGATCACAAAAACGTATGACGATTACTTTATCTCCCAAGTTCCAAATCGTTATTCCCAAAGAAGTCCGCGAGCAGCTTGACCTAAAAGCAGGTGCAAAGCTTCAGATTTTCGCTTACCAAGGAAGAATCGAAGTCGTACCGGATGAGCCCATAGAAAACTTTGAGGGCCGCTATAAAGGTTTGGCTCTTCACTTCGACCGTGAACCCGACCGAGAAATATGAACCATATCGTAGACAGTTCAGGGTGGATTGAATATTTCACGGGAGGTCCACGGCGAGCTCATTTTCGACCTTTCATTCACAAACTTGAAGATTTGGTTGTCCCTTCTATCACTCTTTTTGAAGTATATAAAAGATTTCTGGTGATTGCTGACGAAACCCGAGCCATCGAGGCAACCAATCAAATGAGAAAGGGCCGAATTGTTGAATTAAACGAATATATTTCCCTCTGGGCCGCCAAACTCAGTAAAAACCTCAAGCTTCCCATGGCCGATAGCATCATTCTAGCCACCGCCTATGCCACCGGCGCCATCCTCCACACCATGGATAGTGATTTCAAAGAAATCGACGGCGTGCATTACGTCGCCAAGTCCTCCTAATCTTGCATTTCTTGGCCTTTTCGCCTAGGATGCGCCCACGTGATCGTGTAGCTCAGTTGGATAGAGCATCAGCTTGCGGAGCTGAGGGTCGCAGGTTCGATTCCTGCCACGGTCACCATTCTTCATGCGCCAAAAATCTCGTTTTCTTCTGGTTGCGGCAGCCTTCTTTATACTCTTTGCTTTTTTGGTGCCGTATTGGGTAATGGGAAAAGTGCCAAGTCACGAAGCCTTGGAAGCGCTCATTGCGAGCTGGGGTGCTTGGGGATTTATTTTGTACACGACGATTGGAATCGTGTGCACGATTATCCTCCCGCTCAATTACACCATTGTAGGAATTGCGGGCGGTTTTGTGTATGGAACTGTGCCGGCTTTTATTATGCTCTGGATTGCGCGGGTGCTTGGGAATTTTATTAATTTTTTCTTGGGACGGCGTTACGGACGAAAAATCCTCCGCATTTTTGTGGCCGAAGAGAATATGCAAAAGTATGACCAACTACTTGGTTCCGAAAAAGCGGTCTTGCTCTACTTTGTACTTTGCTTCATTCCCAGCTTCCCTGGTGATTACGGCGCGTATTTTCTCGGATTTTCTAAACTTCGAAAATGCATTTTCATACCCGTGACCGTGATGGCAAATCTTGGCCCCTCCTTCAGTTTAGCTTATATAGGTAGTGGAAACGCATTCACGGATCCTCTTTTTTTGAGCATATTCTCTATACTATTTATAAGTGGTCTGCTCTGGATCCACGCCGAAAAAAAGAAATTCCACCTCCGGTAAATTCTTAGGCTCGCAGACTTTCAATCGCCGCTTTCCGATCCGCAGCACCAAACACGTAAGAACCCGCCACTAAAATATTTGCTCCGGCTTCGCGACAAAGTTTTGCGGTTTCGGCATTAATTCCCCCATCCACAATAATATCGATGTCCGGTTTTTTTTCACGAAGCCAGCGAATTTTGTCCAGCGCCCCGGGTATAAATGACTGCCCTCCGAATCCGGGCTCCACACTCATCACCACGGCGCAATCCATGAGTGGCAAATACTCTTCAATTTCGGAAACAGGCGTGGCCGGCTTAATGGCCAGCGAAGCCTTGCATCCAAGTTTACGAATTTTCTGCAAAATCTCTGCAGTTTTTCCGTGCATGGTCTCAATATGCACTGAAATAATTTTCGCTCCGGCTTTGGCGAATTCTTCAATATATTTTTCCGGATGTTCAATCATCAAATGACATTCGATGGGAAGTTTGGTTTTAATGCATTTCACCACCGATATTCCCACGGTGATATTTGGAACAAAATGTCCGTCCATCACGTCCACACTAATAATATCGCTATAAGGTTCAACCGAGGCAATTTCCTCATTTAATCGACCAAAATCGGCTGACAAAATGGAGGGTGCGATTAGGACATTATTCTTCATTTTCGATCGCAGTTATTTTATCTATGCGAGCCTGATGACGACCCCCTTCAAAAAGCGTGGCAATAAAAGTATCCGCTACCGCCTTCGCTGTTTCGGGGTCCATGGTACGGCCGCCAACAGTAATGATATTGGCATTGTTGTGTTTTCGACAGAGTTCCGCCTCAGCGGTGTTATGGACATTGGCTGCGCGAATACCTTTAAGTTTGTTGGCGGAAATAGCCATCCCGATTCCCGTCCCACAAATCAAAACTCCTCGGCTCTCCGGATTTTCTCGCACCTTTTCACCCACTTCACGCGCCAAATCGGGATAATCCACCGATTCCTCATTAAAAGTTCCGAGATCTATCACCTCGTGTCCTTGTCCTTTAATATAGACGCGGAGCGTTTCTTTGAGTGGAAACCCGGCGTGATCGGCACCAATGTATATTTTCATGTGGCATCCGTTACGGATTTATCTTCATGAACGCATTGGATGACCTTCGCAAGCATGGGTGCAACCGAAAGTACCTTAAGCCCGGGAAACTGTTTTTCTTCCTTAAGCGGAACCGTATCGGTCACAATCACTTCCTTGAATTTAATTTTTTTGAGCCGGTCCACCGCAAGTCCGGAAAGGATCGCATGGGTGGACATCAAATAAATATCTTTGTTGGCTCCTTTTTTAAGGAGGGCTGCGTGGGCGGCACAAACGCTGCCGGCGGTATCAACCATGTCATCAACCACGATACAAGTTTTGCCTTTCACGTCCCCCACCACGGACGTTACTTCCGCCACATTGAAGGCGGGCCTTTCTTTGGTGAGAATGGCCAAAGGCATGTCGAGAAAAGCAGCGAGTCGTCCGGATTCCTTGGCAGCTCCCGCATCCGGCGCAACAATCACGGCATTTTTTAGTTTTTTCTTTCTCAAATAGTCGGCGAAAAGCCTCTTGGTTTTGAGGTTGTCCATCGGGAAGGGGAAGAATCCCTGAGTCTGATCGCTGTGGAAATGAATACTAATCACGTGATCCGCGCCCGCTGCCGCAATCAAACTCGCCATAAGCTTTGCGGAAATGGGTTCGCGCGGCGTAGCCACACGATCTTGACGGGCATATCCAAAATGTGGAATCACCACGTGCACTTTGCGTGCGAAAGATCGCTTGAGCGCGTCAATCATGATGAAAAGTTCTATGTAGTCTTCATTCACGTTTCCGGTGCAGGTCTGCACAAGAAACACGTCCATTCCACGCACGGTAATGTCGGGTTTCGCATAAATTTCACCGCACGCAAACTTGGAAATTTGCATTTTTGAAAGAGGCACGTGCAGTGCTTTCGCAATAGCGCCGGCGAGTGCCGGGTGAGAGGAGCCCGAGAAAATGCGGAGGTTTTTTTGTGAAAACATGAGCTTAGTAGCTATAAATTACTTCAAACCTCTTCAGGAATCAACAAAACCGCAGGACCAAATGCTTTCAATTCTTCTTCAAAAATTTCCCACTGTCCCTCCGGCCCCTCTTCTACCAGCTTAATGTTCAGCGTTCGATCGGGTACTTCACATCCCTCACTGTCCATGCCGTAAATCAGTACAATTTTTCCAAATGCGCTGAGCCCACCGGCAAAGGCAAGCGCCATTTCTTTGCGCCCCGGCAGATGGATATAACGAGACTCATAAGCTCTTTTAAATTCAGGAAATTTTCCTTGCGAAAAAGTGAGGTCCAAAACCACCAAGTTCTTTATCTTGAGTCCGATTTGAGCGAGTTTAATATCCAGCATCATAGCCGTCTTAGCGGTTATAAAAGTAAAGTCCGAATTTCTTGCAATTCGGCGTCAGAAAAAACAGTATCGTCATACTCCGGCTTTCGTTCCGCAAAAGGAATACCGGCGGATTTTTTAGTGGGCGCCCAAATACATGTGGGCTTGCGAAGAGTGAGTCGCGCCTTCATATAACCGTATACAATTTCATCATGATCGTGCGCATCTCGTAGTTTAATCACTTTCCAGCCAAAAGATTCAAAACGTTCCTGCCATAAGTAATCATTAGGATTGTTTTCGTCCAAAACCAGGCAAAGTCGATCAAGCTTGCGTTCCGCCGCCACCATAATGGCTTCCCATGCTCGCCCATGATCCAATTCATAATCACCCACCAAACAAAATACGTGTTGATTGAGATGACTGATTTGAATGGCCTGTGCCATACCTACCGCCATGCAAAGTCCATACGCATGCTCCTCTGTGGTTACTTCCACACCCGGCACTTTTCGATTAGGGAAAAAGGGCAAAACCTCAGGAAGCGTGTAGCCATCTTTTTGCAAAACAGCGTGCAGTGCCGGTAGCGCTTCAATCTTGGAAAGCACAAAATAGTCTCGGCCTTCCCACTGCGGCAACTTGGGATTGTGTTTAAAGATCTGCCGTCCATTTTCTTCGCCAAAATAAAGACCTTCAATCAGATCAATGGAAGACAGCATACGTCCACTGCTTCCCTCTCCCATTCTTGAAATGAGCTCCAGAGCTTCAAGCCGAAGTTCCCTTTGTCTCAGGTTCATACTTGCATTATGCCTGATGCAGTAGCGCTTTCAACGGCTTTTTTAAAACAGGATGGACAAAATCCGGCGAAAGTTCCAAAACGCCTTCCATCACAAAAGGCCGTTCCGTAAGTCGAGGGTGTGGAATTGTAAGCGAAGGGCCTTCCACCACCTGGTCTCCGTAAAAAAGAATGTCGATGTCTATGATGCGAGATTCTCCTGGGCCCTTCGGCGAAGCTCGAAGATGCCCCAGAGGGTACGAATCTATCCCCGTTTGTCCAAAATTTACATTCCCTATAGGCACTTCCACGGACCGCCCCATTTCTTTTTCCACAGTTTTGCAAGTCACAAACAAGTCCTGTGGCGAAAGTTCGGTCACACATTCCACCACCTGATTCAAATACATCGGTTGATCCAGTCCTCCCAGCGGTTCCGTTTCAAGTACACTCGACTGCCCCACCACGAGTACATTTTGCTTCATCAAAAGATCTCGCGCTGTGACAAGGTTCATTTCGCGATCTCCCAAATTGGTTCCGAGCCCCAAAAATACGTGCATTATTTTCCACGGTAAGTGACAAAACTGTCCGCCGTTTCCCAGAGCGTTATTTCGTGCAGTCGCACAGGCAGATCGCCGGCAAGATCTTCCCAAATACGCATGACGATCAATTCCGCCGACGGATTTTCGAAAAAATCATTCAGATTTTGATGGTCATAGCGATCGATCACTTTTTCCTTTACCAGTTTTTTGAGTTCGGAAAAATCCATCACCATATCTTCCCCGCCCACCGGCCCTTCCACCGTTACGCGCAATTTATAAGTGTGCCCATGCAAACGTTCACACTTACCATGATATTTAGTCAGGAAGTGTGCCGCATCGAAAGTGAATTCTTTGGAGAGAAACATAGGCCGCCATTATGCCGCAGGTTGGCTTCTTTGTGCAATGGCAGCCTCTGCACGCGCAGCAGTAAGAGCAAGTTCTTCTTTTTTGAGGGCTAAAACCCGAGGCGTTTCTTCATAATCCAAACAAGAAGGCCCAATCAAACTAGCGGCTTCAATTCCCTCATAAATGGCATCCAGAACCGTGTCAACTTCGTCTTCCGGAATCTCTTCATTTGCATCAAGAAGTTTCAAGACCGCCTCAAGTCGATCTATTCCTTGCGTAAGAAAGTCCAGATGAGAAGGGTTGTCCTCCGTACTGTAAGTTATATTTTCAATAGCTTCTCTAAACATAATAAAATTTTAAAGGGAAGCTATTGTTAAACACTTTTTGATTTTAGTCAAGCCTATAGACAAAACCAAGAATATTTTCTTATTCACCGCCAGCGGTGAATCTCTCAACAATTCACCCTTCTGTACAGCTCGCATTTTCACATACATCGTGCACTCGCAAATAATCCACCTTGTCCGCCAATTGCAAGGTCGTCCACAAAGTCATCCCCAGGCGATCTTCGCCCAAAAAGCCTTTGCGGGAAGTCCCTACTAAAATGGGGCAGCCCAGTTCACGGAGCTCTTCGATGCGTTCGATGATTTCAAAACTGTAAGCGGCATCGCCACTCACAAAAGCCCCCATGCCCGGATCCACAATAATTTCGCGAACACCGGCCGCCCGCGCCACCGCCACTCGCTCCGCCAAAAAGTCCTTCACCGTTTTCATCACATCGTCATACTGAACCGCTTCGCGATCCGTGCGCGGGCTGTTTTGCTTGCTATACATCAGCACCATCGGCGCGCCACGGCGCGCCGCCACCTCAAAAATCCGTGGATCGCCTCGTCCGGCCGTCACGTCGTTCACCCAAGAAGCGCCCGCAGCCAAAGCTGCCTCCGCAACTTTGCTTTTCCATGTGTCGATAGACAAAACCGCCCACGGAAAAGCCGCTTTCAGGCGTTTCAAAATCGGCAGCACCCGCGCAAGCTCCTCCTCCACCGTCACCGCCACCGATCCCGGCCCCGTGGATTCACCCCCAAGATCTAAAATCTCCGCCCCATCCTCCAGCATTTCCCGCGCTGCCTCCACGACGTCCTCCTCCCCTCCAAATTCTTTAAAACGACCCCCGTCCGAAAAACTGTTTGGGGTCAAGTTGAGCACGCCGACGAATCGGCTAAGCTCGTTCCTCATCGTTATAAATATGTTCGTATTCACTCTTGCGGTAATCGTAGAGATCATCCTGCTTGAAGAATCGAGGCACTTCTTTCTCCGCCGTTTTCACTGAGTCAGAAGTGTGAATCACATTGCAGGAAACGCTCATGGCGAAGTCCCCGCGGATAGTTCCCGCATCAGCCGCGCGGCCCTTTGTTACGCCGGTAATCAAACGAACAGCTTCCACCGCCTCAAGCCCTTCCCAACACATGGCAAGTACGGGCGAGCTCTTCATAAAATTGGCTACACCGGGGAAAAATGGTTTGTCCGCGATATGCGCATAGTGTTCACGAAGGAGCGCTTCATCGAGCGTCATCATTTTGCATCCCACCATTTTAAGTCCCTTTTCTTCAAGGCGCGTTATAATTTTACCAACAAGGCCACGTTGGATCCCATCCGGTTTGACGAGTACGAGGGTGCGTTCCATAGCCATAAAACAGGGGGTTAAAAATTATTTAAGCAAAGCTTCGAACTCCGCCTTATCCTCATAAGGACCGATCACCGCCAAATGGATGAGTTCGTCCTTAAGAATTTGCTCCGCTACGCGTTGCACATCTGCAACAGTAACCTTATCGATGGCAGAGGAGATATCTGCAAGTGTCTTAATCTTATCATAAAGAAGTTCGTTGAGGGCGTGCATTTGCGCCACATTCTCGCTGTCCTCCAAAGACAAAATCAATTTGCCTTTCAAAAACTCTTTCCCTTTTTTAAGTTCACTTTCGGGAACCCCTTCCGTAGCAATCTTTTTGTATTCTTCCACAATGGCTTTGATAGCATCTTTGATTCGAGTCACGTCCACACCGGCTCTGGTATAAAAAGTTCCCGTATCCAAGTAATCTTCCGTCCCGCAAGAAATGTAATAAGCCAGACCTTTTTCTTCGCGAACCGCCAGAAACATACGGCTGCTCATGTTCCCTCCCAAAATGGAGCTGAGTACTTTGAGAACATAGTGATCGGGATGTTCGGCCGGAAGTCCGGGAACTCCACACACCAAATGAGCTTGCTCGGTTTTCTTTGTTTGTAAGGAAATGCGTTTCGTGCTCTCCAGTCCTTTCTCAAAAGGAAGCATTTTTCGCGTCGCGTCGCGTTTTTCCAAAGGGAAAAGTTCTTGAACCATGGCCACCACTTCGTCGTGATTCACGGCACCGGCCAAACAAATCACCATAGCTTCCGGCACATACAAAGATTCCTTGTACTGTACAAAATCCTCCCGCTGCAAGGCTTTAATAACACTCTTGGTCCCCACCTCATCCCATCCAAGCGGCTGGTTCCCGAACATTCCGCGTTCAAAATTCCACGCCACTTGATACATGGGCGTGTCTTGATACATATTGAATTCTTCCATAATCACCCCGCGTTCCTTCTCAATTTCCCCTTGGTCGAAGCGGGAATACATCATCATGTCCGAAAGCACGTCCATGGCGAGTCGCATGTTCTCTTTAGCCGTCTTTACATAA
The DNA here is from genome assembly GCA_041645035.1 of Candidatus Altimarinota bacterium. Taxonomy (GTDB): domain Bacteria; phylum Patescibacteriota; class Gracilibacteria; order UBA1369; family 2-02-FULL-48-14; genus 2-02-FULL-48-14. The sequence goes on along the minus strand of JBAZQU010000029.1, from coordinate 4,419 downwards.
TAGCCCGCGTACTCCTTGGAAGTGAAAGCATTGAACTCTCCCCCCACTCCGTCGATAGCCTCCGAAACGGCCTTGGCATTTTTATATTTTTTTGCTCCCTTAAAAAACATATGCTCCAAAAAGTGAGAAATCCCGTTGATCTCATGGTGCTCATAGCGAGACCCGGCCTTTACTAAAACCAAAGCCGTCACTGCCTCCGTGCCTTGGATATGGTCCGTAATGACCCGGAGTCCATTGGACAGCGTAGTTTTTCTATGCATGGGAAAAGTATTGCGCGACGATGCTAGCAAAAGGTAGGATTGAAGTCCACTCAAACTACAAGCCGTAGCGAACGAAGGCGAGCCGAGGCGAGTGCCTACGGCCTAAGCAATAACGTGGCGCAAGCCACATCAAACTATGGAATCTCGCATCGGTCTGAATCGGCTTAGCGTTCTTTTTCTAGCCGTTTACGTGGTCACGGGGCTAATCATCTTTCGCCTCTTTTATCTCCAGGTAATTTCTTACGGTTATTATGAAGAAATTGCGCAAAGAGAACAGTACGGGTACACCACCCTACCTTCCCGTCGTGGAGAAATTTTAATTGAAGATTATCACAGCGGTGAAAGTTACAGTCTCGCCACCAACACCACTCTGGCTATGGTCTTCGCGGACCCTACTTTAATCACACAACCGGACGTCGTGGCCGAAACCCTCACCCCTCTACTGTTTGACCTGGAAACGGAGAAGGAACTCGACCAAAAACGCTACGATGAGGAGTACGAGGCCATCATGAAAATGGAAAGTACCACGCTGCGTGAGGAAGCCCTCGGCAAACTTAAACTCAAAACCGACGAAGAACTTGCGGAGGATTACCGTCAGTACTTGGAGGACACCCTGGCCGACAAAACTCGCGATCTTATTTTGCTCCTCGAAGGACAAGATCTTGAAACTCAAACCGAAGTCAAAAGCTTAGATCTTGAAGGAATTGAGGTAACCAGCGACGGAGATATTTATGCTTATCCAGCCAAAATAAACGACAAAGAAGGCACCGCGGAAACTTTGAGTGAATTGCTCGATTGGGACCCCGAGGATCTTAAAACCGTGTTGCTGGGAACAAATCGTTATGTGGTGCTGCGTCGAAAACTCGACCCCACTATTTCCGAACAAATTGAAACTATTTTGAAAGATGATATTGCAGCAGCTAAAGTCGAAAAAACCGATCCTGTCTTTTTGGGGATACGTTTAGTGGACGAATATTATCGCTTCTACCCGGAGCAAGACATGGCCGCGCAAGTACTCGGCTACGTAAGCGGTGACGGCGGGCAGTATGGAATTGAAGGAACTTTTGATGAAATCCTTCAAGGGCAGGACGGAATTTTCACTTCCAAAATAGATGCCAATGGAAATCAAATCACGGTGGGAGACAGTATTATTGAAGACCCGGTGAATGGGGCGAACATCACATTAACCATAGATCGCGCCATTCAAACCAAGGTGGAAGAGTTTTTGAAGGCCGGTGTGGAAGAATATCGCCCGGACAGTGGACAAGTCATCGTAATAAATCCACAAACCGGCGCTATTTTGGCCATGGCACAGTACCCCACCTTCAACCCCAACAGTTTCAGCGACGTGTTTGAGAAAGTGGAGATCGAAATCCCTGAAGACAAAAAAGAATTTATCGTTCCTTTTGGCGACGAGAAAGAACCCCGCTATTGGTACTATCTGCAGGTGGATCCCGATGTGCGCGTTGAAATCTTCCTCGATCCCGATGTGCCCGGAAAATATTATTCCTACAAAAACATCTGGGGTCCCGAAGTTTATAAAAATAAAATGGTGCAAGAAGTGTATGAACCGGGATCCGCGTTCAAGCCCCTTGTTATGGCAGCCGCCATCAATTCCGGCGAGGTAAGCGCCAGCACCACCTTTATGGACAGTGGCCCGATAGGGGTGGACTTCAATGCCTACACAAATGAATATGACTACTACATAGAAACTTTTAACGGTGCCTATCATGGTTTTGAGACCATGACTCAAGTGCTCGAGCATTCTTGCAACACGGGTATGACTTTTATTGCCAAAAAACTTGGCCCGGCCCTTTTCTACTCCTATCTCAAATCGTACGGACTCCTTCAAAAAACAGATATTGGCCTGGATGACGAAGTGCAAGGAGAGGTGGAGCACTACGACGGGTGGACGGAATCGGAAATGGCCACTAAAGCCTTTGGCCAGGGTATTTCCATGACTCCTATTCAACTCATTCAGGCCTTTACCACTCTTGCCAACGAAGGCTCCATGATGCGCCCCTATTTAGTCAAAAAAATAGAGTATGCAGATGGCACCGTGGAGGAATTTGAACCTGAAATCGTTGCACAAGTGCTTAAGCCCGAAACCGCCGAAATAATCACTGCCATGCTCACTTCCGTGGTGGCGCAATACAGCAGCCAAATCGCACTGGACGATCATTATATCGCCGGTAAATCCGGAACGGCGCAAACTTATAAATGGGGCAAGGCCCTCAGCGGTCCCGGAACCACGGAAGTCACTTTCATGGGTTACGGGCCCATCGACGAACCCCAGTTTCTCATTCTGGTGAAAATGGACCATCCCCGCTCCAACGAATGGGCCGAACAAACTTCCGGGCAGGTCTTCCATAAGATCATTGAATACCTCTTCGACTACTACAGTATCCCCCCTGATAAGGAGGTGCTCTAAATACATAATGGATTGACAAAAATGCTAAAAAGTTGTTGAATGTGAGCGCTTACTGAGGTTTTATGAAAAGACGGCATGACGATAGCACTCATTATGAGTCCGATGGAGGATTTAGCCCCGGATTATCAAGTATATGTGCTCTGTCACTAGCAGCCGCGGGTTTAGCTGTAGTACAATTACGTTCACAAGTAATGGTGAACGAATTAAGGTCTGAAGCGGCTTTAATTGGCAAGCCGATTGACTCTCCGTGCGCAGGATGTGAAGGCGCGACCATAGAAGCACTGGATGAACAGGTAGCAAGAGTCAACGGTGAGGTATACCTAGCGGTTACTCTGAGCACCGGCCAACATGTTTTTGTAAGAGAAACGCCTCCGCTAAGTGTTTTACAAACGCGAGATGGCCAAGTGGTGACTAAAATCATGGGCCAACATGATGTTGGTACAGGGTGCTTTAGGAAGCATAATTTATACTCCACGGGTACAGGATGGAGGTGCTCACTCGAGAATCCAAGATCTACCTTGTATGACACTTACCCGGAAAATCCGCATGTAGATGAATATGTTTGCGGGAGTAGAAGATCCGACGAATTAAGTCTATTGGAGCCGGGCGAGTCTATGCTAAGATAAGGTCATGGAAAGTCTCACGCAGCTCTTAAATCTTTCCGGACAGACTGCTATTGTGACCGGTGGTTCACGCGGGATTGGTTTTGGTATTGCGTACCGTTTGGCGGAGGCCGGAGCAAATATTGTGATCGCGTCTCTCAATCCGGATGAGATAGAAAAAGCTGTGAGCGAACTCACGGGGAAAGGCTGGAAAGCAAAATCCATACACACGGATGTATCAAAGGAAGAGGATGTAAAAAACATGGTAAAATTTGCGGTGGATAGTTTTGGTGCTTTAAATATTATGGTGAACAACGCGGGAATCTTCCCCTCTGTGACCATAGCCGATATGACGGCGGCGGATTTCGAAAAAGTGATTGCTGTGAATTTGAAAGGTGTATTTTTGTGTACCAAATATGCGAGCGAACAAATGAAAAAACAAGGAAAGGGCGGGAAAATTATTAATATAACATCTATTGATGCCGTACATCCCTCCTCGATTGGACTCGCTCATTACGACGCCTCTAAACACGGCGTATGGGGCTTCACTAAAAATTCGGCTTTGGAACTTGCGCCTCACAAAATTTGGGTAAACGCCATCGCTCCGGGCGGCATTACGACGCCCGGTGTTCAAGAGATGCAAAAACCCACCCCCGGCCAAGCCGTGGACATGGGGAAATTCCTCGAAGCTTTTTTGGCAAAAATCCCCATGCACCGCATGGGCGAACCGGACGACATCGGCAAAGTAGCCCTCTTCTTGGCCTCAGACATGTCCTCCTACATGACCGGTGAACAAGTGATCGTGGATGGAGGAATTCTTTTGGCTTAAGATCAGTTTGAGCGGTTGAAGCACTATTGACAACCCTCAAACCTTATGCTTTAATGTGGCCTTTATTATTAAAATCGTAACACCATGTTGAGCCGCGAACCTTCCTCATTCCTCCCAATAGCCTTATCTGTTATACTAGGCGCTTGCCAACCAGAATTAGGGCAAAATCCTATGAACCTCCCCGAGCTTACGCTCGGGGTTTCAACCTAATTCAAGCTGCGCTTGGCCCGCATCTTCTTCTCCCTGTCTCTGAATGTACCTTCGAATGATGTCTTCATTGATCCCAACCGTGGAGGC
>JBAZQU010000027.1:0-14163 GCA_041645035.1 Candidatus Altimarinota bacterium | reverse complement strand
GTCTTCGAATGGACACAGTTCAAACGCTCGGAAAATATGCGAGGGTGGTGGAAAAACTTTTTTATTCGCATATTCCGTTTTCACAAACTCAACAAGTTCCTTGAAATAAGGTTTTTCAAATTCCTCACTCAAATGCTTCTTCCAAGATTCATGAATCTTAACATCCATAACGACAGTTTATTCCAAGTATCCACCCACCTGCAAATCCCAAAGTCTTTTGTAAAGCCCTTTCTCTTTTTTCGCCAAAGTTTCGTGGTCCCCTTCTTCCACGATACGACCATTTTCCAAAACCAAAATACGATCCATGTCCGACGTAGTGGATAAACGATGCGCGATCACAAATACCGTCTTCCCCTTCATCAAAACTTTTAGTGCGTCCTTAATGAGCTTTTCCGATTCGCTGTCCAAGCTTGAGGTCGCTTCATCCAAAATAAGAATTTTTGTGTCGGCTAAAATGGCACGCGCAATGGCGACTCGCTGACGCTCCCCACCGGAAAGTTTTACCCCACGTTCCCCAACAAAAGTTTTGTAAGTTTGAGGAAGTTTGGAAATAAATTCATGACAATGCGCTAGTTTTGCAGCTGCAATTACTTCTTTATCGGTGGCATTCAAATTTCCATAACGAATATTATCCATCAAGCTGCGGTGGAATAAAACCGGGTCCTGCGGCACCAACGCAATGTTGCGACGCAAACTGTTCTGCGTAACTTTCGCCGTGTCCTGATCGTCGATAATAATATTTCCTTTGTCCACATCAAACAAACGCAGCAGTAGTTTTACAATAGTCGTCTTTCCTCCGCCCGAAGGGCCAATGAGTGCAATTCGTTCCCCCGCTTTCACCGTGAAGGATAGATTGTTAATTACACTGCCCTCTTCGTCATCCGTGTAAGAAAATGAAACATGATCAAATTTTACCTCGCCTTTTTTTATACGAAGTTTTTCTGCACCACGAATGTCCGTCACCTCAACCGGTGTTTGCAAAATCACCATCATTTCTTCCGCATCCGCCAAACTTTCATAAAAACGACGCAAGGAACGATCAAAACCCCAGAGCTGAGAAAAAAGCTCCAAAAGATAACTTTGTAAAAGGACAAAATGTCCCACGGTAAGTTCACCAGCCTGCCACATTTCTATAGCAAAATAGAAAATCAAAAATTGCAGCCCGATCATAAACAGAACCTGAATAGATTCCACGTGATTATTGAAAAACCACGCCGCTCGAACCTTAGAAGTCCAGTCTTTCGTCACCTCGGCAAACTGCTCCTTTTCATATTCCAAATTGGAGAAAAGTTTAATGGTACTGCTATTCGCAACGCTGTCCGCCAAACGGGCCGTCACACGTGTGTCCGCCTCGGATTTCGGAAGGTTGTAGCGTTTGAGTTTGTACGACGAAAGCCAAAAATGAACTCCAAGAAAAATAAGAACCCACAGTAAAATGGAAAGCCCGAGCCAAACATGGAGGGTGAATAAAACTACTACTGCAATGATGATACGTAGCGACAAGGTATAAAATTCGAAGAAAACTTGATCTAAAATATCCTCAAAACTGCGCGCCATACGGCCCGCACGTCTCACAAGCGACCCAACAAACTGATTATTAAAGAAGTTCATGGAGTGTTTGTGCAGCTGCTCAAAACAGGCGTCTGCGATTTCTTTCATCCCCTTACTTTCAACTACACTCATGGAATAACCGGAAAGCCTCCACATAACCCACTCCACGAGTCCAATTCCAATAATGTTAAATAAACTGGACAAAGCTTGGTCCGGCTGTCCCGCGACGAGAGCGTTGATTAAATCCTTCAGAAAAAACGCATTCACCATGGCTCCCGAAGCCCCGCCTGTCACCCCAATAAGGCTGAGCAAAGCCAAAAACCACTGTTTTTTAGTGTATCCCCAGAAAAACTGTAAAGTGAGTCTTGTATTCGGCTTCATATAAATTGATTCAGTAAGCGCAATTTAAAAACAATAAAACGTCATTGTCAACACAGTCTTTCCTTCAAGTGTCTACTTTTCCTGTTGACATTGGAAGTTTTGTGAATAAAATAGCACTCGACATCGCTCTCGAATTACAGATTGAGTTGCGCAAGAGAGCAAAGTAAAGCAGTCAGTTTTCCTAGCGGAGACTGTCCTGTTTCATTTCATATCCTTAAACTGCCTCAGACCTATGCCTAAATCTGCAACTAAGGCTTCAGCAGCACTTAAGAAAGACATAGGACGTTCTTCCACCAAGCCTTTGGAACGGAAGTATTTCGTCGACCTCCATGGAAAAGCAGAAATGCCGAATCTTATTGAGATTCAAACCGAATCTTATGAATGGTTCCTTAATGAAGGTATCCGCGAACTCCTCGAAGAAATCTCCCCTATCACGGACTTCTCCGGAAGGAAGCTTGAACTGCACTTTCTTGACCACTCATTGGGTGAATGCAAATACACGCCCGAACAATGCCGCACTAAAAACCTTTCCTACGAAGCGCCACTCAAGGTGCACGTGCAGCTCATTAATAAGGAAAACGGAGAAATTAAAGAACAGGATGTTTTCTTGGGCCCTATCCCTCTGATGACCTGCGATGGAAGTTTCCTTGTGAACGGAATTGAACGTGTGGTGGTTTCTCAAATTGTGCGCTCTCCCGGAGTTTTCTTCTCCAAGAACGCTGCGGCGCCCGGAATGCACAATGCAAAAATTATTCCGAAACGTGGGGCCTGGCTCGAAATTGAAACGGACAAAAAAGGAGTAATTACTGTGAAAATTGACCGCAAGCGTAAAATTTACGTGACTTCCATGCTCCGCGTATTCGGTTTCGACACCGATAAAAAGATCATGGAATTATTCAAGGACGTGATTAATGACCCCATTCGCGATTACATTTTGCTTACGCTGGAAAAAGATCCCGCTAAAACTACCGATGAGGCCTACAAAGCCATCTATAAAAAGATTCGTCCGGGTGATCTCGCAACTCCGGAAAATGCAAAGGCGCTTATTGAATCTTTATTTTTCGATTACAAGAAGTACGACATGGGATCTGTGGCTCGTTACAAAATCAATCGTCGTTTCGATCTTAAAATTCCGAATGAACGCAAGTATCACACTTTCCAAGTGGATGACTTCATTCTCATTTTAAAGCACCTTATTCAACTCAATAATAAAGAAGCGGTTGCCGATGATATTGATCATCTTTCCAATCGTCGCATTCGCCCGGTTGGAGAACTTGTTCAAAACAAATTCCGCGTAGGTTTACTTCGAACTGAACGTATCGCTAAAGACCGTATGACCGTGATGGATCTCGACACCGTCACGCCTACTCAACTTGTGAACTCTCGTCCAATCACCGCGGCGCTTCGTGAATTCTACGCAAGTTCTCAGCTCTCTCAGTTCATGGATCAAACCAATCCGCTGTCCGAGCTCGAACACAAACGTCGTCTTTCCGCCATGGGTCCCGGAGGACTTTCTCGTGAACGCGCATCCTTCGATGTACGTGACGTGCATCCCTCTCATTACGGACGTATCTGCCCTATTGCCACACCTGAAGGACCGAACATCGGTCTTGTGGTTCACTTGGCCTCTTATGCCAAGATCAACAAATATGGATTCATTGAAACGCCTCTACGTGAAGTGATGCACAGTGTGAAGAATGATGGAAAGGCTGCTGTCGGTCATATCCTCGCAGAAGGAGCGGCCGGGATTAAGAAAGGAACTGAAATCGATGCAAAAGCGGCGAAAGCACTTTCAAAGGAAAAAGGTATGAAGGAAGTTCTTGTTCGCGCTTTCCTTGGAAGCAAGGTGAGCTACTTCGATGCGGAAGACGAAAATGAAATTGTTTACGCACAAGCCAACACGCCACTCACCCATGACGGAGAATTTCTTGAAGACAATGCTAACGCTCGCAAAATGGGAGAACCGGTGACTGTCACTGAAAAAGAAGTGACTCACATGGACGTCTCTCCTCAACAGATTATTTCCGTGTCCACTTCACTTATTCCGTTCTTGGAACACGATGACAACACGCGTGCTTCCATGGGTACAAACATGCAACGTCAGGCTGTTCCACTTCTTCGTCCTACTGCTCCGGTTATAGGAACGGGTATGGAAGGTCTTGCGGCTCGTAACACGAATCAAACGGAGATCGCGGAAGAGGATGGAACTGTTTCTTACGTGGATGGAACTCGTATTGAAGTGATTTATAACTCAGGACGTAAGGCCACCTATCATCTCGACGTATATCGCCGAACTAACCAAGGAAGTTCTTTCCATCAACGCCCCATTTGCAGCACCGGACAAAAGATCAAGAAAGGAGATATCCTTGCAGATGGAGCTTCTACCGAAATGGGAGACCTCGCCCTCGGACAAAACATTCTCGTGGCCTACATGCCTTGGGAAGGTTACAACTTCGAGGATGCCGTGATTCTCTCCAGCCGAATGGTTAAGGAGGATAAATTCAGCTCCGTTCACCTTGAAGACTTCACCGTTGATGTACGTGACACTAAACTCGGACCGGAAATTGTGACTCGTGACATCCCCAACGTGGGAGAAGCGCGTCTCAAGGATCTCAACGAAAATGGAGTAATCCGTGTGGGAGCTTCCGTGCGTGAAGGAGACATTCTTGTCGGTAAAATCACCCCGAAGGGAGAAACCGAGCTCACTCCAGAAGAACGCTTATTAAGAGCTATTTTCGGAGACAAAGCTCGAGACGTGAAAGACACATCTCTCCGCTTGCCTGGTGGAGAAGGAGGAAAAGTAGTGAGTGTGCAAGTATTCTCTCGTGAAAACGGGGACGAACTTGAAAATGGAGTAATTGAACAAATTCGCGTATCTGTGGCACAAACCCGCCGTATCCAAGTGGGGGACAAAATGGCCGGCCGTCATGGAAATAAAGGGGTTGTGTCCATCATCGTTCCTCAAGAGGACATGCCCTATATGCCGGATGGAACGCCCATCGACATTGTGTTAAATCCACTCGGGGTATCCAGCCGTATGAACATTGGACAGATTTTGGAAACTCACCTTGGTTGGGCGGCTAAAAAACTTGGTTTATACATAGCCACTCCTACTCTAAACGGAGTCACTAATGAACAAATCAAAGAAATGCTTATAAAAGCGGACCTTCCGGAAGATGGAAAAATTCAACTCTTTGACGGAAAGACCGGAGAAGCCTTTGACCACAAGAGTACGGTAGGTATCGCCTACATGCTCAAACTGGCTCATTTGGTTGAAGATAAAATTCATGCCAGGTCCGTCGGGCCTTACTCCCTGGTTACTCAACAACCTCTGGGAGGGAAAGCTCAACACGGAGGACAGCGTTTTGGAGAAATGGAAGTATGGGCACTCGAAGCCTATGGCGCCGCACACGTTCTTCAGGAAATGCTCACTATCAAATCCGATGACACGTATGGACGCGCCAAGGCTTATGAATCCATTATTAAGGGTGAATCCATCCGCAAACCTCGCACGCCGGAATCCTTCAATGTGCTCGTTAAAGAGCTCCAGTCCCTTGGTCTTAATGTGGATCTGCTCCAACTCGAAGACGATGATGACGTGAATCTCGAAGAAGAATATGTAGAGCCTGAAATAGACGAACCCATTCTCGAAGCGCCCGGCCCCATTGTTGCCGAAGAAGGAGTCGGATTCAGGGAAGAGGGCGACAGTTTCGAAGACGAAGAGGGGAGTGCAAAAAAGATCGCTCTCAATGCAGATAGTGAAGAAAAGGTTTAGTCGGCTTTACCTAATTCTAAATGCAAACTCTATTCTGGTTCCTCATTCTCATAATTTCTCTGGCAGTAGCCGCAAGTGCTGCACAAGTATTTGCTGCCAAAGCTGAGGAAGGCGCTCGGGCCAGCCAAATTTCTCCTTTCTTTATAGGAGTAGTTCTCATGGCTCTGGGCGTGAGCTTGCCTGAATTGCTTACTTCCGTTGTGGCGAGCGTGAAAGGATATTCTTCTTTCGTACCCGCCTACGTATGGGGTTCCAATTTGGTGAATCTCTTGCTCATTCTCGGAATCTGCGCATTTAAAACTAAAAATCTTTCCGCACAAAAAGACAGTACTTTAAGGCAAATACCTCTGCTCCTTTGTAGTGTGTTTTTCCTCATCGTGCTTTCTTTCGACGGCAGTCTCACGGCAGTGGAAGGAGGAATGCTGCTCGCTGCGCTCGCAGTGTTTTTGCTCGCCCGTCACAATGATTACAAACAAGGTCTTATGGAACGCGTCTCTCAACTTTTCAATATGGAAAGTTGGTCCGCCCCCCTCGCCCTCACGCTCCTGCTTTCCGCAGCAGCGCTGGGCGCAGGTTCTTATTTCACTCTTACCAGTGTGACTGAAATTTCAGGGCTACAGAACTGGCTCCCCTCTGTTTTGGGAGGCAGCATCGTCGCTCTTGGATTTTCCGTGCCAGAAATGGTGCTCGCTTATCGAGCTGCTAAAAAGGGTAATGGAGATGCTGTGATCACGCTACTCGTAGCGTCCACGGTGCTCAATTCAACTCTGGTAATGGCAATTCCTTCGTTCTTCGGAACGCTCAACGTAACCGGTGATATCCTCACCCTCGCGTTGCCATTTCTGCTCATTGCTCTCATTCTTTTTTCGTTCTCTACGCTTCAGCGAAAATGGTCTGTTTACGAAGGGGCCTTCCTGATTCTTCTTTACCTCGTCTTCCTGATACAATTTCTTAATCCCTCTTTCTCATGATGAATAATCAAGACTCAAAGAAAGCTCCAACTCTCTTTGATGCGATTGCCATCTCCGTTGCTTCCCCAGAGCAGATCATGTCCTGGTCGCATGGTGAGGTGAAAAAACCGGAGACTATTAACTATCGAACGCAAAAACCGGAACGTGATGGTCTTTTCTGCGAACGCATTTTCGGTCCTACGAAGAACTGGGAATGTGCCTGTGGAAAATACAAACGTATCCGCTACAAAGGTGTGATTTGTGAAAAATGTGGAGTGGAAGTAACGCGTTCCATTGTTCGTCGCAGCCGTATGGGGCACATCACCCTCGCCGTTCCTGTGACTCACATTTGGTTTCTTCGCTCAACGCCAAGTCGAATCGGTTTGCTTCTGAATCTTCCCGTGAAGACTCTCGAACAAATTGTTTACTTTGCCGCTTATATCATCACGGATGTAGACCAAAAAGCTAAGGAAGCCGCCATTGCCCAGCTCGATGAAGAGTTCCAAGGTTACAAAAAAGACCTCATTCGTGAATACGAAGAACGTCTGCACACAGGAACCGGCAACCCCAAAACTATCGAGAAGGAACAAGCTATGAAAGTGGAGGAACTCAACGAACAAATGGACCAGGCACGTCAGGACTTGGAATCCCTAGAAAATAGTAAGGTGCTCACGGAACTTGAATACCGCGACATGTCCATGAAATTCGGACACGTGTTTAAAGCCGGAACCGGCGCGGAATCTCTGCACAAAATTATCGGGAATATGAACATGGACGAGGAAATTAAAAATATGGAAGGAGAAATGGGAAAGGCCAGCGGACAGAAAAAAGCCAAGATCATGAAACGCATCAAGCTCATCGGATCCCTTGTAAAAGCCGGCATCAAATCAGAATGGATGATTCTTACCATTCTCCCGGTTATTCCTCCGGATCTTCGTCCGATGGTTCAGCTCGATGGAGGACGCTATGCGGCCTCAGACCTCAATGATCTTTATCGCCGTGTGATCAACCGTAACAACCGCCTTAAACGTCTCATTGCCATCGGTGCTCCCGAGGTAATCTGCCGAAATGAAAAACGTATGCTTCAGGAAGCCGTGGACACACTCATTAATAATTCCGCTCGTCAGGGTAAAACTGTGTTCAACTCCGGCGACAAACGTAAACTTCGTTCACTCTCCGACATGCTCAAGGGTAAACAGGGACGTTTCCGTCAGAATCTGCTCGGAAAACGTGTGGATTATTCCGGACGCAGCGTAATCGTGATCGGACCTAATTTAAAACTCGATGAATGTGGGCTACCTAAACTCATGGCTCTGGAACTCTTCAAGCCTTTCGTGATCGGGAAACTGATTACCGACGGCTATGCGCACAACATTAAGAGTGCGGAAAAAATGATCCAGGGAAGCGACAAAGCAATCTGGGATATTTTGGAAGATGTAACGAAAGGACGTTATGTACTTCTCAATCGTGCACCTACCCTGCACCGTTTGGGAATCCAAGCCTTCCGCCCTGTGCTCATCGAAGGTAAGGCCATTCAGATTCATCCCCTTGTTTGTAGCGCATTCAACGCCGACTTCGACGGAGATCAGATGGCCGTGCACGTTCCTCTTTCTCAAAAAGCTCAAGAAGAGGCCAGGGAACTTATGTGTTCTTCGCGAAATCTTCTCAAACCTTCTGCTGGAGAACCTATTACCGTTCCTACTCAAGATATGGTGCTTGGTCTCTACTATCTCACGGTTCAGCAAAGCGGTAAAAAGGGTGAAGGAAAAATATTCGGAAACTTGGAGGAAGCGCTCATCGCTATGGATTTCAAGGAAGTTCACTTACAAGCAAAAATTAAAATTCGTCTGGGCGGTGAGCTTATTGAGACCACCATCGGACGTGCCATTTATAATACCGTGGTACCCGAAGGTATGGGATACCAGAACCAAACACTTAAGAAAAAAGAAATCGCTGAAATTGTAGCGCTCGTGTTTGAACGCTACGGTCTGGAAGTAACCGCCAAACTCTGCGATGATCTCAAAGAACTCGGATTCAAATACGCAACTAAGTCCGGAATTTCTATTGCCGGCTCCGACCTTCATATTCCCAAGGAGAAAGGAAAAATCATGAAGGCTTCCGAAGCTCTCGTAAGCCAAATTCAAGAATATTTCGACAGTGGCTTTATTACCGAAGAAGAACGTTACAATCACGCCATTAAAATTTGGTCAAAAACCAAGAACGACATCGCAAAAGTGATGATCGAAAGCTTCGATCATGAAAATGACATTTTTTATCAAGTGGATTCCGGCGCTCGTGGTAACTGGGGACAAATTACCCAGCTCTGTGGAATGAAGGGTCTGGTTGCAAATCCTGCCGGTAAGACTATTGAACTTCCAATCAAGTCCAACTTGATGGAAGGATTCACCATCTTGGAGTACTTCATCGCAACGCATGGAGGACGTAAAGGTAAGTCCGACACCGCGCTTAAAACCGCTGAAGCCGGATACCTCACCCGTCGTCTTGTGGATGCCGTTCAAGACATTGTGATCAAAGCGGAAGACTGTGGAACCGAGCGCACTCATCTCGTAACTCGCGAGGAATCGGAAAAAATTGGAGAGGCCTTCGAAAATCGAATTTTCGGACGAACTCTTGGCGAAAATGTTCTGGATAAGAAGGGTAAAGTTATGGTTGCCGCGGGAACGGAAATCGACAAGGCCGCCCTGAAACTCATCAAGGAAAACCAAATACCCACGGTACGGGTTCGTTCCGTGATGACTTGTCTCACCCTCAATGGAGTTTGTCAAAAATGTTACGGACGTGACCTTGGCACCAGTAAGACGGTGGATTTGGGAACCGCAGTAGGCATTATTGCCGCTCAGTCCATTGGAGAACCGGGAACTCAGCTCACCATGCGTACCTTCCACATGGGAGGAATCGCCGATGAAGACGATATCACGCAAGGGTTGACCCGCGTGGAAGAACTTTTCGAAGCTCGCACGCCTAAAAAACCTGCCATCCTTGCTGAAATAGATGGAAAGGTAAAGGTAGCTATCAAAGGAAATCAAACCGTTATCACTATAACCCCCACTGGCGTACCGGAAGAAACTTTCCAGGTACCCGAAGGATTCGACGTCGTCGTAAAGAAGGACGGTAAGGTGGGCATTAAGGACGTACTCGCTGAGAAAGGCGGGAAGAAACTCCGCGCTACGCTCGATGGAGTGGTAGTGAAAGCGGGAAAGAAGGAAATTGTGATCCAGCCCGATGTGGTGGAAGAAGACTACAAAGTGGATCCGGGTAAAACCGTCAAAGTTAAAACCGGGGATCTCGTGGCTAAAGGAACTCCTCTCACCGGAGGGCACCTCAACCTCCGCAAGCTCATGAAGCTCACGGACATTTACACCACACAAAAATACATCATGAGCGAAGTGCAAAGCATTTACGCTTCACAAGGTCAGACCATCAACGACAAGCACATCGAAATCATCACTCGCCAAATGTTCTCTAAGATTCGTGTGGTGGAGTCCGGTGCCAGCGACTTCCTTCCGGGAGAAATTGTGGACTTCCAAACTATGACGGAGGAAAACAACCAATTCGAAAAGAGGAAGAAACCACTTATCGAATTCGAACGTTTGCTTTTGGGTCTTACTCGCATTGCGCTCTACACGGAAAGCTGGCTCTCTGCCGCTTCCTTCCAGGAAACCATCCGTGTACTTGTGGAAGCCGCTACCACTCATCGAGTGGACCTGCTCGCCGGTCTCAAGGAAAATGTGATCATTGGCCGCCTCATCCCTGCTGGAGAAACCTTCCGAAAGCAGTTCCGCGGCGAAGAAATCGACACACGAGAAGATTAAAATTCCCTTGCATTGAGCCTTAAATCACACTAAACTGCCTCAGCTAATTCACAAGCACGCACAAATAGTGCGCACAAAATATGCCAACCATCAACCAACTCATCCGCAAGCCTAGACGGGCTAACAAGAAAAAGAGCAAAGCTCCTGCGCTTCAAATAATTTTGAACACGTTGAGGTCTCAGAACCGTCCCCTTCCATGTCCTTCTAAACGTGGGGTATGCACCAAGGTGACTACGATGACTCCTAAAAAGCCTAACTCAGCTCTTCGAAAAATTGCGCGTGTGCGTTTAACCAACGGTATGGAAGTGAATGCTTATATCGGAGGAGAAGGGCATAATTTACAAGAACACTCCATCGTAATGGTTCGTGGAGGACGTGTTAAAGATCTTCCGGGAGTACGCTATCACATCATTCGCGGTTCTCTGGATTGTCAGGGCGTACAAAACCGCAAGCAGAGCCGGAGCCGCTACGGTGCTAAAAAACCTAAGAAGTAATCTATGAAAACTAAGATCACTACTTACATTCCCCCAATGTCCGATGAAGTTTCAGAAAAATTCATCAACTACATTATGGAAGGAGGGAAAAAGACTATCGCACGCAAGATTTTTAATGACATGCTCTCCGAAATCGAAAAACGCGGCCACAAGAATGCCCGTGAACTTTTCTTCCGTGCTATAGATAACACCAAGCCGACTATGGAAGTTCGCCCCAAACGTATTGGAGGAGCTGTGTATCAAGTGCCTTTCGAAGTAAATCCAAGGCGTCAACGCATGCTTTCTTTCCGCTGGCTCATTAGTGGAGCTCGCAAACGAAAGGGAATCCCTATGTATAAACGTCTCACGCTGGAAATTTTGGAAGCTTCCGACGGAAACGGCGGGGCAGTAAAGAAAAAGGACGATGTGGAACGCATGGCTCAAGCAAACCGCGCGTTCGCGCACTACGCCCGTTTCACAAAGAAGAAGTAAGATGGCATAAGCCATATCTCCCTAGTCAAACTTTAAACCTCCTGCTAAAATCAGAAGGCTTTTTTCACGTTTATGAAGAAATTACTCCCCACTCGGCGAAGCCGAGCACTCCCTGTCTGTTTGCTTATTTCCAGCATTCTTTTACTTGGTTGTTCTCTACTTGGTAAATATAGCGAAATCGAATACAACAACCTCGTAGTTGAAAAAGTGAACGAAACTTCGCTCGCCGTTGAAGCCACTACCGGTCTCTACAATGAAACCCTCCCAGACGTGGTCACTGAGGAAGACATTATTGGAACCGACGAAATGCAGAGTAGTTACGAAACGGCAGTCAAAAGCTTGGAAGATACAACCGATCTGCTTGTTTTGGAAGCTCGCAATTTGGAACAACAAAATGCCGTACGCACCGAGCTGGAGACCTATCGCAGTGCCGCCGAAATTTATCTGGAAAGCTACGCGACCATGTTGAGCTACTACAGCGAAGGCACTTACAAAGAAAATATCGGCCAAGTGGAAACTCTGGATGAGGCTATGCACGCCAATTACACCACTTTTATTGAGGCCAACAACGACCTCGTAGACACGTTGGAGAGTTTTGTGGCTTCCACTGAATGAGCACATATTGACTTCCTCTGCACCTTCCCTATAATGCCAGGGCTTTTTTTAACTTAATCGTTCTTATGGCTGAACCTATCCAGACTGACCTGGCCCATCTCCGCAATATTGGAATTTGTGCGCACATCGATGCCGGTAAAACAACCACCACCGAACGTATTCTTTTCTATACCGGACGCAGTCACAAGATTGGAGAAGTACACGAGGGAGAGGCCATCATGGACTGGATGGAACAGGAGCGCGAACGGGGAATTACAATTACCGCAGCCGCAACCACTTGTTATTGGAAAGACATCAAAATCAACATTATCGACACTCCTGGTCACGTGGATTTCACTGTGGAAGTAGAGCGCAGTATGCGTGTGCTGGACGGAGCGGTTGCTGTGTTTGATGGGTCTCAGGGGGTAGAACCTCAATCTGAAACTGTATGGCGTCAAGCCGATAAGTACGCTGTACCCCGAATTGCCTTCATCAACAAGATGGACAAAATCGGAGCAGATTTCTACATGTCTATTAAGTCTATTTGGGACCGTCTCTCCAAAACTGCATTCGCCATTCAACTACCTATCGGAGCGGATTCAACTTTCACGGGAATCATCGACCTCATCGAAAGAAAGGCTTACAAATTCGAAGGAAAACATGGAGATACTGAGGTTGAAATTCCAATGCCTGAAGACATGAAGGCACAAGTGGAAGAATATCGAGCCAAAGTAGTGGAAGTCGCAGCAGAACAAGAAGACGATCTCATGAATAAGTACCTCGAGGGAACCGAATTAAGCATAGAAGAAATCAAACGTGGTATCCGAAAAGGAACCGTTGCCGGAAAGATTTATCCTATTTTCTGTGGATCGGCTCTCCGCGACATGGGAGTACAATTCATTATCGATGGAGTCCGGGATTATCTCCCTTCTCCTATGGATGTGGGAGCTATCAAGGGAATCAATCCGGATACCGATGCCGAAGAAACCCGCACGCTGGATGACAATCAACCATTTGCCGCACTTGCCTTTAAGATTGCAACGGATCCTTTTGTAGGAAAGCTCTGTTTCTTCCGCGTGTATTCAGGAAAGCTCGATGCGGGTTCTTACGTGCTCAACACGGCAACCGGGGAAAAGGAACGCATCGGACGATTGGTCCGCATGCACGCCAACGCCCGTGAAGAAATTAAAACCGTTCACGCGGGGGATATTGCCGCTGCCATTGGACTTAAGAATACTTTTACCGGAAATACTCTCTCGGATCCTGATCATCCGATTACACTCGAATCCATAACTTTCCCTGAACCGGTAATCCAAATCGCTATCGAGCCTAAAACCAAGGCCGATCAAGAAAAGATGGGTATAGCTCTTCAAAAGCTGGCTGAAGAAGATCCTACGTTCCGTGTGTCTACTGCAGAAGAAACCGGACAGACCCTAATCGCCGGAATGGGAGAACTTCACCTAGACATCATCGTGGATCGTATGCGACGGGAATTCAAAGTGGAAGCGAACGTAGGCGCACCTCAAGTGGCCTATCGTGAAACCATTAGGAAGTCGGTGGAATGTGAGGAAAAATATTCCAAGCAAACGGGAGGTCGTGGTCAATACGGACATGTGATTATGACCGTGAGCCCCAACGAACCCGGGAAAGGATATGAATTTATCAACTCTGTTGTGGGAGGACGCATTCCTCGTGAATTCATTCCTGCGGTAGATAAAGGAATTAAGGAAGCGCTCACCCGTGGAGTGGTAGCCGGTTATCCCGTGGTGGACGTGAAGGTGGAACTTACGGACGGTTCTTATCATGAAGTGGACTCCTCTGAAATGGCGTTTAAACTAGCGGGCTCTATGGCTTTTAAAAAAGGATGTACTGCAGCCAGCCCGGTTCTTCTTGAACCTATCATGAGAGTAGAGGTGACGGTTGCAGAAGATTATTTTGGAGACGTAATGGGAAACATTTCCGCCCGCCGTGGGCAAATCGTAGAGAACACCAACCGTGGTATGGCTAAGGTGGTTCGATGCACCGTTCCTCTCTCCGAGATGTTCGGATACGCAACGGATCTCCGTTCCATGACTCAAGGACGTGGCAACTATGCAATGGAATTCAGCCACTAT
>JBAZQU010000026.1:0-15013 GCA_041645035.1 Candidatus Altimarinota bacterium | reverse complement strand
TGCCTCCACGGTTGGGATCAATGAAGACATCATTCGAAGGTACATTCAGAGACAGGGAGAAGAAGATGCGGGCCAAGCGCAGCTTGAATTAGGTTGAAACCCCGAGCGTAAGCTCGGGGAGGTTCATTTGCACTTTAGTCTATCTTCGACAAATAACACTCGTTGCAGAGGACTTCTTCCGCGCTGTTTGCCGGGTAAGTGCTTCTGACATTTTTGCCGCACGTCTTGCACGTTATGTCGTTTAATATGCAGGGATTCCTTAAAGCGTAGCGATCTTTATGCCTGCAAGAGGGGCATTCGCGGGGGAGAGGCAGCTCCATCCTTTTATAAAACGCGAGTTCGTTGAGAATGATCCGATAATTTTTGCCGCACTGTGAACAAGCAAGAATTTCTTTATTAAAATCGTCCGGCACGTCAGCAATTTGATCAGGCAATTCTTTCAAACTCGCGGCCTGATATTCTCTCTGGTCCACTTCACGCCACTTGTAGCCTTTCGCCAGCGCCTCTTCTTTGCTTAGCGGGTAATAATCGTTTGCCGCCGATTCGTTGTAGGCAAAAACATAAAGCGTTTTTGGAAAAAATTGTCCCCATTCGCCGGTCTGTTCCATGTGCGCGATAACGCGAGGCAACAATGCTTCATATTCTTTTTTTGAATACTGTTTATTGAGAATGCAATATTCTTTGTGCTTGAGTCCTATGCAGCCAAAACAGTTTTTGGAAGAGGAGCAGCTGTCGCAATATCTCAAATTGTTTGACCACCACGTGTAAGTGCAGTAGGCGATATCGATGCTTCCTCTTGTTACGCAACTGTTGTAAACCATTTCGCAACCCGTCCAACCCGCGGAGTAGGAGTTAATGATGTCTTTGCCCTGTGAAGCCGAAATGGCGTTCACGCAGTCTTCGCTGTTGTCCGAATCGAAACAAGTGAAGCAGTTTCGACAATCAAATAAGTGATCGCCCGTGCAGTTTTCACAGTTGATGAGGCGCGCGTGCCGATGCAGTGCTTTTTTGCGAATTTCCATGAACATTTTGTAGCCTTCTTGCCACGATTTCCATGAGCCGTTTATGTAAGTATTTTTAAGTTTTTCAAATTCTTCCGGGGTGCAGAGTTTGTTGAAGGCGTAGTAATTTTTATTATTCAGATTGTTTGAAAAAATGCAGTTGTGGCAGCCTCTCAATTCAAAAGAAAAATAACAATCGTTGCAGTCTTTTGAAGCTTCGAGCATGATGCAGTTATAGCCATTCGTGACGTCATGGCACCAATAACAAAGTGTGCTTTGGTGGGTGTGGAGGGAGTCGAGGGTATTTTTAGTGCCGACCATCCAATAGGAGTACATAACGTCTTCACACTTCACCATGAGCGAATTTAGGTAGCAATTTCGCGATTCCCTTATGTGGCTGTTGTAGTCACAGTTTTCGGAATTCACAATCGAAGTTCCTTCCCGAGGAACCGCTTTTTGCAGCTCGGCGAATTGTTCGAAGAAGAGTCTGTCAAAGTCGAAGGGTTTTCCGTAATCCAACGCGTCCCAGGCATCTCCCCACCAAACCGCATTTGAATATACGGGGAAAGGCGCGTCCGCGGGATAGGCGCTAATAATTTCTTGACCCGTATGATCGCATTTTCTTTTATAAAGCTGCCACTCATTTCGAGTCGCCATCAGACTGCGAAACTTTTCCGTTGAATCTTTGGTTGGATTCCAAGGTATACCCATCCTTGCACACAAGGCTTGTTCCATGCGCGTACTTTAGCAAAAGTACAGAAAAGGTTCCATCTGGATTTAATTCAACAAATCCACTATCCCCTCCATGTCATAGGTTTGGGTGGTTCCTTCGAACCCCGCCCGTGCCCATGGGTCTGTCTCAAGTAACAAGTAGTAGTATGTGGTTTGCTCCGGTGAGGTAGCTTCACCTATGACGTCTCCGGTCCCAGAATTTACCCAGTATGTGCTGCCATTGTCATATCCGAGCATGGCGCCGGTAATAGCGGTCCCATCTGTACTGGCCACACTTCCATTTGATCTTCCATCTTCCGGTAAAATGGACGCGCTTATCTGCGTAACGGTTGGTTCGCCTGAAAATGGGACCCTTAAATCATAAGTATCAATTCTTGTGTATCCATATTTGGCGGTGGTTACAACCAAGTTAAAGACAGTAACCATATAGTTATCGCCCTCCTCATCTTGAGACTTTTTCCTAACCTGTGCGTCGTGAATAAAATCTATTGGTGGTTCGCCATTTGGACCATCCGGTAAATCGACTAGTATTGCAGATGGGAACTTTACCCTTATATCATCGTCATTGAATCCAGTTCCATGGTTTTCCCGTCTAAAAATAAGAGACACTTCATCATCTTCATTTATTGCTACAAAATATGCGTCCTGTGAAACGACTGGAGAGCAAGTATCTACTCTAAAATGCGTCCCATCAGAGCCAGTCGGTGAAAGTGACGTTGAATTGAAATAATTAGCTTCATTACTGAGAATATCTGTTCCTTCAAATATGGTACTTGCATTGCTCAGTTGCCAGGTTTTCGGATCGAGATCTGCTACTATTGATTTACCGTTTTCCTCCTCGAGGAGCGCTCCGGGGTTGCTCCAGTCGAGCCCATTGAGCTGTAGTCTTTCGCCGTTCTCTTGAAGGAAAAATCTGTGATGGTAGTTATAGCCTGAACCTTCCGTGCTGTAATGAGTTAATGGGGCATCGCCCTCCTTGTAGGCTCTGTCGTACGTGAGTAGTTCAGAGGGGACTATATTTGGGTAAGCATTTGACATCACCACCAATCTGCCATTCCAAAAATGTGCAGAAGCAATTTGAGACTCCGCATCAGTCAAGATATACATTTCCAGGACATCCCTCGTGACAAGGTCAACCACCACCACCCATGCCGTAGAATCGGTTTGGTCCATTGGCTTTATTATTTGTAGCCCAAAGTGGTCGTCAAAAGACGTTCCCATTAATTCCGCAAACTCAGGTTCAAAACTAATGTGTGTTGGCAGGGCCATCCCTGCCGGCATTACCAAATTTGTAGCGAAAGGCATGTCTACTGCCGCTTGGCATAAAGTTTCGCCGTCCGGTGAAATGACCTTAACCTCAACGTTTGTTTCCAAAACACCTCCATTTGCCACTATAGCTTCTTGAATGCTGTGTCCTTCCATTTCGTGCGGGAACCAGTCCACAATCCCGCTTTTTTCGTCACCATCTACATCAGATATCCTTTTTACCAAACCACCATACCAAGAGGTGATGACTTGCACCGATGAACCGGAATCGCCTTCAACCCTCCATGTAACAGATTCGCCATCCTCTCCCGGCGTGAGCGTCATATCGCAGCTTCCATTCGAATCTGAATCTGAATCCGGGTTAGAGGTGTCTGCGCTGTCCGTATCATCTCTGCCAACAAATATATGGTTGCCCTCCGGATCTTGTGGGCATCCTGCTAGTGCTAATTCTCCTAGAAGAAGTAAGTTTGTTAGCTTCATAATGTATTATTTTACCCTTTTTAAGGAATTCGTCAATTTATTAATGATTTTTGGTTTCTGGCCTCTCTGCTAATTCTGCTAAATGTGTTATAATAAACAGAATTATTAAGGCGATTTCCCATGGTAAAGGAAAAAAACTCAACAGGATCCGTTTCCTCTTGGATATTTGGAATTCTGTTTTTCTTGATTGGCGCGATGATAATTACGAGTTCGCCTCTATTTGGAACCCTCATTATTTTGTGCTCTTTAGCCGCGATGGCTGTTCTTGTTTTAAACAAGTTCACCATCGGAAAGCTTCATCCGATTATTTTTGGCGGCATAAAATTTCTTTTGCTAATCATTATCCTTTTGTCCATCGGCTCGGAAGCATATAACGGCGCTAATCGAATGTTTCCAAAAAATCCGGTGGCTGAAGTCGGTCATTATTTTAGAAGTGTCGTGGAGGAAAGTGATAACATTGATGGTGATTTTACTGAATTGCCATTGCCCCCGCGGCAATTGGGCAATTTTTGCGAGGGGGACGAATGTAGCGATACCGAGTCGTTTGTCCCGATGGATTTTCTTCCGGTGAGGATGGTTTGTGCTATGTAGGAATAACTAGTCGTCACGTGCTTAGTTGCCAAAGCGGGTATCATTTTGGCACGAATGGTTTGTGTTATCCCGAGGACAAAGAACAGATGGTCGTTTGTCCCGATGGATTTTATTTAGGCGCTGATGAGTTCTGCTACACCGAAGAAAATGATTGGGAATTGACCTGTTTGGATGGGTATTATTATCCCTATTAGAACTAGTCTTCTTGGATTTGGCGTGATATACTGAATGTAGATTTACTTACTTTCATACTAATGTCTAAAATTCTTCAAGCGACCAGTCGTGGGCAAGTGACTCTTCCAAAGGCTTGGAGGGATCAATATAAAACGCAATACTTTATTACCGAAGTTGAGGGGGCTACTTTAGTTATAAAACCCCTGATGCAGGATGCTTTTGGTGATTCTGTGGAATCTGCTTGGTCTGAATATAAAAGTGGAAACTATGTCGCCAGCGAAGAGTTAATGAAAAAATATGGATTATAAGGTTGTTTACACGAAACTCTCGCAGAAAGATTTGGATAAGCTGAATCCTTCATTAGTTCGGCGAATTCTCAAAAAAGTGGATGAATTTTCCAGACGAAGGGATCCCCTTGAATTTGCGAAAAAACTTACTGGGTTTGCGCTAGACACTTACCGTTTTAGGGTAGGAGATTATAGAGTTGTATTCAGGTTAGATCCTCAAACTCAGCAACTGATCATTTTGGTAGTACTTCGGGTGAGACACCGAAAAGAAGTCTATAGAAATTTGAAACAATAAAATGGCCCTCCCCGTGATTGATGGGTTGCGGACGGGGTGGAGTTGATGAGTGTATTTAGCGTATTAAATCCTATACAATCCCACCAATGAAGAAATCTAAATCCGACAAAGCAAAATTAGAAGGCAATATTTGGAAATTACATCTGTACTTAGCTCTGTATAGCTTAATGTTTTTTACTCCAATTATGGTTCTCTTTTTCCAAGAGAACGGATTGTCATTAACTCAAATAATGGTTCTCCAAGCTATTTCCGCACTTTTATTTGTACTTTTGGAGGTTCCTTCCGGCTATTTTGCAGATATGTTTGGACGGAAAAAAGCACTTTTGGTGACGGCAATTTTCTCAGTATTGACTATGGTTAGTTTTGCCCTTAGTTCCAACTTCTACCATTTTCTATTCGCGAGTATTTTGTGGGCTATAGCAGGAGTTTTTATCTCCGGGGCAGACTCAGCCTTGCTTTACGATACGTTGATAGATCTAAAGAAAGAAAATTTGTATAAGAAAATATGGGGAGAAAATTGCTTTTACTACTATATGGGGATTTCCGTCGCAAGCATCATCGGAGGGATTATTGGGAGCATAAATTATAGATATACATATTATGCCGTAATTCCCTTCATGCTTCTTCTAATCCCGTTATCACTGTCATTCCAAGAGCCAAAAAGACATAAACCCGTTTTTGAAAAGGAGCATTTATATAATTTATTCAGAGTAATGAAGAAAACAGTACAGGGAAATAAACAGATGAAATGGTTGCTAATTTATGCAGCTGTAATAGCTGGATTTGTCCAAGTGGCTTATTTTCTTTCCCAGCCATATTTTGAGTTGTCGGGACTAAAAATAGTTCACTTCGGCCTCGTCTTTGCTGGCTTCAATGTGGTCATAGCAATCAGTTCTGTGTATTCTCACAGACTTGAGGAGATATTGGGGAAAAAATACTCACTCATTTCGTTATTTGTGCTTATAGGGACAAGTTTTTTACTCATGAGTAACTTTATATATTTCTTTAGCTTTACCTTTGCTTTATTGATCCAGTTCGTTAAAGGATTCTCGCAGATCGTCATATCAGACTACGTCCATCAGCTTACAGCATCCAACATAAGGGCCACGATTTTGTCCTTTAAAAGCTTGATAGAAAGCTTGTTTGTTGCGGTTATTTCCCCACTGATAGGATGGGTTGCAGACATATACAGCCTACAACAAGCATTAAGCCTTTCCGGAATAATTGTTTTGATATTAGGCGCAATAAGCATCTTAGGACTCTGGAGGTCGAAAGCACTACAAAACGACTTTAGTAGTGAGCAATCACGTACCTGTCAAAAGGTTTGAAGCCTAAAGTTTTGTAGACTTTGATTGCGGATGGATTACTGTTGCCTGTAAATAAAATCCCGGACTTTCCTTGGGCAAGGTAGGTTTTGCAAAGTGCGCTTACGACTTGTTTTGCTAGTCCCTGCCCGCGATAAGCTGGAAGCAATTAGAACTTTCATAAAAATTGAATTTCAGCTATAATCTCTTCACTTTCCACTTTGATTATGAAAATGCAGCAATTTCCCATTGTGATCACACAAGATGAAGACGGAATGCTCATGGGGCAGGCGCCTACTTTGCCGGGTTGCCACACTCAAGCAAAGGATTTGCCTACTTTGTATAAACGCATGCAGGAGGCGGTAGAACTTTACTTGGAAGTTCAAAAATCCAAGAAGATTAAAGTTTCTCACGACAAACTTTTTGGATTTCATCAGTTAGAAGTTGCCATTTAGTCATGCCCAAACTCCCTGTTCTCTCTGGTAAGCAGCTTCTCAAACTTCTACAGAAGAACGGTTTTATTGTGGTGAGACAAAAGGGAAGTCATGTTTTTGTTGAGAATGAAGATGGAGAGCTTACTACAGTAATCCCTGTTCACGGAAATGAAGACTTAGGAAAGGGAATACTCAAGGCGATCTTGAATGACTTGGAGCTTTCGGTGGATGAATTGGTGGAGATGCTCAAATAAAACTGGCTCCCCGTGTGGTCATTGCTGTCGCCAGGCTTTTACGATAGTGTTCAGTTTCGGACCCGCATGCAATTAACTCCCTTGCAATGAAAAATATTCTTTATTCTGTTTTAGTGCTCTCCATTATTCTTTTGTCTGGCTGTTTAAAGGCCGAGCCTGACGTCCCTCAAGCAGGTCTTTATCAAGATTCAGAATACGGGGTGTCGTTTGAATACCCTGCCCATTGGGAGACACGAACGAAAGAAGATTATACCTTATTCGCATCTAATTTTGATTATTTTGATGGCATTGCCGAGTCCTCTACAAGTACCGAACTCGAAGGCACTTTAAAATATAGCGTCACACAAAACCCTGAAAATTTAAGCATGCAGGCGTTTTATGATGCCAGCTACGAAGAATGTCGTAATGTTCCTAAAACTGCTGATTTTGGTCCTATGTGCTATCAGCCACGATTTGAATCCGGATGGGAAGTTTTTGAAATTGATGGATACACGGCTTACCAATCCGATTGGGAAGGGGTTGCTGAAAGTGGGTCCATTGTAAAGGATCTTTATGTGGATCTTTCAGGGAAGGGCGTATTTATTCATTTAAGCGCAATTCAAACAGGAATGACGGATGAAGAAGCCATTCAAAAAACTGCAGAGGATACCTTCTCATCGCTAAGCATTAAACTCACAGAAGAAGTAGTCGCCGCGGACAATGTATTTTCTTTCGATGATTGTGGAGAGTTATCCATGTATGAGACACAAGCTTGGTATAATGAATTCCAATCAAGCGCCGACTCTTTATTTAAAGAATCCAGAAGTATAAGCAATGACGGGGTGGTTATTAAAGAGGAGCCTGCCACACTCGAGGATATAAGTGACGCTTGCTACTCTGAAAATGGTAATCTTTTTATTGTTTTAATTCCGGGAGCTTATCTTGCAGGACCAAGTATTTATAGTTTTGATACAGAATCTTTCGAGCTAAATAGGGCAACTTTGGACGATAAAAACCAAAAGGGGCTTTCTTCCCCCAAAGAGTTTGGAGAACTAACTGAATCTGGTATTGGACTCACCGGCAGAGGTGGAGACGCAGGTACTACCGTGATTATGTTCTATAATTATCATTTTGTTGAAAATTCTATAGAACTGGTAAAGAGCTGTAGTTCGTCTGAATCCAGTCCGGAAGAGGAATGTGTATTATATTAATTGGCTCTCCTTATTTGACGCAATACGAAGGTTTGTGATGGGAGAGGGGTACTCCTTTTGTGAATGTTCACTAAGTTCACAATGTGCATGAAGTTCACTTTCTAGTAAAGTTCTTTCAAATAGCACTCTTCACAGTAAACAATTTCAAGCCGATTAGGGGCGTAGGTGGTTTTAATTTCTTTGCCACATTTCATACAATGGCGATCCCAGAGTTTTCTTGGGTTAATGAGTGCTTTTCTCTCAAAATGTCTACAATCTGGGCAGAGGCGTGGTAAGGCTAATGCTTGTTTTTTATAGAAATTTAGTTCTTCAGGAATTATTTTGTATGGTTTTCCGTCTTTCTCACAGCCAATGACCCATTTCACAACTTCCTCTGGTACTTCACGGATACTGTTTGGTAGATCTCTGCCATTTACGGTTTTTAAGCCTGACAGATCAGGTTTCACGTAATCATTCCACTTAAATCCTTTTGCAAAAGCCTCATCTCTTTTTAGGGGGAAATATTCAAAAGCCATCGAATCGTTGTAACCAAATTGACTTAATTTAGCAGGGGGAAATTCGCCCCATTCTTCTGTTTTTTGCATTTGCTCTATAATTTTGGCAACTAAAATCTCATAATTTTCTTTGCTGTACTCCTTGTTTAATATGCAATATTTTTTGTGTTTTAAGCCAGTGCAGGCAAACAGATGCTCATTGTAATAACATGAATCACAGTAAATTAAGTCAGAGTTGTTTATGCAAATATTTGCGAATTTGACATTGTTTGCAACATAAGTTGCTACGGCTTCGAACGCAAAATTTGTATCTAGCCCTGTATTAAAACAATCGTAACTATTATTGACTACTGCATCCCAAATGAATTTGCCATTTTCTGAAGAAATCACGTCAAAACAGTTGTTGCAATTTTTTGAATCTGAAATGTAATCGCCAAGGCAATCCTCACTGTTGCTGATGGCTAAATTTTTGCATGGGATTTTGAACCTAAGTGCCCTCAATTTTTCTTTTTCAGCTTGAATTGCCGAATGAGTAAATTCGAAATTCTTTATAAATGCTTCATATGTGGCCTTGTCTAATTGTTGATTGTAAACGCAGTATTCTTTTTGACGTAAGCCTATGCAAGCAAAACAGTTTTTAGATCCAAGGCAGTCTTCACAAAAATAACAATCATTTATGTTAGAACAGTTAAAGCAGTAGAAGCAATGGTAGGCACCATCCACTTTTGTGCATTCGTAAGATAACTCACAGGCAAGAGACCAAAAAATATCCATGCAATCTCGTGAGTTAAAACCCCCAGTCGTCATATAGCAACAATCTTCGGAATCTTGTGCGTTGAAGCACAGATAGCAGTTTTTTAAGTTGGACGTGTCATTCCCATAACTGCTGTTTTCGTTTCTGTCATTTTGCAAACCTGTTCGTGGGACTCTTAATAAAAGTTCGGCATATTGTTCAAAAAATGGACGGGTGAAATCGTATTCCATGCCGTATTCCAACGCATCCCATTTGTCAGACCACCAGATACTTTGATCGTAAATTTTGTATGGGCTTGTTGGTGGATAAACTGAAACGATTTCTTGATTGGAAAAATCGCATTTGCGCTTATAAAGATTTCTTTCATTTCTAAAAGACATGCGACGTTGCATTCTGCAATCCGGACATAAACTTGGTGTGGGAATTGGATATTTTTTACCATTTAAAACTGGAGAAATCTTATCGTAAAAATTAAGGTCATCATCAGTGATTTCAAATACTTGTGCACAGCTCTTACAGGATTTTTTCTGCATGGGTGGAGTAATTATAAATTTCACATCCTTGCATCCATTTCCCCAAGGCATACTTGGTGAGTCATGTCCCACCACAAAAATCGTGCATCTTGCAGTGAATCTGGATTACTTGCGCTGGAAAGTAAGGACTTGAAATTAGTCTCAAACATTTCTTTGGAACGCTTGGAAGATTCACTGGCAGAGTGTCCTTTCAGTAGTGAAATTGCTACGTGATTTGATGCTTCCATAAATGGTTTTGCTCTTTTGTCTTCCATAGGACGAGATAAGAATTTTCTGTCTGAAGAGAAGACAAAGTCGTCGTCATAACCAATAAATGCAGTACCTTTTGTTCGTGCTACTTTTGGTCCCAACTTTCTACCACATCTGCAAGATACTGCATACGTTATACGGTTATGTAGTAAGTCGTCATTTTTACCTGCTTCTATTAGGGGTTCGTTGTCTTGTCCAGTAATTAAGTCGTCATCACCATGCCCGTTTAGAACTACGAGTTTGGGATTTAATTTTTGTATTCTGTTGCTTAGTTCTTTTTTGTTTGCACTTTTGTTGTGTAGGTCAAACACAGGGAGTTTTTTATTTTTGGCTACAGTAATGATCTCTTGGCTCCAAGCGTGTAGATATCTTGTGGCTGGATCGTAATTGGGTCTAGTGATTAAGAAACTCATGTTTTAACTCTGCTTAAAAGACCGTAGCCATTCCATTTCGATTTGAGTTATTTTTTCGCCTATTTTATCGCCAGTTTCCACATGTTCTATTAGTTCGTCTCTGGAGAAACTGCCTTCTCCGCCAACGGATACGATTGTATCTTCAGATAAGACGGAAAGTCTGGCTGTGACCAGTTTTCTGATGGCTTCGTCTGTTAATGTATCTGCGACTTTTGACATAGTTTGTGTGACTTTAAATGATTCCGAGTTTTTCCAATTTTTTTAATACGGTGGTGCTTATTTTAGTACTGTTATCAATTTCAATAAAGGCTACATCCCATGAGATTGGTTTCCCGTCTAATATAAGCACAATTTCCTTCCTTACACCCAAAGGTAGATTGGCAAAAGTTTTCAAAAACCTTTCTTTTCTTCCAAGCATGTCTGTAAGCTTAAAAACCTGCCATCACTTTAGATAAGGGCAGGGGGATTAGCAAGATGATTTGGCTCCCCCGGTTGGATTCGAACCAACGACCCAGCGATTAACAGTCGCTTGCTCTACCACTGAGCTACAGGGGAATATGGATGTGGCCGTAGGCACTCGCTTCTGCTCGGCCTGTGCCACTGCGAAAATGCAGAGGGAGTATAGCGAACTTGGTTTCAGATCGCAAAGCGAAGTTTCCAAATTTCGCGGCTGACCATTTGGTCTTTGCGTTCGTAAAAAAGGCTTGGACGTTCGTGTTCGGACATGGGCAGAATGGTGGCGTAAGTGGCGAGAATTTCAGGAAGCGTGGGGAGGAAGTGACGTAAATTTCCTTCGCGGTGATAAGGCGCCGTGAAAACCATAGTAACAGGGAAGGGGAGCACGGATTTCAGGTTTTTGAAGAAGGCCAAATAGAGCGTTTCGAGTTCAAAGTAAACCTTGGCGCGTTCGTCCGGCGTGAGGGGCTTGGTGAGGCGAGGGCCGAGCGTGGTTTCGGAAACAATGGTGAAAGGTTCGGTAGGCAGGTCCCGAGCGGTGAGTTCGGTGGCATCTTTCACCAAAAGTGTGGGGAAGCCCTCGAGTTGGGCCTTGAATTTAGGCGCCTCTTCCTGGAACCATCTCAGATTGTTTTCGGCATCCTGAACTATGGCGGCTTCGAGATCGGAACCGTAGGCGGGATGGTCCATGAGCCAAGCTTCTTGGAGCACGGTGCCGCTACCGCAGAACGGGTCGAAAACCGGAGTGCCGGGCGCCGGATTGGCAATATTGATAAGAATTTGCGCGAGCTTGGGCGGGAACAATCCGTTTTTGGCGTCCTTGGCGGGGCGGTCGTAGTCGCGGTGAGAATAAAATTCAAAATCTTGGATGGCCAGAGTGCGGCTGAGGTACCACTTGGTCTCGCTCTTGAACAGATGCAGTTCCACGGCGCCGGGTTCGAGCAGATGTTCGTGCCAAGCTTGCACCGAGGAAAGGTTCTGGAAATCCTTGTTCACAAAGCGCACATTCCCCAGGTCTTTTACAGCTTTTTTTGCTCCGATGAGGATGCTCTTGAGCACTTTTTCGTTCTTGGGGTGCATGCTGAGGCCAAAACGCATCTTTCCTTTATAGCTTTTGAATTCGCTCTGAAGCGCTTGGGCGGTCCATTGTTCAAAATTCAGAGGCATGTTTTCAGGTCCGCTTTGCAAAACTTCCGTGATGCGCACGATACCTCCCATGCGACGCAGGTCTGCGCGAGGCGCCGCTAAAGAATCTTCCACGACGAAACCGTCTTCCACTTCATCCACAATCGCACCCGGATGAGAGGCGAGCGCCTCAATTTCGGCTTTTGCCAGCCCTTTTCCGTGGCCGGTCTGGTAGATGTATTGTTTTAAAATGTTTTTCATCTCAAGCCGCAGTGCAGCGGAGGCTAAGCAAAAGGTAGAGTACCACAATCCCTCTCTAGTGGAAGCTTTTCCCATTGATCCATGAGCCATGGGAGCGTTAAATTGTACCTACCCCTTAACTTCTCTTTATGGCTTTCTCCCTCAATCGAGCGCAAATTATTGGTAATGTGACGCGTGATCCTGAAGTTCGGCAAACCAGTGGCGGACAAACCGTGGCTTCTTTTGCGGTGGCGACCAATTCAAGCTGGACCGATAAGATGGGGCAGAAGCAAGAAAAGGCGGAATTTCACAATGTGGTGGCTTGGGGCAAGCTGGCTGAAATTTGTCAGGCTTACGTTAAAAAAGGTCGCAAAATTTATGTGGAGGGACGCATGCAAACTCGTGACTGGGACGGGGAGGATGGAGTAAAGCGTTATCGCAGCGAAATCGTGGCGGAGAATTTAATCTTGCTTGATCGCAGCGGCGCACCTGAAGGCGGAGTGGTTTACGATCGTGAGCCTCAATCTTCCGCCGTTCGTCCTCAGCAGGAAGAACCGGCCGGCGTACCGGAAGAAGTGACGCTGGATGATTTGCCGTTTTAAACATTGACGCTAGTGGTAAATTTAACTACAAATTTATGATTAAAGATCAATGCGTATCGGTAACTGATTTAATTGAGATGCCCGAAGATGAGGTGACTCCTGAGCTTGTAAAAATGGCAGAAGAGGCTAAAAGAACTCCAAAAAAAGAATTGTTAAATATTTGAGGTATGTCAAAGATACTCAGAATTTTAGAAAAACACTGGATTTTACCTTATCTAGAGGATCGGAATCTTTTGAAGCAGTATCAAAAGGCCAAGGCATATTAGAGCCGTGTGTGCTTTCCAAGAGGATAGAGAGAGTTGAAGGTATGACCCAATTAGGACTGGAAGCTTATGTTCATGAACTTAGGGAAACGAATGCTTTCGAGCAAAATAACAGATTAGAATTAACTCTTAAGAGTGGATCTCAACCTGAAAAAACAAAAACAAGCTCGATTTCGTCGAGTAATCAAAAGCGCGGTTCAAGGGACACGTGTGGCACTAAAGGCTTACAGAGGTGTGGACCGCGCTTTTGCATAATTGGATTAAGGACTTCTACTGCTCCGTTGAATGTTTTTAGCATTCAGGGAGAGGAGTCTTTAAGACCAATTCCTCGTGAGCTCCTTTTGTTTTTGTTTTTGGAACCACTGGCGTGGATCTATTTTGTTGGAGCACTTGCGTGCCCGGGAGCAAAGAGGGATGGCGGTTGATCCATCGCATAGTCTAGGGCGGGATCAGCGGCCATCTCTATCGGCTCCGAATATGTCAAAGAACAAATCTTGATAGTATAGCACAAAAGCGCCTTGAATAAAAGGCCCCAAAACCTCTACACTACAGGGCATGGAATCACTCTCCGGCCATCTATTCCTCATCTTAGGTCCATCCGGCTCCGGCAAAGGGACCGTGCTGCAGGCACTTCAAGAAAATCATCCGGATTTTGTATTTCCCGTTTCTTGCACCACACGGCTGGCGCGACCCGGTGAAAAGGACGGTGAAGTGTACTACTTCGTGGACAAAGAAGAATTTCAGCGCCGCATGGAGGCGGATGAATTTTTGGAATGGGCGGTGGTGCACGGTGAAAATTATTATGGCACTTTGAAAGAGGAAATTTTACAGCCGATGCGCGAAGGCAAAACCGTGATTCGTGAAGTGGACGTGCAGGGACTCCGTTCCATTCGAGAAATTATTCCAAAAGAAAACCTTACTTCCATTTTTTTAACGGTGGACGGGTGGGAAACTTTGCAACGCCGCATCTTGAAACGCAGTACTTTGCCGCAGGAAGAACTCGATCGCCGTCGTGTTAGTTTTATGAAAGAAATGGAGTGGGCTAAAGAATGTGATCAAGTGATTGTGAGCGCGGAAGGGGAGATCCCAAAATTGATTGCGGACACCGAATCGGTCATTGCTGCGCATTCCGCGTGATCTTTAGGTTGACTTGCTTGTGGATGTACATTAACATGTACATGTGTTCTAACACATATTCATGAACGCTAAAACCACTTTATCCATTTCGGAAGCAAGGAAAAAAATCTTTGATATAGCGGATGAAGTTCAAAAACCCAACACCTATTATACTTTGACCGAAAAAGGGAAACCCAAAATGGTTGTCATGGGTGTAGAAGAGTTTGAATCTTGGATGGAAACCCTTGAAGTCATGAAAGATTTTCCCAATTTAAAAGAAGAAATTGAGGAGGCACACAAAGATTTTAAAAAAGGTGATTATGTTACTTTAGATGCATTACTTGCCCAAGAAGGATATGAAATACCAGCTCATCATTCTAAAAAAAGCTCAAAAAGACCTAAAAAAAGTTGATCCTCGTTATAGGTCGCGAATTCTCGCAGCTTTTATCATTATTCGTCAGGACCCTTTTTGTGGGAAGCCCTTAGAAGGTGAGTGGAAGGGGATCTGGTCTTACCGAGTTTGGCCTTATAGAATTCTTTATGAAATTCACAATGATCAGTTGTTGATTCATGTCGTAAAGATAGGTCACCGTCAAGGAGTCTATTGATCTCCAGGGTGCTTTTTTGTATGCTTCCGTTAGCCTTTTTAAAGGCTGTGAACTAGGATGTTGTCCTGTTCACAGTATTGGGGATTAGCCAAGTGGTAAGGCAGCGGGTTCTGGTCCCGCCATCGGGGGTTCGAATCCCTCATCCCCAGCCA
>JBAZQU010000070.1:0-2509 GCA_041645035.1 Candidatus Altimarinota bacterium | reverse complement strand
GGGCTTCGAAGCAGAAACCCCGCCCTATTTCGAGAAGGAATTTTTGCAATTGACCAATGATTGCTTGTTCCAGATCACTTTCATTGTATTCTGATTTCTCTTCAAGCCCAAGAAATTCAAGTATCAAAGGATTTCTAAAAAGGTCTTTGGCATCTGCTTTTTCTTGTTTGTTGAATTATTGCTAACTGATTATCAGGTGATGGGAATTCGACAGACAATGTCTGTTGAATCTGAGGATAGGCCAGATAAAATGAACGGTTCAAACGCAATGCAATTTCTGAAAACCCTTTTAGGTTTCTTTGTTTCAATTTGGCCGACAAGCTATTAATCAGAGCTTTCCCATACTCTGCCCTGTCGGTTCCATTTTGTTCATATTCCACAATGTAATAACCAATTAGCCAATTTCTTAATGTTAAGGCAACATTCACCTGTTTTTGTGCATGTAAAGCAAAAAAATTATGAGTTTCTTCAATAATTGAAGTCAGCTGTGAAAGATTGCTTATGGTTATTTTATTTTTCAGCATGATTCCTAAATGACTGGGTGACTGGGTGAAAAGGAAAAGGTGAAAAGGTGAAATGGTGAAAAGGTGAAATGGTGAAAAGGTGAAATCACTGTTCCACTATTTCACTGTTCCACTGTTCCACTATCCTGTGCTGTTGAGTTTTTGGTTTAGCGCTCGTATCAGGTTGACCAGCATTTTTCTGACGTGCATGATCCGGTTGTTACAGGGTTCAGGATCAGTAATGTATCCCAATCTAAAGGCAATTTCAAGTTGGGTTTCCAATTCTGATAAAGAGCCGTTTGACACATAGAGGAATTGAATAAACTCCCTGGTATTTTTTCTTCCTGCCCCTTCCGCGATGTTTGACGGAATCGAAACCTTCTAAACCTCCAACTCCCTGTAACTTTTCAATTTTTCCATCTCACCTTTTCACCGTTTCACTGTATCACCTTTCCACTATTCCACCGTTCCAAAGTTTCAAATTTCAAATTTCAAAAAGTGATGGTCGCCTGGTTTATCAGAAATTCCCGGATTTCTGCATCAGCGGGGCTTTCTGTGAGAAAAATCACCTTTTCTGTATAATCAATGTCCTCAAAATAAGCTAGTTGCTGACGCAATAGCTTGGCGCTGAAAGCATCGGAGAATAATTCTGCGGCTTTGTTTTCAACCGCCGGAAGATCATAATGATATTTGAGAATAAAGTACATATCGACATAATCCTTCCATTTGGCCCTCCCTCCCAATGCCAGGGCTTTCATGGCAGAAAGGGTCAAGAGATCAGGCATCCTCAGTACTTTATCAAATTTCTTTCCGGCCGGAATATCATATGGAAAATTGAAAAAAGTCAGTTTTACATCATCAACCATCAGGTGCATTTGGTCAAAGGCCTCATGGATCACTTTATAGCGGATATTATTTGCCCTGAACTGATTTTTTATTCTTAGCGCTTGCAGTGGCTTTCCCGTAAACAGGTCAAAATCAATGGAACGACGATGACCGATCGTTAATGCTATAGCCGTACCACCGGCAAGGTAAAATTCTTTTGAGAATGCTTCTACCAGCGGTAGTAGTTCAAACTGTCTCTCTGTCAGTACCTCCTGGTGCATGTCGGTTAAAATAAAGTGTAAAAAAATTGGTGACCTGCGGAAAATAATTCACCCGTTTATTCTTGTTCTGCCTGAAGAAAATTGCAGCAACATTCTTTATACCGGCCAGTTCGATCAATTGCCTGACGGCATCCATATCCCCATAATTCAAAATAGCTTCTACGACAGCATCCATACTGATGTCCTGTTTTGCTTCTTCCGGTACATACCAGAAAAGATGCCCATATCTTCTGATGAGTTCCAGATGGGCCATATTATTTGTTCTGACGGACTTCATGGTACTCAAAGATAATCATTTTTAGTGAAACGGTGAAACGGTGATACGGTGGAACAGCTTCGCCCCGTCAGTCACAGCTTTCCGTTCACTGTTCACCGCTCACTGCTCACTCATCACATTATCGAGTAACAAATTTACTCATTCTTTAATAAAAGTCAAGCTTTTTTGGGATTTTTTTAATGCAGGTCCTTGATTTCCTTAATTATTTGCCGGATAATAGAACGCGAATTAATGCGGTTAAGTTATCCGTGAAAATCCGCCGCATTCGCGGAGATCCGCGTTCTATTTAAAAAGGATTCTCAAGTGTGTTATTGGGATTGTCACGAAAATAGATTGCCCTACGGCGGAGATTTCAACCTTTACTTTTTGCTTGCCGGCCAAATGGATCAATTCCCCGAAAAGGCCTTTTAACGGACCTTTGATCACTTCAACCGACTGTCCGGGGAGGTATTGTTCCATATTTTCAGGCAGTGGATCGTCGGACGAAAGGAAGAACCTGACGGCTTCGATTTGTTGGGGAGGGATGGGAACAGCTTTTCCTTCGAAAGTAATATAACGCGCTACACCTGTAGTGTTGAGCACATCGAAATACCGGCTTTGAGGGATATTCACAAAGATATAGG
>JBAZQU010000069.1:0-2617 GCA_041645035.1 Candidatus Altimarinota bacterium | reverse complement strand
TGATAAAAAACAGAATTTGCCACCAAAAGAAGCAGCAAAGCCTGGGTTCCCAAACTCAGCGCCAAACTTCCGGATTTTCGCTTCAAATCGAAGAAATTTCGTCCCATAAGCGGCAAAAATATATTGAAAAAGCTCACCGCCCCGCAGCCCAGAACCACCAAGCCGACAGCGAAGAGCGGCCCTTGAATTCCTAGGAAGGTATCACCCACTCCGAAGTTGTTTCTTTGGTCATACCAGGGCATCACCGTGCTCACACATAAGGTGAGACTGGAGACCAAAATGACCTTCTTCATGGGAGGTAAACGCAGAAAGCCTTGTTTAAGCCTTTGAGTTAGCGACATAATGATGGGGGAATGTACGACTAATCTATCAAACGAGGCCCTCTATGGCAACAAAAAGCTTAGGTATCGATATCCGCGAAGCAAATGAAAGCGGAGCCGGAAAAGGACGCTACACACTGGAGGTCACCAAAGCCTTGATCGAAAACGCCTCCGAGGACGTGAGGTTTTTTCTTTTTACTAAAAAACCAAATCCCGCTTTTCCACACTCCGAGCGAGTAAGTCAGGTTGTGATAAACGGGAGAAGTATTTGGTGGCATTTGCGCCTCCGTAATTTTCTCCGCCGACACCCGGTGGATCTCTTTCTTGCGCCCACCAGTTTCATTTATGCCGCGCTCGCACCTGCCAAGCAAAAAGTTGCCATTGTAGTACATGACCTTATCGCCTTTTTGTACAGTAAAACGCATGCTCGCTTTCCGACGCTCGTGGAACGTATCACACTTCGTCGTGCCATTCGCAAAAGTCGTTTTATAGTCTGTGTTTCCCAAAACACCGCCAAAGATTTGGCCAGCCTTTTTCCTGAAGCGCACAAAAAACCCGTGCTCATTGCCCCACCCGCCGTTTCACCCGAGGTCCACAAGGTAGAATCGGAAAAAATGGATCTTCCGGCGCATTATCTACTCGGGGTCGGCACCCTCAGCCCGCGTAAAAATTTCAAACTCCTTTTTGAAGCCTTCACGTTGCTCGCCGATCAACACCCCCATCTTCATGTGGTCATCGCCGGAGGCAGCGGTTGGAAAACTTCGCAGGTTTATAAAACAGTTCCCGCCGCGCTCAAAAATCGCATTCATTTTCTTGGTTATGTCAGCGTGGACCAATTGAACGAACTTTATTCTCGTGCCGAAATGCTCATTTTCCCTTCTATCTATGAAGGCTTCGGCATCCCGCCTCTCGAAGCCATGGCTTGTCATTGTCCCGTCATCACCAGCAACGCCGCGTCTTTGCCGGAAGTAGTCGCCGACGCCGCCATTCAAGTGGACCCACAAAATCCTCAAGCTCTCGCCGACGCCATCAACGAAATGTTCACCCCTCAGGTCCGCCTCGCCTATCAAAAACGCGGCCTCATCCGCGCCCATCATTTTTCTTGGGAAGCCTCTGCGCAGCAAATTTTAAAGCAGCTACGTTAGCAGCCCTTCCTCCCTTGAAAAAACCTGCCAAATGAGCTACAATTAAGAGATTACAAACAATCCTTATGGGCATTGAACAAAACAAAGACGGTGCTTACCTGCCTGACAAAACTACAAAATGGCCGGAAATGAAAAACGCAGAACGCGACACCGTTTACAGAAGTTTAAAAGAAACATATGGTGGCCGTTTAGCCCAACTGGACGCCAAAACCGAACTTGCTAAAAAGAATCTTGAAGCAAAAGTAAAAGCGGATTTAGGGATGGAAGTGGATGAATTCTGGAAAAAATTAAGAAGTGAAGACTATGCGAACGAATTTAAGGCCGATGATTCAAGACTCAAAAGCATGCCTGTTAGCATGGCTTTGTTGCTAACTTTTAAAAGTAAAATTTCAACGGGAACGTCAGAAGACGCTGGACTGAAGGGGAAAGAGCGTGAACTCATGCTTTTCTGTCTAAACTATTTACAAAATGCTCCAGAAAACAGAGCAAAAAATCCACATGGAAACATAGATTTTGTGCCTAAAGATGGGTATGTGAAAATAACACCAAACGTAGAGGAAGACAGATGGATGTTTTGCATCGAAGACGCAAAACGAAACAAGCTATTTGAAGGATACTTATTTCCCCCTGATTTCTAAACGATACACTTCAGACTTTCCAATACCTGTCTGTTTACAAATAGTTGCGAAACTATCTATCGACACATTGTAAGGTTTAATTCTTATTTTCCCGTGGCCTGGTACTCCCAATGTTGGATTTTCTTTCTCAAAGAACTGTCAGCAGTTTACCACAACAGCCCTTCAAACAATGCCACCATCGTTTCCAAGCGATAGTGTTTTTCGACAAATTGTCGCCCGTGCTCGCCCAGTTCGCGCAAAAGCTCGGGATGGCGCAAAACTTTTTTCAAAGCCTTATCAAGTTCGCTCCGGCTGGGCTCCACAATCAGCGCATCACGATCGGCAACAAGATCCTCGGAAATGCCACACACATTCGTCATAAGCACCGGCGTTCCCACGCTCATCGCTTCCGCCACCACCATTCCAAACGGGTCGAATTCGGTCGAAGCCAAAACGAACAAATCCAGCGCCCGATAAAAGCTTGTCAATTGTCCACGTGAGAGGCTCGGAACCAACATAATTTGTCCACCCGCCA
>JBAZQU010000068.1:0-2711 GCA_041645035.1 Candidatus Altimarinota bacterium | reverse complement strand
GGTCCGCGATCTTTATAGGAAAAGACGTTGTTCCCACGTTTGCCACTTAAATAAAAAGGCTGTTCGTACATCGCTCGACCCAAGGGAGAGTTTAAAATATAAATTTTTGACGATTTCCTTTAATGGCCCCGCGATATGTTTTTTCATCCATCATTTTTTCTTTGGCTTTACGACTGCGACGTTTTTTTTGCTTACGCAGTTTGAAGATTTTTTGCGCGATTTCCGATTTTTTACCTAGAATTTTTTCTTCAATTTTAAGAATAAGCATGCGATAGGCCTCCATACGGTTTGCCTCCCGTTCACGCTGGTCTTGGCACTTCACCTCAATGCTCGTGGGCAAATGTTTGAGCCACACGGTACTGGCGGTTTTATTCATTTTCTGGCCACCACTACCACTTCCACGCACAAATTGTTCTTCAATATCTTCAGGCAAAATGCGGAGCTTCAATGCTTTTTCCAAAAATTTCTGCTTGAGTGGAACGGGGAAATCCATTGTATTCAGCCGATTAGTAGTCTTTATTCTCCACGATTTTCTCCAAAAGTTCCAGCGGATACATCGGCTTCTTTTCTGCGAGCCCTTGATGGTAGAGCACCGTAGAAGGTGTGAGCGCCGGAAGTGTATTCACTTCGATTAAAATGAGATCGCCCGTATCAATTTGAATGAACGCGTCCATTCGGCAATAACCTTCAACATTCAAAATCCGCGCAATTCTCTCGGCCGATTTTTTTACGTGAGCAAGTATGGCAAGCTTCACATACCGTTCGGGTGGAGGCGTCAAATTGACTCCGGTTCCTCCTTGAAATTTTTCCTCTACGGAAAGTACTTCCCCTTCCGCCACCGTAAGACTGGGGCTAAGGGCATGGAGATTTTCTCCGTCCTGAATGATGGCGATAGTAACTTCCACCCAGCCTTTTTTACGTTTCCATTTAAGACGATTGCCCTTTACACGGACGGTATCCACCTCAATAAAGCGTTCAAACAAAAGATGCTTCATTTTTTCGAGCGGCATTTCAATAGGGCTTTTTTGATTTCGGAAAATTCCGGGTGGAATTTGGTGCGCCCCTTTTTCAGTAAAATGAATGTAGTTTTGAAGATCCTTCGCCGTAAAAAGGCGTACAATCCCGGATGAACAACCTTCGTCTTGCGGTTTCACAATGAGTGTTTTTGAGTCTAGATTTTTTTGGAGCCTCACAAAATAATTTTCAAATTCCTTGGCGCCAAATCCTTTAAATTCACTTACTAGGGCTATCTTTTTTGGCGCAACAAAAATTCCTTGCCTCTCCAGCCCCTCAAGCCGCCGTCCGGTTTCTGCTTTATCCATACAAACTTTCGATGTTTCCGTGCCAGGTCCGTTGAATTTGACACCAGCTTTGGTCAACATCCGTTGCAAGGTTCCATTTTCTCCAATCCCACCGTGAAGTCCCAGTAGCACAAAATGACTTTGCTTTATAAATTCCGTTAGGCTCATTTTCCGTGGAATAAAAAACGGCTCACTTGTTTCCCCTTCCAAAAGGGCCAATCGCAGATGTACTTTTTCTTCCAAAAATCGTAATCGTTTTTCGCCCTCTTCAGCCTTTTCGCAATTTTCAAAAATCTCTTCCGCAGTGTGATTCAATACGAGCGCATAGGGCACTTCCCACACGTCTCCGTTTAAATCCAAGAAATACGGTTTTGGGACATATTTTTCACTACGACGAAGTTTGAGCCATGCGTTGGTTCCACTCATCACAGACACCTGCCGTTCAGATGTATTTCCACCAAACAACACGTTCACCGGCTTGCGCTCCTTGAACGTAGGCTCTTTTTTTGGCGGCATCGGAATCCCGTAACGATTCGCGGCATGTTTCACCACGTAATACAAAAGATCACGGTGACTAAAGCCGATACGTGAAGTTTGTTGAAAAAGAAAACTGTTTTGTTCCATTCCGCTAATCATATTGAAGTCTGAGAACCAGATTTTTCCATCCGGCATCAGCCAGCCGTCGAAACGTGCGAAATCGCGCATACCCATAACTTTGAACAGCTGCTCCGCTTGCACTTGAATGCGTTCAATATCTTCATTACTGAAGCGAGGCGGACAATGGTAGCGCACCTGACGCGTGGGTAAATATTTTTTACGAAAATCAAAGATTTGGTTCTTTTTGTAGTCGGCTTCCACCTCTGTAGGCAAAATTGCTACGGGCATATTAAAGCGGTTTTGTAGAATAATAACAGTGAATTCTATTCCCGTGCAGAAAGGCTCAATGACTATGCGCGTATCCATACGACGACTGAAAAGAAGCTTGGCCTTCTCAAACGCTTCTGCCGGCGTTCTCACCGAATGCACTCCAATGCTGGAACCCCCACTCGCGGGCTTCACCACTGCACGTTTAATTTTATACTTTTTAAAGAATGTATTGATAATTTCCTTGTGATCGTTCTGATTGATTTTGAGTAAAGCACAGGGTAGCGTGAAAAATCCCTTTTCGTGAATAAATTCATTGGCCACATGTTTGTCCCAACGTTTGCACGCCTCAACATCCGCTCCCACGTAAGGGATTTTAAAACGTTCCAGCAGTCTCTGAATCCCACCATCTTCTCCAAACTGTCCGTGCATCACGGGGAAAGCTAAGTCACAGTTTTTAAGTAAATTTTTAAGTGCCGTTTGGCTAAGGAATTTGGCTGTTTCGCGCAATTTGAAATCAAAGTCAGACGGCGTGTTGGAATACAG
>JBAZQU010000067.1:0-2719 GCA_041645035.1 Candidatus Altimarinota bacterium | reverse complement strand
CACGCAAAGCCATACGATCACCGACATCTATCGGATTCTTTTTAGCTTGGGCGTCGTCGGACGAGTCATCTTTTTTCTTCCCCTGGGCTTGAGCTTTGTTCTCAGAGGCATTGTCCTTAGCGATTTCGCTCACTTCTCCGGAAATCAGGCCGGTTTCTTCGTCCAAACCATCTTCAGGAATTTCAGTAGCTTCAAGCACTTCCGATTCATTCAGATTTTCTTCTTCGACCGTTTTGGGTTTTTTAAATGGGTCCATATACTCCTTGGAGTATACGCTAAACCTGGAAAATGGTCAAACCCCCTTGTCTCTGTTCAACAGGTATGGTTTATTTAAAGCCATGAAGGAAATTCCAAAAACATATTCCCCTAAAGACCACGAAGATTCCCTCTATAAAATGTGGGAAAAATCCGGTGCCTTTGCGCCTGATCCCGATCCAAAGAAAAAGCCCTACAGCATCATGATGCCACCGCCCAATGCAACGGGAACGCTGCATTTGGGGCACGCCACCATGCTCGCGATTGAAGATATTTTGATTCGCTTCAAGCGCATGCAGGGCTTTAGCGCGCTTTATTTGCCGGGAACCGATCATGCCGCCATCGCCACGCAAAGTGTGGTAGAAAAGAAATTTCAAGAAGGCGGAATGAAAAATCCGCGCGAAACATTGGGGCGAGAAGGACTTTTGAAGGCGATCCGTGAATTTGTGGAGGACAGTAAAAAAACCATCCGCGGACAAGTTCGCAAGATGGGAACCAGCTGTGACTGGAGCCGCGAGCGTTACACGTTTAGCGACGAAATGAATCATGCGGTGAACACGCTCTTTAAAATGATGTATGAAGACGGGCTTATTTATCGTGGAGGCCGCATTGTGAACTGGGATCCCAAAATGCAAACCACCGTGGCCGATGACGAGCTGGAATATTTAGAAGAAAAAGCGCCGTTTTACACTTTCCAATACGGACCTTTTCAAATTTCCACATCTCGTCCCGAAACCAAGTTTGGGGATAAATATGTGGTGATGCACCCGGACGATAAGCGCTACAAAAAATATAAACACGGCGATACTTTTGAATGCGAATGGATCAATGGTCCCGTTACCGCCACAATTATTAAGGACGAGGCGGTGGACCCCGCATTTGGAACCGGAGTGATGACCATTACCCCTTGGCACGATGCCGTCGACTTTGAAATTGCCGAGCGTCACAAACTGGATAAAGAACAAATCATAGACTTTGATGGCACGCTACTTGAAATCGCAGAGGGATTTGTGGGCATGCCTATTCAAAAAGCTCGTCCGCTAATTGTGAAAAAATTGGAAGAAAAGGGCCTGCTCGTAAATATTCAAGAAGATTATGTACACAACGTGGCGGTGAGCTACCGTGGAAAAGGAGTGGTGGAACCGCAAATCATGAAACAGTGGTTCGTGGATGTGAACAAACCGGCCATCGACTGGAAGGGGAAGAAACTTTCCATCAAAGAAGTACTTCAAGACACCGTGCGCAGCGGAATGATCCGCATTGTGCCGGACCGTTTCGAAAAAATTTACTTTCACTGGATCGATAACCTCCGCGACTGGTGCATCTCCCGCCAAATCTGGTGGG
The DNA here is from genome assembly GCA_041645035.1 of Candidatus Altimarinota bacterium. Lineage (GTDB taxonomy): Bacteria > Patescibacteriota > Gracilibacteria > UBA1369 > 2-02-FULL-48-14 > 2-02-FULL-48-14. The sequence continues at coordinate 1,120 of JBAZQU010000067.1, read as the reverse complement.
GCCACCGTATTCCGGTTTGGTATAAAGGAAAAGAGCTTAAAGTGCAGGCGGAAAATCCAGGGAAAGGTTGGACTCAAGACGGAGACACGCTCGATACCTGGTTCAGCTCACAACTCTGGACTTTTTCCACATTGGGTTGGCCGGAAAAAACACCGGACCTCCTGCGCTTCACCCCCAGTAGCGTCCTTGAAACCGGTTACGACATTCTCTTTTTCTGGGTGGCCCGTATGATTTTGGGAACCACCTACGCGCTCCGCAAAACCGGCTTTTCCGAAGAAAAATCCATTCCTTTTAAGGACGTTTACCTCCATGGACTCATTCGCGACATTCGCGGGAAAAAGATGAGTAAATCCAATCCCGAAACCTGCATCGACCCGCTGGATATGATTGAAAAATACGGAACGGATGCGGTTCGCCTCAGCTTGGTGATTGGCGGGACCCCCGGAAACGACATGCGTCTTTACGAGGAAAAAATCGCCGGTTATCGCAACTTTGTAAATAAGATTTGGAACGGGTCCCGCTTTGTGATGTTGAACCTGGATAGCGAAGACAAAATTGATCTTAAAAAACTCAGTCGCGCCGACAAATGGATCCTCACACGCCTCAATGAAATTATTGAAAAAGTGACCGAGCATTTGGAAAATTATCGCCTCTCCGAAGCCGGCCTTACCGTTTATGATTTCTTCTGGGGCGAATACTGCGACTGGTATTTGGAAATCAGTAAAGTTCTCAAGAATCCGGCTGTGCTCAAACATGTACTTCAAACCAGTCTTACGCTCATGCACCCCTTCATGCCTTTTGTAACGGAAGCGATTTGGGGCGCACTCGCCGAAGGCGAGCCTAAAAAAAGCAAAATGCTTATGACCACCGATTGGCCCAAACCCAATCCCAAGTTCGCCTTTTTCTCCGAAGCGGATGAGATGGAACGCATCATGGATCTCATCGCCGGCATTCGCGTGCTCCGCGCCGAAGGCAACGTGGAAGCTGCCAAAAAAATTCACGCAATTGTAATTGCCCATGAAGACACCGCCCTCGTGCAAGACAAGGCTGAAGTCATCAAGCGTTTAGCCAATCTGGGCCAACTCGACATTCACGAAAACGGTAAAAAAGTGGAGAAAGC
>JBAZQU010000066.1:0-2728 GCA_041645035.1 Candidatus Altimarinota bacterium | reverse complement strand
TGAACAGCCAGACATTGGCCGCATTTATCCGGTCGCAGGTCGCCGGATCGGCCGGATTGGTGCAGTCGCCAAGAATTGTGGTGCCGTTAGTATCGCTTATTAAATCGTCTGCTCTGACCGCTTCTTTGAAAGTTACGGCAATCTTGGTGTTGCGCGGAATATTAGTCGCGTTTCGCGTCGGATAATGAGATTCAATGATGCCATTCCCCAGAGCGGTCAAGCCGCCACCGCCACTACCCGGCGCACCGCCGCCAAGCCCGCCTCCTCCACTTGCGCCAAGTAAGGCATTGATAATAAAAGTGGCGATGCCGAAAGAAGCAAGTATTATGGCCAAGCCAATGACTGCGTTTTTTAATACCTTTTTAGCATCTTCAATTTTCTGTTCATTGCCCTCCGAGGTCATCCAAAGAAAACCGCCATAAAGAATCAGGCTGACCGCCAAGATGCCCAAAAAACCAAGAATTACCCGGATAATTTTGGCGATAGTAACGCGCGGATCCTGTTGACCCAGACCGAGCGCATCGCGGATTATCGATTTTTGGCCGCCGAAAGGATCAACCTGGGCCAGGGCCGGAGCGGCAAATAAAAAAATAGCCACGCAAAAAATAGCTAAACAAAAAAATAATAGCTTCCTTGATTGTTTCTTCTTTTGCATGGGGAAATGAATAGGTGACAGTTTACAGGTTTCAGTTGTCAGGTTTAAGAAATAAGTGAATTGGAATTAATTTCTTACTGAAAACTGTAACCTGAAAACTAAAAACTGCTTTTGACTAATCCACAACTAGGTAGTATTATTATAACATAAAAATTATAAAATACACAAAATAGCTAAGGCGAGTTCGCAGATTGTTGTTTTCTTCTTACCGTTGCAAATTGAATACGAATGATTCGCGAATGATAACGAATATAATTCGCGCCATTCGTCATTAATTCGTAATTATTCGCGATTTACTATGACCATCAAACAAATCATCAATAAGGTCAAGGAAAATGAGCCCAAGGCCGACACCGAGCTGTTGGAGCTGGCTTTTGAGTTTGCCCGCAAAGCCCACCAAGGCCAGAAACGCCGTTCGGGCGAGGACTATCTCCAGCATTCGCTCAATACCGCCTTTACGCTGGCGCAAATTAAGGGTGACTTAAATATGATTATTGCCGGCTTATTGCATGACGTGCCGGAAGACACCGAGGTAACGTTGGATGAGATAAAAAAAAATTTCGGTGAGGATGTGACCATGCTGGTTGAGGGTATCACCAAGCTATCCAAAATCAAATACCGCGGCGTGGAGCGCTATGCCGAAAGCTTGCGCAAGATGTTTATGTCTATGGCCAAAGACTTGCGCGTGATTTTGATCAAGTTTGCCGACCGGCTGCATAACCTAAAAACCCTGGATGTGCTCACTCCGGAAAAACAAAAAAGAATCGCCCAAGAAACTTTGGAAATTTACGCGCCGGTCGCCGGCCTGTTAGGCGTCTGGCGTCTAAAGTGGCAGATGGAAGACCTCTGTTTTAAATATCTGTATCCGGAGGAATTCAAAAAACTGGAATATAAATATGAGGTAGAGCAGAAAGCGGAGCGCAACCAATATATTCAGAAAATAAAAAATATTTTGGATCAGAAATTGGATGAAGCGGACGTTGAACACGAAATTACCGGACGCTTCAAACATCTCTATTCTATCTGGCAGAAGATGCAAAGAAAAGATCGCCGCTTTGACGAAATTCAGGACGTTTTTGCCCTGCGCATCATCGTTAATTCAATTGAGGATTGTTACAAAACCCTCGGCATCATCCACACCCTCTGGAAACCGAAAACCAATCGTTTCAAAGATTACATCGGCGTGCCCAAACCAAACGGCTATCGGAGTCTGCACACGACGGTTTTCGGAATAGACGGCAAGCCGACAGAGTTTCAGATTAGGACACGCGAAATGAACGAAGAGGCGCTTTATGGCGTGGCGGCGCATATTTATTACAAACTGAAAAATACAGAAAAAGAAACGAGCCGTCAGCCTCGCTGGATCAAGGAAATTCTTGAACTGCAAAGAAATTTGGCTGATACGTCGGACTTTATCAAGCAGGTCAAGCTGGAAGTTTTCAGAAATAGAATTTTTGTCTTTACTCCCAAAGGTGATGTCTATGATCTGCCGGAAGGTTCAACGCCGGTGGATTTCGCCTATGCCGTGCACACCGACATCGGCAACCAATGCAGCGGCGCGCTGGTCAACGACCGGATCACCTCGCTTGACAATGAATTAAAAAGCGGCGACCTATGCGAAATTATTATCGAAAAAGGGCGCAAGGCACCGAACCGCGACTGGCTGAAATTTGTCAAAACCAGCCGCGCGCGCGATAAGATAAAAGCGCTCACCAAGCGCTCACCTTTGGAGCAGATCAGGCGTTTCATCCCGGGAATCAAGAATTAGGATTCAATAGTCAATAATCAACAAACAAATATTAATATAGGCAAGAAGAAGCGCCAAACAGGCGCTTCTTCTTTTAGTTTCTATTGATTACTGATTATTGTTTGTTGATTGCTTGTTTCACTATCTCCCCCACCCGTTTGCCATCGGCTTTGCCCTTTAGCCGCGCCATCGCCTGGCTCATTGTTTTTCCAAAGTCGGTTGCACCGATGGCTACAATTTCTTTCACCACCGCTTCAATTTCTTGATCGCTCGCCTGCTCCGGCAGATATTTATTAAGCAAATCGATTTCCGCCTGTTCTTTAGCG
>JBAZQU010000025.1:0-16423 GCA_041645035.1 Candidatus Altimarinota bacterium | reverse complement strand
GCTTCAATGAATTCGTCAAGTTCGCCGTTTAGCACTTTGTCCACCTGGCTGGTTTCATAATCCGTACGGTGATCCTTGACCATTTGATAAGGTTGCAAAACGTAAGAGCGGATTTGGTTGCCCCAGGAATGTTGCACGTGTTCACCGCGGATTTCCTGGATGGTGGCCAGGTGGTGTTTTTCTTGCAACGCGAGGAGTTTGGCCTTCAGCATGTTGAGGGCATTTTCACGGTTTTGAACCTGGCTGCGCTCTGTTTGACAGGCCACCGAGAGGCCGGTGGGTTTGTGGGTAACTCGGGCGGCCGTGCTGGTTTTATTCACATTTTGTCCTCCGGCGCCGCCCGCGCGGAAGAAATCCCATTCCAGGTCGTCGTCTTTGATTTCCAATTTCACCTCCTTCATATCCGGCACCACTTCTACCATGGCAAAAGACGTTTCGCGGCTCTGTTTGGCGTTAAAAGGGGAGAGGCGCACAAGGCGATGCACACCGTGTTCGTGCTTGAGATAGCCATAGGCGTAGGCTCCTTCCACTCGAAAGGAGGCGCTTTTTATCCCCGCTTCTTCTCCGGGAGAGATGTCCAGTTGCATGGTTTTCCAGCCACGGTTTTCGCAGTAGCGCAGGTACATGCGCATGAGCATTTCGGCAAAATCTTGGGCGTCCACGCCACCGGTGCCCGCATGGAAAGAGAGGATGACGTCGTTGGCATCGTAAGGGCCGCTGAGATAAAGCTCGATGTTCAGGCGATTGTGTGTTTTTTCGGCTTCTTTCGTGTCTGCTTCCAATTGCTTAATGGTCGCGGTGTCGGACGGGTCTATCATTTCATTGAGATCCAAAAGACTCTGTACGTCGTGTTGTAGTTTTTCCCAAGCTTCAACGGTTTCGCGGATGAGCCCGGCTTCTTTGGAAATTTTTTGGGCGTTTGTTTGGTCGTCCCAAAAGTCTGCGGCGGACATTTCTAGCTCCAACGCAGCGAGCTTGGATTTTTTTAGAGGCAAATCCAGGTGTTCGAGAGATTTTTTTACCTCATCCTGGAGGAGCAGCAGCCGGTCTTTGATTTCTTGTATCACGAGGCCTAGAATACCTTGCGACATGTCTACCGCAAAGAAAATTCTCTCCAACACCGCGGTTCAGGTGTTTGGTCGCGCCATAATGGCGGGGCTCAGTATCGTGATTCTTAAGATCATTTCGCACTTTCTGAGCGTGGAGGGTTATGGAATGTACACGGCGGTTTACGAGTTTTTGGCTTTCTTTGGAATCGCGGCGGATTTGGGGCTTTTTACCATTGCCGTGCGTGAGATGAGCAAGGGCGAGCGAGACCGGACTTTCATTGCGAATAATATTTTGGGAATGCGCATGAGTATGGGCATTATTATGATGTCTCTGGCGGTGGTGGCTGCATTTTTGATCCCCGCTTACGAAGAAACTTACATCCCGATGGGGGTGGCAGTAGCATCGCTCTCCGTATTTTTGGCGATTATGCATGGAACGGTTTCCAGCGTGCTGCAGGTGGATCTTAAAATGCAGTATTCCACGTGGGGCCTCGTGCTTGGGAAGGTGATTTCGCTGGCATGGATGATCGCGGTAATTTTTTATTTTTACGCAGAGGCGCCCTCGCAAGCAGCGTTTAATCAATTGATGGTGGCGGGCGTGGTGGGGAATTTGTTTTCATTTTTGTTCACGTTCTATTTCGTTCTCAAGGTACAAAAAATACGCCCGCAATTCGCTAAAGAATACTGGAAAGAAGTGGCGATTACGGCCGCGCCGTACGGCGCGGCGCTCATTCTTAATATGGTTTATTTCCGCGTGAGCAGTTTAATGTTGCTCTTTATGAATGGCCCCAAAGAACTGGGTTATTTAGGGCCGGCCATGCGCATTTTGGAAATTTTGAATGTGATCCCGGTTTATTTTATGAATAGCGTTTTACCGGTGCTTTCCAGGGCTTTGCGAGAAGGAAGCGGGAAAGCGGAGCGAATCGTGCAATTGGCTTTCAACTTTTTGTTCATGGCCGCACTGCCGATGACGATGGGCCTCTACATTCTGGCTTATCCAATTATTTTTCTTATCACACAGCCGGAGTTTTTGAGTCAACTGGATAAGGGTATTTATGGGTCCGATTACGCATTGCAAATTTTGGTGCTCGCGATGTTTTTTATGTTCCTCAACAGCACGTTTAACTACTCGCTGATTGCGGTAGGAAAACAGGCCCATCTTTTGTGGATCAACGGAAGTGCCGCGCTGATAAACATTGCCCTTAATTTATATATGATCCCGCGCTTTGGCTTCCGCGGAACAGCGTGGACAGGCGTGTTTATTGAATTCTTTATTTTGGTGGCGTCGTATGCTGTGGCGCGGCGCTATATTCATTATCGCTTTGACGTCTGGGCTTTGGTAAAAACGGCCTGTGCGGGCCTGCTCATGGGCGCCGCGGTTTATTACTTAAAAGACCCTACTTACCATTTGTGGGGACTTCAAAATTTGAATGTGCTTGTGCTTTCCATCGGAGGTGCGGCCTTCTACGGGGCACTCCTCTATTTGTTTGGCGCCATCCCCGAAGAATTCAGAAAAAAGATCGATGAGAAGTTAGCCTAAGATGGGGTTTATTTTGACCCCCCTTCCGGCGGTTTCACCATGTGGGTGATAACGATCTTCTGTTCGTAGTTATCCCACGTATATCTATCCCATTTGCCGGCCTTTTTATCCGTCCAAGACATCCAACTGCCGTCGTCCAACCATTGTAACCTTTCAAAGGAGACTCCTTTCGGCTTTTTAAATTCAAGATAGGCCTTGCCAGAAGGAACGTCTTCCTTAAACGTTCCTTGAAGCGTTTGCCCGTTTCTGAGTACCAACGTGCCCTCTCCATCAAACCATCCGTTTTTCCAATAACCTTCATACGCCTTGTACGGGCTTTCTTCCGGAAATTCCGCGTATTTTCCGTATCCCGTGAAGAGGTCCACCTCATCCTCCGTTATTTTATTATGTTTTTCTACTCCGGAAGGGTCCGGGTGTTCGTTTTGATAAGTAAGGGCCCCCGTTCTTAGGTTAAAGCTGTAGGCCTTTTCTCTGGTACTGTTTTCTTCCGGAAAGGTTAAACGCCAGTTAAAATCGCCTGCTTTTGGATCGCCGGGAAGTTTAATGCTGCCCTCGCCCTTTGGAGTGTAGGTGGCGGTTTCTTCCGTGTCGTCATTCCTGTCGACAGAGACCCGGAGCGTTGCCCCGTCTTTAGTTGTGAGGCTAAGCGCGTCCACAGGATAGAAATTGCTAGTGTCAAGGTCGCCTACCCTTTCAAACTTTCCGGTCGCGATGGATCCGGAAGGGTAAGCAACGGTACCGGTGTAAATACCACCCTTTGGGGGGCTAACTTGGGTGCCGACAAAATGTTGTCCGTCGGGGGTAGTCATCCCTTCTGTACGGAGTTTCTCGGCTACCTCTTCCGCTTCCTCTAAATCTTGAGCCTTTTTTGCCTGCTCCATTTGGCCCTTCACTTGCTTGGCGGTACGCATGCTGTGGCGAGCACAGGCTTCCACCTCACCCTGTCTGGGCAGAGAGGAGGCACTTTGGAGCTGATCCGGGAGGATGGGGTGTTGATCCAAAGCTTGTGCGCAGGCTTCTCGCGCCTTCTTCATCTCGTCCGTCGCTGCACTATCTTCGGTAGGTTCTTTTGAACCACAGCTGGGAATCAGACTCGCTGTCATTGCACCGGCTACTCCGAGAAGGCCCAGCCCCGCTACTCCTGTCAAGATTTGTGCACCTTTTCGCATAGAATAAATTTTAAAATCTGTTTGAATCTTAACACTTTTCTTCCATTTTGTCAACCTCGTCCTTTCTAAAAAGACCCCAGTTTTTTCGTGATCTGTAAAATCTTACAATTCCAACGTGCCCAGAGGCTGATTTCTTTTTTACAAACGGTTGTATTATTCTACAGGTTTGAGCGCCGGACCGGTCCAGCTTTTACAGGTTAAAATTTCTCACTAGGGGGCTGGATGTATCTACTTGTCAATAGGGCCCAACGGAAAAACTGGGGTCTTTTTAGCGTCCTTTCTGGACTTGGGCGTGAATGCTTGCTAGGATTCCTTTGCAGAAAAACTCGAGGGAAGAAGACTCGTTTAATTGTATGGGAATGAATAAATTAGATAAATTGTCCGAATGGCTTAAGGATGCCGTGCAAGGCGGAAGTAAGGCTCCGCTGGTTTCGCAGTCTGAGCAAAAACAGCAAGTTCAGCAGGCGCCACTAAAAAAGACCCGCGGGCCGGTGATTCACCCGAAAATTCTTCGCGCTATCCCGATTGGCGGACTGGAAGAGGTGGGGAAGAACGCTATGATTTTTGAATATGAGCACGATATTGTGGTGGTGGACATGGGCTTCCAGTTCCCGGAGGATGAACTTTTTGGCGTGGACTATATTATTCCGGACATCCAGTACTTGGTGCAGCGCAAGGAGCGTATCCGGGGAATTTTGATTACTCACGGACATTTGGACCACATCGGGGCGCTGGCCTATGTGCTGCCGGATTTGGGTTTCCCGACTATTTACGGCAGCGCGCTTACGCTCGGTCTGGTACAAAGACAGCTCGAGGAACATAAACTACTTAAGCACTGCCGCTTTAAGGTGATAGATAATAAGCAGACCTATCAACTGGGCCAAATGCGGGTGGAGTTTTTTCGCGTAAATCATTCGATCCCGGATGCTATGGGGGTTTATTTGCGCAGCCCGGCAGGAAATATTGTGCACACGGGAGATTTTAAATTTGATTTTACGCCCGCGGATGGCGTTGAAGCGGACATCAAAAGAATGGAGGAAATTGGTAAACGCGGTGTGGATGTTTTGTTTTCAGACAGTACGGGGGCGCTCAAACCCGGGCACACTCTTTCCGAACGAATAGTCGCGGAGACTTTGGAGGAGACTATCGCCGGCGCAAAAGGACGCATTGTCATCGCGACCTTTTCGTCGCTTATCGGACGTATTCAGCAGGTTCTACAGTTCGCGCAAAAGCACAGCCGAAAAGTATTTTTGTCCGGCGGAAGTCTGGAGGCAAATTTTGAAATCGCCAAAAAGCTCGGGTTCCTGAAATTTGATAAAGATTTGGTGCGCAGCGTCCGCGAGGTTACCCGCTACCCTGACCGCGAAGTTTTAGTTATCAGCACGGGAGGGCAGGGAGAGCCGATGGCCGCGCTGTCTCGCATGGCCACTAACGCCCACGTCCAGATTAAAATTCATGATGGGGACACGGTGGTGATGTCCTCTTCTCCGATTCCGGGGAATGAGAAACAGGTGCGATTTTTGGTGAACTGTTTGGCGCAACTGGGCGCGAATGTGGTGCACAGCCAAATTGCGGACGTGCACGCCTCGGGGCATGCGCAGCAGGAAGATTTGAAGTTTATGATGAGTTTGGTCAGGCCGAAACATTTAGTGCCGGTGCATGGAGACTTTTATATGCGCCGTGCGCATGGGAACTTGGGCCCTGCGGTGGGGGTCCCCTTGGGGAACGTCCACATGCTCGACAACGGGAATGTGATTGAGGTTAAGGATGGGGTGGTGGGCTTTAAAAAAGAGGACATCAAGGTGCGTTATGTGGTGGTAGACGGACTTGGCACGGGAGATTTGGGGTCGCAGGTGCTCAAAGAGCGTGAAACCATGGCGCAAAACGGACTTGTAAGCGTCACTATTAAAATGACCCATGGCGGGAGGGTACTCGGCTCTCCTTTTATTCTCTTACGCGGCTTTTTGGTCGGCAAAGATTTGGACAAGAGTCTTAAAGAAATGGACAAGAGGGTGAGAGACAGTGTTATTAAACTGCAAAAACAGAATAAAAGGCCCTCGGTCCGTGACTACGAAAACATAATTCGTAGTGATCTTGCGGGTTATATTGTTCAAAAGTATAACAAGCGCCCCCTGATTCTCCCCGTGGTGGTTCTTGTGTGAAAGGCGTGCGTACTGTGCATAAGTGGTGTGAAGGACGTCTCGGCGTTCCACACAAGATGTTGTGCATAAGTGGGTACTTCAGCTTGTGGGTTTTTGAATTTTGTTTCGGAATTTTTGGGAAAGTAGATTGGTAGTGCACGAGTTTTAAACTTTTTGGGTGGTTTTCAAGGAGTTTTGCACTGGTTTTTTAATTTACAGATCAAAGTTTTGCACATTTTGACCTTTCTTCTCTATAAACTTTGTCCACTTTGGGCGAAAAAATAGGTGAAAAGACATTAATTTATAGGGGTTTGACAAGTCCTTACTACTTATAACTACTGTTTTATTTAATTAATCTTTATATTTAGAAAATACTTATAGACACGTGCTGGGAAATTTGCTTGTATAGAGGGGATTTCCTTATACATATGAAACTCTCTTGTTCACAAACTGACCTTACTCTTGCTTTATCTTTAGTAAATAGAGCGGTAAGCCCCAATAACACTTTACCCGTTTTAAATAATATTTTAATGCGAGCGGAAGGAAAAAAGTTGTTTTTATGTGCAACCAACCTGGAAATCGCGATTAGTGCTTCTTTTGACGCTGACGTGCAAAACGAAGGAACCCTCACTATTCCCGCAAAAGTTCTAAGTAGTTATGTGAGCTTATTAGAGGAAGGTGACGTTGAGATGGGGGTTTTAAATGGAAATACGCTTGTAATCCAAACGGCAGGGTCTGAAAGTAAAATAAAAGGAATTTCCAGTGAAGAATTTCCTCTTTTACCTAAACTTGAAAATCCTACTGTTTTTACACTACCCACCCAGGAACTCAAAGAAGCTATCGAGCAGGTGGTTTTCGCCGCGTCTACAAATATCTCCAGGCCGGTTTTAACAGGGCTTTATTGGAAAATCGAGGGAAAAACCCTGAAACTAGTCGCAACAGATAGCTACAGGCTTGGGGAGAAAACGGTGGCACTTGCGGAAAAAACGACAGAGGACGCGTCCTTTATTGTCCCCTCTAAAACAGCACAGGAACTTTCTAAGATTTTAGAGAGCACAAAAGAAAAGACTTTTGAAGTGAGGATTGGAAAGGGGCAAATTTTATTTAAGGTGGGCGGTGTGGAGCTTATAAGTCGACTTATAGAGGGGAATTTCCCCGATTACGAACGTATTATCCCCAAAGAAACAAAATCTGAACTAGTGCTTTCGAATGAGGCCTTCACCTTGGCACTCAAGAAGCTTTCCGTGATCGTGCGTGAAAATAACAATAATGTAAAAGTACGCGCCGAAAAGGATAAATTAATAATTTTCAGTGACGAGACGCAGGTGGGGCAGGGGGCATGCGAAGTCCCGGCGAGTGGGATGAAGGGGGACCCCATTGAGACGGCGCTCAACGTGCAGTACTTACTGGATGTACTTTCCCATTTAAAAGATTCAAGTGTTCATTTTGGCTTGAACGATGCTTTATCTCCTGTTATGGTAACGCCGGCCCAAGCGAGCGGGTATTTGCATATCATTATGCCGCTCAAAATTTAATTTAGAGTCTTGTGAAAGATTGTAGACATCTGATCAAGCTCTTCCCTTCCGGTCAAAACCTGAAGGTGATTGAGCAATTTGATCAACAGGGTTACAGTTCGCTATCCGGCAGTGGAAATTATTCCTCCAAGGCCTTCTTGATTGCTGATCTTTTGCGCGAAATTAAAAGTATTAAAAAAGTACTGTGGATTTGTAGCGACCAACCACATAAAGAAAATGTAGCCAGAGCCCTTTCACTCTGGGCCGAGGCGCCGGTTTATGACCTCGACCTGGAAGAAAATGCCATGCGCGACAGGAGTCTTGAGAGAAAAAATAAAATTAAGACGATGGAGCTGGTATCGCTGGTTTTACAAAAGGGAGTATCGCGGTTTCTTACCGTCACCTATAAAGACCTATTCCAGCTCTACCCGAGCGTGAGCGAGGTCGAAAAGGGGATTCTAAAAATTACGCAGCGGGACGAAATAGACAACGTCAGTTTTTTTGAATCTTTAATCCGGCTGGGTTACGAGGTTTCCATGGATGCTTTCGTAGAAAAAGGGGAATACTTCCGCCAAGGAGATTTACTCACTATTTGGCCGGTAAACAGCGAAGCGCCCATACGCATGGAGCTTTCTTTCGATGAGGTCGAGAAAATCTCTATTTTTGACCAAACCACCAAGGAGGACGTGAGTGAGCTCAAAGAGGTGGAGATATACCCGATAAGCGTCCCCGAGGGCGGCGCAACGCTGCTGAGCTACTTTGGGAAGGAGACCTTGGTTCTTGATGACGAAGTGGAGTTTCCCGATAGTGAAACCGAAAGCTTTGAAAAGACAATGGCCGCTCGGAATCCGGAGTCACGATACATCGAATTCCGATCTTTTATGGAGGAGACCCCGTACCACCATCACTTGCATTATTTGTCGGTGCTCAAATATTACAATCCGATGGATTTCATCGCGGACTTGCGGGAAAAAATGAGTCAGAATTGGACGGTGTTTTTGTTCACCAAGCATCCCGAGCAGTATCACAATCTATTCAAAGAAAAGGGCATTGCCTATTGTGATTACAGTAAGGGCGGATACGACGGTGGAGCGGAAGTAGTGATTTTTTCGATCGGTCAGGAGGATGTTTTTGCAGAAGCGTTTCAAAACCCGGCTTTAAAATTGACGCTGATCACAGATCGAAACGTCGGGAATTTTGTTGAAACGGAAAAGCGCGCCCCCGAAAGACAGAAGGTCTACATGGATTTTTTGACGGGGCTTAAGGCGGGCGACTTTGTGGTGCACAGCGATCATGGGATTGGACAATTTTTGGGGTTGGACAAGCGCACGATCGACGACGTGACCCGCGAATATTTGAAAATTGGTTATGCTGAAAATGACAAACTTTTTGTGCCGATTGACCAGGCGGACAAGGTTTCCAAGTTTATTGGATCCGGGGACAAACCACCAAGGTTGACGCGACTTGGTAGCGCCGAATGGAATACTATTCAAAACCGCGTACGCAAAGAAACGGAAAAAATCGCGCAAGAACTTTTGGAACTTTATGCGGAACGTGAAAGTGCGCGAGGGTATGTCTTCGGCCCCGACACGCAACGCATGATCCAGTACGAAAAGAACTTTGAATACGAGGAAACGCCCGGACAAATGCGAGCTATTTTAGATGTGAAGAGTGACATGGAAGGCAAGAGACCCATGGACCGTCTGGTGTGTGGAGACGTGGGTTTTGGGAAAACAGAAGTAGCCATGCGCGCCGCATTTAAGGCCGTGGAAGGGGGGAAGCAGGTGGCCGTACTGGCGCCAATCACTATTCTTGTGGACCAGCATTATAAGAATTTTAAAAAACGAATGGAGGGGTTTGACGTGCGCATCGAAATGCTGAGCCGGTTCCGCACCCCCGCCGAACAAAAGAAAATTTTGCGGGCGATGGAGAAAGGGGAGATTGATATCATTATCGGGACGCACCGTCTGTTGCAAGAAGATATTAAATTCAAGGACCTCGGGCTGGTGGTTATTGACGAAGAACAACGCTTTGGGGTGAAGCAAAAAGAGATGCTCAAAAACTTGCGTAAGGAGGTGCACATTCTAACCATGACGGCAACGCCGATCCCACGAACACTCAACATCAGTTTGCACGGTCTGCGCGACATTTCCACCATCACTACGCCGCCGCCCGGACGCTTGCCGATTGTGACGGAAGTGCGAAGATTTTCTTTGGGGCTCATCAAGGGAGTGGTAGAGAAGGAAATAGAACGCGGCGGACAGATTTATTTTTTGCACAACCGCGTGCAGACCATCGACGACATGGCCTCAAAACTACGATCCTTGCTACCTAAGGCGCGTATTATAGTCACACACGGGAAGTTAAGGCCCGATGATTTGGAGCAGCGCATTTTGGCCTTTAAAAACGGCGAATACGATGTTTTGGTTTCCTCCACGATTATCGAAAATGGAATCGACCTGCCCAACGCCAACACACTCATCGTGAACAGTGCCGAACGTTTCGGACTCGCGCAGCTTTATCAGCTCCGCGGACGCGTTGGGCGTAGCCGCAAACAAGCCTATGCGTACTTTTTATATCACATGAAACGCCTACCATTGGACGCTAAAAAAAGATTGCGTGCCATTGTGGAGGCGAATGAACTTGGGGCCGGCTTCCAAATCGCTATGAAGGACCTGGAGATTCGTGGGGCCGGAGATATCCTCGGCGCAAATCAGTCCGGGGCCATTCAAGTGGTGGGGGTCTCACACTTCATCCGCATGCTCAATCAGGCCGTGGATGATCTGAAAAAAGGACGTAAGGTCACAGAGGAAGGCGGCGTGCCGGAAGTTACTATTGAAATTCCGCTGCCCGCTTATGTGCCGGACGAATACATCATCAGCTCCAAAGAAAAAATTTCCGTTTACCAAAAGCTGGCCAGCGCGGATACGCTCGAATACCTCACCGGGCTTAGGACACAGCTCACGGAAGATTATGGGCATATGCCGGAGGAGGTGGCGAATTTGTTCCGTGTGCTGGAAATAAAAATGCTCGCCAAAAAAGCTCGCATCATCAACGTGAAAGCGGAAAATGTGCATTCGGACGAAGACCGACAAATTATTTTACACATGTCTTCCTTCGTGCGGCCGGAAAATATTCTATCCATGCTGGAGTGCAATGCGAACTGGATTATTTCCGGAACGAAGTTAAAGATTAAATTCAAAGACCTTGGGGTGAGCTGGGTGGAAGAACTCAAGAAGAGCCTCGCTGCGCTCGGCAAAAAGGCCAAGAACGTGCCGGGAAGCGAAGTGGAGAAAGCATAGACGCCAATTGCCGTTTTCTGCAAACAGGCGTAGAATGCCCCAGCTCTTTGAAAATGTGGGGATGTACAGGCTTTGACAGAAAGATTTTGAAGTCCGTTGCCTGCTTTCAGGTGGTTGTCTGGTCCCACCTTAACCCGTCCAGACAAACTAAGTGCTAAAAACACTAACGACGGTGAACTTTCGCTCGTAGCGCAACTTAAGGCTCTTATGAGTCCTAGGGAGCTCGCACTTGCATAGTTCCCATCGCGTATCGCCATTTAGCGCGATACCGTCCACTCATCGATATCTCGTGGGTGAAATGGGCGTAATACTCGAGGTGTAGGGAAACTCCGGCTTGTGTTCCGGGAGCGTACTGAAATTTTGAAGACACGACGCTGTCGCTTTTGTCCGCTTTTTATTACAGCGCCGTAGACAAAGTGGACTACGAAAGTAAACGGTTTCGCACTTCCTTTTTGGACGCGGGTTCGATTCCCGCCATCTCCACCATTGACAAAATATGTAAAAGGCCTATGATTACATGATACCCTTTACTTTTTATCTATAATGGCATCCGTTGACTTGCGAGAAACGTCTGGCGACCATGACGAAAAAAGCAAAACCTGCTCAGATATACGTGGAATAATAAGAGAGCTAACGGCAAACGGCTTTTCTGATTTGTCTGACCTGAAATTTCACGTTAGATGGGCGAATTTACCCGGAAAATTCGCCCAGGTTTTTCCTTGTAGCAATGGTCGCAGGGGTCATGGTAGCTCTGGAAGAAAACATTATATATAGTCGGCGTCAACGCTCGATTGAAGGGGGCGCCACGGGATGTCTTAATGGGTATTATTGCTCATGAACTTGGACACGTAAGAGATCAAGTTGCCAAATTTACGAGCGCTAGTAGACAAAAGCTGCTGCGAGCATTTTTGGCAGGGGATTGTGCATTAAAAGACAATACCGCCTGTGAAAGGGGAGCGGATTTACAAGCTGTTTTGGCTGGATTTGGGCGGCAGCTTGGTGCTTGCTATCAATATCTTGATAATGAGTTTGGTTATGATAGTGAATATCACCCAAATGGGATTCCTCCTTCCGAAATCATAGCTGCACACGAACTCTTGTCAGAAGGTTTTTTACCAGACGAGATTTTGAGCTTAGTGCGTGGACCTTCGGGGCCCAATTAAAATCGGTAGAGCCCACCCTGAAAAGACCCCAGTTTTCCCCCGATCTGTGGAATTTAACGATTCTGGTACCTACAGAAGCAGATCTACTCCCAAGGAATGGGGGCCTGTGGGGTACATTGTGGTATAATTTACAGGTTTAACTTGACAAAATCAAAAAGAGCCGCCAAAGTAGGCTACTTACACAACATTTAAGTGGTTCTTCCTGAGGCGAGATCAACCGGACCAGATGACATCCAAATCGACGTTGGTGACGCCCCTTGGCTGGATCTTCTTGCAATGGGGCGTGAACGAAGAGGTTTCCAGGAAATGGACGTTTCGCACGTTACCCCTCATTTTCCGGAGACTCCTGAAGACGAGGGCCGTGCGTTGTGCGAGGTAGAGTATTCGGAATCAGACCGTTTTTTGGAGGCGAGAGATCGTTTTCGGGTAGAGTTCCGGGCTATTATGGAATGGATAGTCAGGACATACAGCGTTTGTTTAGACAAAGGTGTGGATTTTGGCTGCGGGAACAGGGGGGAAATGGTGAACCAATGGCTTTGTCTCGGTCCAGATCAAGCAAAATCTTGGACGCAAGTTGACTTACATCCCCGTGCGGTTCAGGGCGCTAGGTTTATGTATCCTGATCAAACATTTAGAGAGGGGAGCTTTTTCGAAGCTCAGAAACTCGGCCTAACAGATAGAACCGTTGCCATGGGTCTCTCGGCTCTTGACACAACAGCTTTCCCCGAGAGAGCGGTTGAAGGCATTGCCTCTACAGTTAAGTCGGGAGGATTCCTGCTTTTTGTGCAAGACGTTCCCCCTCATCATCACCCTGTTTTTAAGCAACTTGCATACATGGACTGCCCCCTGACTAAGGCTGAATTTGCCACTTCAGCGTTTGGTAGTGTAGACAAGAGACCTACCACGCTTTGGACGGGAGAGGATGAGGGATTTTTAGGCTTTGGCGAACTTTATCGACGAAGTCTTGTCAGGGCTATTAAAAATGCTCCTAGTGTCAAATTGGTTTTGGATCAATGGGTAACTGCGCATCGAGTCAACCCGGTGCCACTAGCCGTTAATATAGGTTACCATACAGCAGTAGATATAGAGGAAAGGTTGCAAGTGGGTTCCCCGCGGATTAATACGGCCTCCGTTATTGTGGCTTTGGCACAGAAATGCCAGTAGTTGCCAGATAAGGGCTTTTGGGGTATAAACTCCGCATGTCCTCCAGTGAAACCATTCTCAGTTTTGATAACGTGTCTTTTGAGTTTGAACATAAAAAACCCGTTTTAAACGCGGTGAATTTTTCCGTGCGACGAGATACAAAAATCACGATTATGGGACAAAATGGAGCTGGGAAAAGCACCATACTTAAACTTATCACCGGGGTGCTTAAGCCCAAAGAGGGGACGGTGAATGTGATTCCCAAGCTTAGTATCGCCATGGCTCACCAGGTGATTCGTCCGGAAGATCGGGAGCTCACGGTGCGGGACTTTTTCGAAAAGAGCTTCGGCAAAGGAAAGGTCTACGATATCGATCGAAAAATTGACGCCATTTTGGAGGTGGTTCACCTTCATGCGCCGCACGATCGGCTGGTGAAAAGTTTTTCCGGAGGGCAACAAGCGCGGCTACTTTTGGCGTCGGCGCTGATTCAAGACGCGGACCTTCTATTACTGGACGAACCGACTAATAATTTGGACAAAGAAGGTATTGCACACCTAACGGCCTTTTTAGTGATGTATGAAAAAACCTGCGTTGTTATTTCTCACGATGCGGACTTTTTGAACGCCTTCACCGACGGGGTGCTATATCTCGATGCTCATACGCACAAAGTGGAGCAATACGCGGGAGATTATTTTGATGCGGTGGATCAAATCGCACGCCGAATCAAAAAAGAAAATATGAAAAATGCTCAGCTCGCCGCGGGGATTATTAAAAATAAAGAGCAAGCCAATGTCTTTGCGAATAAGGGAGGAAAACTGCGTCTCGTGGCACGAAAAATGCGAGAAAAAGCGGAGGAAATGGAAGTAGCTAAAGTGGAAGTGCGTCGGGAAGACAAAACAATCCGTCCTTTTGAAATTTCCGTTCAAGAGGATCTCAAAGGCGAAATCTTGAGACTTTTTGCGGTTGCCGTGATTCGTCATCACCACACCACCACGCGGAAAGTGGAAGTTTCTTTACGAAAAAATCAGCACCTTCTTTTGGTGGGGCCCAATGGAATCGGGAAGAGCACGTTGCTTGAGACTCTGGCCTCAGGCAAAGTGAAGGACGCTGTTATCGCGCCGGGGGTTCGCATAGGATACTACCGCCAAGACTTTTCGACACTGAATTTTGATCACACGGTGCGTGAGTCCCTTATGGAGGCGCTTGAATTGTCGGGCGGAAAAGTTTTAGAAGAAGAAATGCGCAGGGTGGCTGCCGGATTTTTAATCACCAAAGAGCTCATTCATTCTAAAATCGGACATTTGTCGGAAGGGCAGAAAGGGCTCGTGTCTTTCGCACGATTGGTCCTGCAGCGACCCGGATTGCTCCTTTTGGACGAGCCCACGAATCACATCAACTTCCGTCACATCCCGGTGATTGCCAAAGCTCTGGATGCTTACACGGGTGCCATGATTTTGGTTTCCCATATCCCCGAATTTGTAGATAAAATCCGCATCGATCAGGCGCTGGATCTTGATAAATAGTTTATGACTTTCGTAGTCTATATTCTCCGCTGCTGCGACGGGACGCTCTACACGGGTTCCACGAACAATTTGACGAAGCGACTGCACGCTCACAATTGTTTAAAAAACGGGGCCAAGTACACCGCTGCGCGTCGGCCGGTAGTATTGGTTTATAGCGAAAACTATGAAAGTTTTAGTGCGGCACGAAAACGAGAAGCGGCCATTAAACGACTCACGCGAGAAGAGAAGCTTCGCCTAGGGAATGTCGCAAAGACCATCGTAGGCAGCCTGGATTCCCTCGCTTTCAATGTCGAAGTCCAACCCCCCGAGACATACAACTTGGTGTAAGTCATAGATTCCGCTAACTGCCGGCCATGGCGGTTCCAGAAGAGCTCCATCATACCTATCAAGCATGACGGCAAGATCCGCTCTTGTCACATAGTCATCAGGCCCGAAGGTCCCATCCTCATATCCCGTGATAACTCCTAGACTTCTCATGCTGTCAACCGCGTCTGCGTAATACGCGTCTCCATCCACATCAGGGAAAGTCTCTCCCGGACCAGATGCAAATACTGCAATTACTGAAATTGTACTAGCCACCAATGCAGATATAGCGGCAGTTAGAACGAGGTCTTTTCTCATAGCATTTATTGTTAAATGTTAAGATTGCCGACAGTATATCAGGGAGCGCAGTTTCGTGCAATTTTTTACAAGCATCGCACGGTTGACCTGTTAACGACTTTTCTCTAAACTGAAACTCTACTTAATCCCTATGTTGCGATTTTTTACTTCAGGCGAATCTCATGGCCCTCAGCTCACGGCTTTTATTGAAGGAATGCCCGCCGGCTTAATGATCAACCCGGGAGAAGTCCAAAAAGAAATGCAGAGGCGAAAAATTGGATCGGGGAATGGGGCTCGTCAAAATATCGAAACGGACGAGGTGGAAATCGTTTCGGGCGTGAGGCAGGGGAAAACTTTAGGTTCGCCCATTACGCTGGTGATCAAAAACAAGGATTTTACGAATTGGACGGAACCCAAAGAAATGCGGAGCCCTCGACCGGGCCACGCGGATCTTGCAGGGGCGCAAAAATATAATTTTACGGACCTTAGGAATGTGCTCGAACGAGCCTCTGCTCGTGAAACTGCGGCGCGAGTCGCTGCGGGTGCGGTTTTCAAACAATTCTTACAGGCATTGGGGATTGAGGTGGCGAGCTATACCCTTCAAATCGGATCGGTTGCTTCTGACAAAGCCAGCACTTTTGAAGAAGTAAAAAACGCGGAAGAAAAAAATCCCGGCACACGCGCTTTCAACGAGGCGTCCGATCAAGCAATGGAAGCCCTCATCGCGGAAACACGAAAGAACCAAGACACTTTAGGCGGCGTGATTGAGGTGTGGGCCGTCGGTTTGCCGGTAGGGCTCGGAAGCTACGTGCAGTGGGATCGAAAAATGGACGGACAGCTCGCTCAGGCACTCATGAGTATTCAATCCGTGAAAGCTGTGGAAATCGGGGAAGGAATCGAGGCCACTCAAAAACCGGGATCAAAAGTGCATGACCCCATTGCGTATGCGGAAGGCTTTGTGCGGTCCAGTAATAATGCCGGCGGCTTGGAGGGCGGGGTGACAAACGGAGAGCCGCTCATCGTGCGTGTTTATCACAAACCAATTGCAACGCTCTACAGTCCGCTTCCGAGTGTGGACATTGGGACTAAAGAACCGACCCCCGCCGATATCGAACGTTCCGACATTTGCGTGATTCCTCGCGCCGGAGTGATTTCTGAGGCAATGACCGCCTACGTGATTGCGCAAAATGTGCTCGAAAAATTTGGTGGCGACTGTATGGAAGACCTCCTGGCGAACTTAAAAAGTTACAAGGGGAGGGTGGGATGAATTAGTTTTTCT
>JBAZQU010000065.1:0-2733 GCA_041645035.1 Candidatus Altimarinota bacterium | reverse complement strand
ATCAACCGCTTTGACAAAATAATTATAAGACGTGCCGGCTGATAATCCGCTATCGCCGTATATCAGGCCGGTAGTAGAAGCAATCGGCGTGGTAGTACTGGTGCGGTAGATGTAATATTTGGAAATTCCATTAGTATCAGTGGAGGAAGCCCAGTTCAAATTTATGGTTGAAAGCGAGGTTGCCGAAGCGGTGAAGCTTCCGGGCGTTGTCGGCGGCGTTAAGTCTTGAACGGTGACACTGCCATTCTGCCACACCCCGCCTTGAATCGTGCAGGACGCGCCTGAAGTGGCGACGAAACACAGGGAGGCAAAGCCACTCGGGAATAAAAGTGTAGTCGAGCTGGAGGTTGATCCGATGCCAGTCAAGGCCTGGAAATTCAATGTTGCTATGGTTGAAGTGCTGGTAGTGGACACACCGATATCGGGATTATATCGCACTAAGCTAAAAATCAAGTCGCCAGCAGGATTTACCCCAGTATTCAGTGATGGCGTAGAAGAGGCGTTTTGGTCCAGCAAACTTCCGCTGTGGCTTGCGTTCACAAACTGGATCAGGGCCGGATCAAACAACAGGTCAAAGCCAACGCCAAAAAGATTAGTAGTTGAGTCAATAAGCAGATTCAGGCTGAAACTTTGTCCTGGTGATATGGTTGATGAGGAGGGATTTAATGATAAGATATTGGCGGCTGAAGCACCGAACGGATATATAAAAATAGCTAATATTAAATAAAATAAGCCTTTTTGAAAAATTATTTTTATTGTTTTTTTGTTTATTGACATATTTAAAATACCATGCTATTATATTATATTAAAGTTATATTATATCGTGATTTTAGCTATTTGTCAATGGAAGGTCATCTTGAATAATTAATAACGTTAATTTATTATACAACTACTTATTAAGTTAGTTACAATATTAGTTACAATATAAGTACAGTATAGTCAAATCGCATCGCACCTTCAAATACCAATTTTCCAAGGAGGAAAATATGTATAAAATTCTGGTCGCTCTGGTCATGATTTTGTCTCTTGGAGCCTGCGGTAGCGGTGGCGGTGGTTCAGTTAATCCGCCTAACGGCACGATTCCGCCGCCGGTTCCGGGGTTGATGCACCCATTCGCTTTTCGGATGGAGGATTTAAAAAAGTCTGGGGAAATCAGCAAGGACATTTACATTTCCATAGACCGCTTCAATAGAACCCACCCGACCAACAAGCTGTTTGTACGAGTGGAGAGCCAGTATGGCGATACTCTCGTCATCTCGCTTGAATCATCGCAGCAAACCCAAACGGAATACGGCATGAAGTATTATCAGAACAACGGCGGCTTTTCCGTTTCTAACCCTAAGGCCGAGGATATCGTGAAGGCCGGCGCTGAATCTTGCGACGCTACGGCTGAGGCCAATTTTATCGAAACGGCTGGTCAGCCAAAGCAATGGCCAATCTATGGGTCATGCAGCTTCCCTTTCAACAGGGGGACTGCACAACGCCAGCTGCCAAATTTACGCTGGCTGATCTGTGAATTGAATATTACTCTGCCGCCAACCGGCAGCGCTGACCAGCAGGTAATCTTGCTGGTACAGCAAAAAATGTGAAATTTAAAACCCCCGGGTAGCCTGATGGCCGCCCGGGGGATTTTTTTAATCGAGCCGTTTGGTTCGATTGCCCCACTTGGTTTTAATCTTCTGGTCTCCGTACCAATCAAACCGTAAGTTGCTGTTAGGATACGCTTTCATGCGGCTTGAATGCACGGGAACCACGAAGGGCTGACCGCAAGGGGGATTGAATATTGACTCCCCATAATCGGACAGATACTTCGTATACAGAGGGTTAAAAATAAAGGTTGAGTGGGAAGCATCGACTGCGCAGGTGGTCAGGTCGTCGCATTCAACTGCTCCGGCCAGATACCACTTCTTCTCGGACAGGTAGACCGTGCCATTGTCTGTAACGGTTGCCACCTGAGCGTAAAATGCGTTGTCTATCGGTGTGCTCATGCAGAACGACGTTGACAGTCCAAGATTCAATTTGGCGCCGGTCGATAAATCATCGTAGCCTTTTTCGGTCTTGAACCAAAGCTCATATCGTGCCACATTCACGGTGTTGTCCTGCGGAGGATTAAAACTTCCGGCGATAGTATCGGGTAAGATAAAATCCGAAAGCTTTTCCATCCGAAAATCATACACTGACCTAAGGCCGTCCGCGCCGACTTGCCAGCGATAAGGTATGGCCTTATCGGAACCAAGGCCGGTACTGCGCGCAAAAGCTCGAACGGTCAAATAAATCGTTGAATCTTTGGTAGCGCCGAAAATCGCGTCGTCAAACGGACAACTGGTTAAAGTGTTATCCGCCATGGTAAACCAATTGATGTTCTCGTCAGCCAAGGTGTTGTCGTACGACCAACCGGCCCTGTACTCCAAAACCGAAGTAATTGGAGTATTATCAGTGTTGTGTGTCGGAGCAGTCCACGACAACGTCCGCATTCTTGCTTCCACTAACTGAGGAAGCAAACTGACAACTAGTAACGCAAATAGCATTTTCTTCATGGCAGTCGCTCCCTCCTTCGTGGGTTTAAATTTCAATGTGCACTTCGGGAGTGCTGCCTTCATCTACTTCCTTGGTTAAGGGTTTCAACGCTCACAGCACTCACTTTTTTCTTTATATTAATTCATTACACACAAACTGCCGGATTATTCTACCAATTTACCAAACAATTGTTACGGACGTTGTCCTCGCCGATTC
>JBAZQU010000064.1:0-2746 GCA_041645035.1 Candidatus Altimarinota bacterium | reverse complement strand
GATGGCCGCGTGCCTGGAGCCGGCGAAGAAAATTCCCTCGCCAACGCCGCATTCCAAGAGCAGATATTTTTCTCCCTCGGTCAGATTAAAAGTCTTCTGTACTAAAGGAATTGAAGCCGGAGACTGCTTCAAAAGCAATTGCAGCGAAGAATTAGTTACGATCGCCTGGCCATAAGGCGAGGTCAAGAAGTCATTCACGTCCTGGGTGATGGTAGTGACGCCAAGATAATATTTGCGGCAACGTTTGACCAGCGCGTAAATAAACTTGGCCGAATCCTCGTGCTGCATCATCCACCAGGCCTCATCAATCACCAAAATCCGGCGCTTCACCTCCGAACGCACCGTGTTCCAGATATAGTTGATGATAGTATAAATAGCAATCGGCCGCAGTTCATCTTCCAAATCGCGCACCGAAAAGCAGACCAGCTGGTTATCCATCTTGACGTTGGTCGGATTATTGAGTAAGCCGGCAAAAGTACCCTCGGTATATTTGCGCAGGCGCAAGGCCAGGTCGGCGCCACCCTCCATCCCCTCCAACACCTCCTGAAGGTCCTGCATAATCGGCGGCTCAACTTTGGTCAGGTCAGCCTCGGCAGTGATATCTTTTTTGGCAAAAGTTTCCAAAAGCGCCCGATCAACAATGGAATCTTCCTGATGATTCAGCTCGCCGAGCATCAGGCGAATCAAGCCTTTGGTGGTGATGACCGCGCTGCGAATTATATCTTCGGCGCGCGAATCGCCGCCGATGGAACGCGGCAGATCAAAAGGGTTAATTTTATTTTCACTGG
Source organism: Candidatus Altimarinota bacterium (assembly GCA_041645035.1). Lineage (GTDB taxonomy): Bacteria > Patescibacteriota > Gracilibacteria > UBA1369 > 2-02-FULL-48-14 > 2-02-FULL-48-14. The sequence goes on along the minus strand of JBAZQU010000064.1, from coordinate 1,958 downwards.
AAAGCGAGATGTTCACGTAGGTGCCGCCGACCGCGTCCGAAAGATGCTTATACTCAAACTCCGGATCAATAATAATCACGTCAGTGCCCATCATCAAACTGCGCAACACTTCTAATTTGATGGCGTAGCTCTTGCCGGCGCCGGAGGTGGCAAAGACTACGGTGTTGGCATTTTGCAGTGAAAAACGGTCAAATAAAATCAACGAATTATTATGACGATTGATGCCGTAAAGAATGCCGTTGTCGCTGGTCAGCTCGGACGACATAAAAGGAAAAGAGGAGGCGATGGGCGAGGAATTCATATTGAAAGCGATATAAAGTTCGTCGTTGCCAAGCGGCATAGTGGAATTAAAGCCCTGCTCCGACTGATAAAAAACCCGGCGCGAAAAAACCAGGCGCGAACCGAAGATATTTTCAATCTCGTCAGTTTCGCGGTCAAGCTCTTCCTTGCTGTCAGCGTAAATTGAAACATAAAGAGCGAACTGAAAAAATTTTTCCGTTCCCTGGGTCAGCGCGTCGCGCAAGGCTTCAATGTCCTGAAGCGCCGTTTCGCGCAAAGGATCGCGCGCGGCGCCTTTTTCCGCGTCGCCGATGATCTGCGCCTCCAGCACGCCGACCTTCTTTTTCAGCTGTTTCAAGACAATCGGCGAAGAAATCGGATAAAAAAACATTGAAATATCAATGGTGGTATTTAAATTGATGATTGGCGCAAACCAACCGACGCCGATATAACGGGGATAGTTGATGACAAAAACGGTGCGCACGAATTTCTCGCCCAGGCGCAGATAATCGGGAAAACGCTGCAAACTGGCCGGCGCAATCAGATCCTTGATGGTGATTACGCCGCGGCGCAAAACTTTTTCCTCCTCAACCAATTCCCTGGAAACCTCCACTGTCTGCTCAGCCTCAACGGCAGCCAGCACCTGTCGGCGTTTCTTTTCTATCTCCTCGGCTTCCTGTCGTTGGATATTTTTTGGGTTAAACATGATAATTTTAACTCGTTCTATTCGGAAATTCTTAATTTATTGATGTCTGCCAATTTTTCATTAGCAGAGGTAACCGGATTATAGGTATTGTAATAAAGCTCAATCAGGCTCTGCGTATCCAGCTCAATTGAGTTAAGGCCGATGGAGGCAAGCGCGCCGATCACATTCTCCGTCCGGCGAGTCAGTTTTTCACGCCGGCGCATAAACATTTCCCGTTTCATTTTTACCATCGCTCCCGGCTTTAAGGCGTCTGATAACGAGGAGAAAAAACCCTTTTGCTTGTCTGACAGCGGATTATAGGTCACCACAATATAAAATTTCTTATTCATAATCTTGCCGATAGAAATCAGCTCGGTTATATATTGCAGATACTCGGCAATCTGAATTTTTAACAGTTCATTGGTTTGCTCTTTTTCTTTCTGCTTCAAGGCGGTCAGATAATTTTCAATATCAAGTTCGCGCGACTGCACCACCACCTGCAAAGGAAAATCAATGTTATTCAAAAAACCGACATAAGCGGCGATGATGGCATTCTGCTCATCCTCGCTCTTCAAAGAAAAATTGATGCTGGAAACCAAAATTACGGCGCGCAACGTGCCGTCTTTCATAATCACCGTGTTGTCGCGAATCTCGGCAATGTCCAAAAATTTCTGAGTCGATGCCGAAATTTTTCCGCTTGCTAATTTATTCGCCATATCCGATATTTTCCTTTTTTATATTTTAAATTTTATTTTTTATTTTTCCCTCTCCCCCTTATACGCTCCTTGCGTATCTACGATTAATGAAAGCTCCTGCAGGCGCGAGGTTTGATATTCCCGCGCCTTGCCAATGTTTTGTTCCGGTATTAAACCGACGGTCGGTTGTTTATCAAACTCCGATTCGTAATAATTGTTAGCGTTGCTCCAAATTCTCAACCCGGAACGTTTGGCGGTCTGAATAATATTTAAAATAAAAAAATGAAACGGGCGGCCAT
>JBAZQU010000062.1:0-2803 GCA_041645035.1 Candidatus Altimarinota bacterium | reverse complement strand
GCATCATGTACTCAAGGAACAGTTGTTGTGGACGACCAGAATACTCTAGGAGCTCTGCTGGGGTAGAGGTCACTTGGTCTCCTTGGCTTCTATCTAAGAGCGTTACACATGCCATCCCAACGGGAATTCCATGTTGGTTACAGTGAGCTGCCAAACCTTTACCTTCCATTTCCATGTTCCGAGCACCTTGATAATACAAATATCGAAGATAAGCCATCTTCTCCTCATCAGTACCCAAGTTTGTTGATGCATCGATGACTCTACCTTGATCAATGTGGAATGTGGAACATGAAACTGTATCACCCTCAACAATAGAGACACCTTCTAAATTTTCACCTGCAAATAGAATTCTCTCCCTCATTTCATCTGTAAATCCAGTTTCTCTTCGCATCTCTTTACCGAATTTCCAGTTTTTATGAATCGCTTCACCTGCTGGATCCAACCCACGACGAGCCACGACTACCGTTCCAGGAGGAACCCACAAGCCACCTGAAGTTCCCCAACGACTGATTTCGAAAGGATGTTCTTGGCGATCCGCTCCAACATGGCACATCAGACGGGTCATTTCTTCTAGAAGAATGGCATGTGTTGGCTCACCCATATGATGATTCACGCACACCACTCCTCCGACTGGTGTTTCAACTACAAAAGTCCAATATCGTTCCGTTTTACCACTCGGACGGGGTAAACCTAGTGCTCCAGCCAAGTCCTTCTGAATTCTATCCATAGCAGGAAAAAATTCTTCAGCACGTGCACCTCCAGCACACCTTTCCAATGTTTGCATCGCCTCCTGACAAGTAGCCATCGCGTCGAAAGTTCGGTTCGGCTCTTCACCCATTACGCGAAGAGAAGCATCTTCACCAAATGCTCGTTTTAAAGCATCTGCAAAGCGAAAAGCACGAGGTCCACTCCCCATGGTTGCGATATGTGATGTATCCCCAAAAACCTGCTTCAATTCATCATCTCCCCCATTTTTACTTACTAAACCTAGATGATACAAGTAATCACCATCTCCTTCCCTTAAGGAAGCCATTCGAGGATTTAAATTTTTCATGAAACTTGGTCTTTCTGACATAAGGCATAGTTATTTTTAAGAATGAAAATTACATCAATAACAAACAAGTCGTCAATGGGCATAAGTGCCGACGGTTACGGGTTAGAATCATTCAGCCTTGATAGGTTCGATATTTTTACTTTTCTTTAATAAAACAAATATTCCCGCTATTACCGCGATAAAACCTATTAGTTGATAAGAAGTTGGTATTTCTTTTAGAAAAAATATTGCGAAAAGCAGACTGAATGCTGGATACCCGCCTACGCTAATGGGTATAGCTTTGCTTATGTCTATTCTTTTAATTCCTTCGTACCAGAGTAACTTTGAGAGATGATAAATAAAGATTCCGTTCAATAAAATTAATGGCCAATAATTTGATAATTTTTCTAAGCTTGTGCTTTGATTTTCGAAAATTAAACTTATTGTTATTAATGCAATCCCTCCAAGAAAACTTCTAATAAAGAGAATTGTTGACGGAGGTCCAACCTTCAAAGCTTTTTTTGCGAAAAAATTTCCAATTGGATAAAAGAATGTTCCTGCAATTATTAATAAATCTCCTTTATTTATACCGCTATTCCCGTTATATACGATGAAAAATGTTCCGATTAATACTATCAGGGCTCCAATAGTTTTCCTTAGTGTGATTTTTTCGATTGAAAATAGTCCGAAGATTAGGAAGGTAAACAAAATTTCGCTTTGCAGGAGGATTGTTGTGTTTATTCCTGAGGTTTTGCTACTACCGGTGAATATAAGTACTGAGGGGATTATGATTATGAACAAAGTTATTCCCAGAGTGTATTTGATCGTATCTTTATTTTTTAAACTCTTTAGATCTCTCTTAAAGAGAAGAAAAATGAATAGGGTGATTGATGCAACTAACGCGCTTAATCCTGCGAAAAGAATTGGTGGTAAGATTTTTGTTGAATAGGCTATTATGATAGGAAAAAGAGAATACATCAAAGTTTCCCCAAAAATCATAATTTCTCCTGCATTTTCTTTGCTGATTTGTTTCATTTTGTGATTATGCTAGAATTTTATCAGATTCAGCCAAAGGGTACTAGATCCGAGTGGCCAGCCAATTGCTATCTTAATCTCGTGTATGAAAAAAATCTTTCTTGTCCCAAGTTTAGTTTTACTACTTGCCGCTTGTTCCACAGAAACCGAGATAGATCAGAAGGAATCTGGGCTTCAAACTTATCAATCTTCCGCTTATGGATTTGAATTTCAATTCTCGGACGAATGGATCTTAGATTCTACAAGTTTTGAAAACCAAATTGTGTCATTAGTTCTTGAGAAGAGCGCTTATGAGGGGACCAATGTGAGTAGCGCCTCTTTCATCGTCGGTGTACAGCCAGAAGAATCTTTAGAGGCTTGTTTGAGTGAGGATATTAATGCGGCGATGGCTGAACCTTTCAGCACCGATCATTTTGAGATAGTGAATGGACTCACTTACTACATTACTTCGGGCGGGGAGGGTTCGGCAGGACCTGATTACAGCGCCAGATTCAAGCGTGCTTATCGTGAAGGCCAATGTTTCGAAATTGTAGAAGGTATGTTTAGCCAGAACATAGGTTTTTATGGTTCTGACACAACAGATGCGGTGGATGATGTTTGGGCCCGTCTCGATTCTATTTTTCAAAGTTTTAGTTTTGAATCTTAAGTGGCGCTATAAATTGGACTTTTTCGTAAAAGCTTGTACAATAGTTTGGCTTTAAGAAATTCACGTATGGATTTTGTTAAGAAAATCTC
>JBAZQU010000061.1:0-2851 GCA_041645035.1 Candidatus Altimarinota bacterium | reverse complement strand
AATCTAAGCAAGCGGCATAATGAAAATTGTTTTTAAAAAATCGTTCACTAAGCAGTACGCAAAGCTGAATGAGAGCAAAAGGTTATCGGTGGATGAAACCATTCGTGTTTTTGCCCGTGATCCTAGGGCGCCTCATCTTAAAAACCACCTACTGAAGGGAAAGTTGACTGGCAAACGAGCCATCTCTGCTGGTTTTGATTTGCGCATTGTGTTTAAGGTTGATGGGGACTATGTGCTTGTAGAGATGCTCGCTGTGGGGAGTCATAACCAAGTTTACTGATCACTTCAGATATTTCTTACCCTGGGGCTCTTGGAGGTAGTTTTTGTTCGTGGAAACTTTTTTACCACTTTTAAGTTCTAGATCTTTACGTGCGCTACCGGCCACACTCCCACCTTCTTTGGCAGCTTTTTCGTTTTGCCCAAAACCTTTTGCGTCCTTTTTGCGTGCGATCTCTGTGGTAGCGGCCTCCCCGAGCATAGAAAAGATAAGTTCGAGGTCAGTCATGTGATCACGAAGATTCTCGCGCTCCAATCCTTTAAATTCCTTGTATTCGCCTGGGGTCATGCCAAATGTGGCTTTGGAAATTTCTGCCGTCAAAATTGCGTATTCTTTACCTATTTTTACTCCACGAGTTTGCCATTCGTTAGTCAGCTCATCACGAACCGCGATGCCGCGCATGCGTTTTTCGATCCACGCGTCGGAATAGCCCTTCGCCTCGTAGAGTTCACGAGTACGCTTGGTGGCAAGTTCAGGGTCTTCAATCTCTTGAATTCGTTCATAACCTACTTTGGCGAGCCAGAGCTTAAAGGGTTCGGCCTTGGGAGAGGGGATGGATTGAATGATACGAAAAATGCCTTCGGTGTTGGTACAATTGAGTTTCTGCAAACCTCCTGAGGTCTCAATGGGAAGGGGGGTGACAATTTGTCCCCACCCTTTGGAAATTTCCTCATCACGATCACGTATTTTTCTAATGTAATCTTTTACATTTGGCGTATCTGTAAGTGCTTGAACTACATCTCCTACAACAAACCACCATTCCTCTTTATAAAAGATTTTTCGGATTTCTTTCCCTTGAAATAAAGCAATTTTATCCTCCATGTTTCGCATGGTACTCGTCGCGAGCAATGCGTCAAATACCTTCTGTCGTCAGCAATGGATGACAGATATCTGCTTCACGCTATTTTTCCCGGGTTATTTACAAAACTGCTTTTTTAAGTTATAATTGTAATGTTATTAACAAAGTTCAAAATGACTTCTGAAGCCACCAAAGCACCTAAAGAAGTAATCACTGTCGCAACTCTTTCGACAGGTATTCAAGCTCAATATCAGGAGATATTAAGGGCGGAGAAGCTCACACAGGGAGTTGTGGGAACAGAAAATTTTTTAGTGGTGCGTTCCGAACAGAGGACGATACGGGAGGGGGCTATTGCTGAAATTGTTCGAATGGCTGCCGAGGCATTGGCTACTCTAGGTTATGAGGAGGTGATGCGTATTATAAAGGAAAATACTGGTTTATACTTCTCGCCGGATCACAGGCAGTACGACCTGCGTGGGTCAATTTTGAAATATGTAGTGGACAATCTTTTGCCAAAGCCACGTCCACGAAGCCGCAAAAAAGAGGGCGGCGATCTAACTATTGATAGATCTCCGGCTCTAGAGGTTTTAAAGAGTTAGCATGCTCCCCAGAGTCCTTTTTCTTGTGCTTGGGCTTGTTTTTCGAGGTTTTCGAAGCTAGCGGGATCGGTCACCGGGTACTGCTCGGGAAAAGTGGCGTAGCCTTCGCGGAGCAGGGCGGCGTTTAAAGATTCGTAGCTGCCGTTTTCCTGGAGAACGTCCACGTAACGAAGTTTGCGGCCATAAGGGTCCAGATCTTCATTTGCAGGATCGGCGGTGAGACGAACGGCACGATTGGCAAGAAAATCCATCGTGAAAAGGGCGGCTTCGGCACCATAACATTCCGCAGTGGAGTCGGGTCCGTTGATTTCATTGGTATCTACGGCAAGGAGACGAACCTGGAAAAGACTGCGATCCAGATCAGAAACAAGTAAAGTGTCGCCGTCTAAAACCGCCACCACCCAGTAAAGTTCGTCATTCGCAAGTTCTAAAAGGTCGGTTTTGGAGATATAAACCTGGGCAAGGGGGTCTTTTTCCTCTTCTTCAATCACAAGGGCATATTTTTCAGGCCACTTCGGTTCCATCAAAGTATCTGCAGAGGCCACGGATACTGCCTGGAAACTGAAGGCCGTGAGGATGAATTGGAAGAGAGAATCAAGCAAGGGAAAAATAGAAAGGATACTGTTTTAACATACTTTATTTTGTTTGTCAATACCCCCTGGGCGGATTCCGTGATAGACTGGAAGGCAATGAACCTGGAACCAACCTGTTTCACCTTCCGTTCTTACTCTTTTGAACCTCAAAAGAAGCGGGTGCGTTTTTTGTATGAGATTGAGTTTAAGGGTAAAAAGCCGCTCAAATTTACGGAAACGATTTTGCTTCCAAGCGTGCCCAAGGCGGTGCCCAAAGAGCTTTTACATAAGGTTCTGGAGAGCGCGCATCTGATGCTGGGAATCAGTTATTACAAGCTCTATTGCCCGGAAAAGGTAGATTTGCCGTATGCGCTGACGGAAGAACAGGCGATTTTTTGGACCACCGTGTATAAAAAAGGGTTGGGGGAGTTCGCGTATCGCAATAAACTCGACCCACGAAAATTCGCGAAGTTTCCGTTTAAACGCGGGGCGGGACAAACAGGGGCTGCTCGGCTCCGCCGAGTAGCGGTGGATTTTGAACGGAAAGATCGCGGCTTATTGGGAATTGGCGGGGGAAAAGACTCAATTGTGGCGGGGGAACTCA
>JBAZQU010000060.1:0-2999 GCA_041645035.1 Candidatus Altimarinota bacterium | reverse complement strand
AAATACCATTTGTGTACCCAATTTCCGAACCAAGAACCATTTTTCACATAAACGAGCAATACGTCCGTTTCCATCGGAGAATGGATGTATTAAAACAATCATTAAATGTAGCCAAGAAGCCCAGAAAAAAACTTCCATAGGTAGGATGCGGCTCGTTAGTAGCTGGCTTACCACCTTAAAAAGTTCATACATCTCGTGATTAACAAACTGAGGCTCAACCGCAAGATATTCCAATCCATGATCTGAAAAGACTCCAATGGGTTCCATTCTGTACACACCTTGTCGTCCTTTACTGATAAAACCTTTGCTCAGGATGGCGTGAGTTCTAAGCATATTTTTCTCATTCAAGCCATGATTCTGGCTAAACAGGTAGGCCTCCACCAAATCCTCAATTTCTTGAGCCTCTTTGGGGCGGATTTTTTTGGCTTGCATTCGACTGTTTAAAAAAGAATTCAGGTTGAGTGAGTTCCCCTCGATATTTGAGGAGTAAACGGCAGCCGCATCTAGCATGAAAGCAAAGTCAGGCTTTCCAGATCTTGGAGCAGCCTGCTCCGAACAGAAAAGTTCATAAGCTTTATTGACCTGGTCTTGTTTGAGGCAGTTTGCCAAAAAATGTTCATTGAAAAAGAGCATGCTTTCTTGCACTCGACTTTCACGATTAAGACTCGCAAGAGTGTAAAAGACGTGGGGAATGAGGCCTTGTTTTTCAATCCGATTGTCTTTCAGCAAGGCTTTCAAATGGCGATGCGTGGCTTGTCGACTGATCCCGACACGCTCGGCAACCTTAGAGGGGTTCATGGGCCCCGCTTTCAGTAGGGCCAGTATTTGCAGCTTAATTTCCTTCATGGAAGTTTACAGTAAATTGTAGCAATAGTTTACAGTAAACCTCGTGAAAAAACAACTGGACTTACCGAAAAAAACTTGGCGGTGATGTATTAGCCTTTGCGCGAACCCACTTCGCACGCGCGGAGCGCGTGATGGCTCTGAATTGAATCGTCCGCTCCAATCTGCGCGCCTCGTCCGCTCCCTCTCGGCGTTTGGTGGTAGCTCGAAACCCCTGTGGCTTCGGTTACTGGTCGTGATTACTCAATAAGCGGATTGTGCTAGGCACAAACAAATCTGTATGTGCTTGACCCACCCTCCCGTTCGCGCACAAATCCCCGCCGTTTTGAAGAAACATTATAAAACGGCTGGGATTGCTCCCTTAAATCACGCAAATTTAACTTGCGATATATTTCTTGTTGATGTTGATTGAAACATACCCAAGTCCGATAAATACAAAACCAAGAATAACAAGAGAGATTGGCCAACCAAGTGAATTTGCAAAATATTCGCTTGTGATATACGAAACATGAGCAATAAGGAAAAGAGTGCTCATAACCAAAATACTGCGACTTCTCATATACACTGACAAGGCAAGACCACCGATCACAATAATGAAGTAAAGCATTTGCCAAGGAACTGAATCGAACACTTGCGAAAATGCAGCGCCGAGAAATCCAGTAATGCCAAAGAAATAAAGAACTCCAATAAGTTTCTTGTTCCAACCATCACGAAAAGCATGTGCGAGCAAAAGATAACTTGCCCCCATTGCCATAGTCGTATATTGGTATATATCTTTTATACCAAACCACCCCTCAAATGGACCACCAACGACTGCATTGAGAATGAGATAAACGGTAGCAGTTCCATTCGCTATTGCGAAAAAAGTCAGGATAGCGTTTTTGTGGACGGCGTTTAGTAATAAATAAAATGCAAATATGGCACCGAATGTAATTGCAATTGTCCAATCACCGCTATCAAGATTTAGTTCAGAAAGAGTCACCACCGCTCCTCCAGGAATCAACATCCCTCCAATAAAATGGAAAACTGTCCCAAGGTTTTCTTCCGGTTTATTTTTAAGCAACATTGAACCAATGGCAGTAATGACAAAACCAAGTCCTAGCGTAACTGCTATGCGACCGAAAGACCCTATGTCGTACCAAATTTGATGAACAAAAATAACAATACCGATAACCACAATAGCTGCTCCCAAAACATATAACATTTTTGTCACAGAAAAAGGCGTGGAATTTTTCAAGTTTTCCACCTTAACCTCACTTTGTATTGCGGGAGCAAAGCCAAATCGACTTATCGCTTCTTCGCGGCTTATCTCTCCCGTACTTATTTTATTAGAAATTTCTTGTAGTAATTCTTCTTTGTTCATAAAATAAATGATTAATGGTGATTAATTTCTGCCAGGTAATACCCAGCCAACAAACTGAAAATTATTTCGATAATAATACTGGTCAGTATTATTTATTAGATTTAATTTATCCTTACTTTTTCCTTTTGTAAGATAGTAACCAAAGGATGAAGAATTACCACCAAAAATAAAGAAGAAGTCGCCTCCACTTCTGTCGTAATAACTTGAAACTGTAACTCCGTCAGGTGATGTCAGAAGACTGTTAAGAGTCAGCGTTTGCGCTTCCTCAGATGTGATTTCTCTGCTCTCATTTTTTTGGGTGTCGTGCAAGAAAATGCGAGCAGTATAATTTTCGTTAATGTCTGGTATTTGATCATTATCTGAATCCAAAGTAGGGTCTACATTATTGGCGACCAATTTATTCCCCACAACCGAGTAGCGTTTCTGTAGGTAGTTATCGCAATTATATGAATAATAATTTGTGCCGTCAGTACAAGATGTATAAATAAAGTTATAACTAGTGGAAAGAAAAAGTGACGGAAGATAAGTGCTCAAAGCGACAACCGCTATTAGCACAATTGGCAATATGAAAGCAAGGAGTATGGCGAAGTTTTTCTTTATAAATTCCATAGTTTTAATTATAACATTAATTAATAAAGTAATTTAACGACTTTTTATACAACTCCGCAAACTTCTTTAATTCTAGTATATCTAACCTTTGTTCGCCAACCTCAACGCGAGACACATACGATTGCGTTCGCTTCAACTTTTTAGCAACTTCTTACGATTTCACAAAAAGTGAAAATTGGCGGAG
>JBAZQU010000059.1:0-3117 GCA_041645035.1 Candidatus Altimarinota bacterium | reverse complement strand
CCGAAAGCGATGTCCAGCTCGTCCCCGCCCCGTTGTCCGGGTCAACGATGGAGACGAATTCGGTCGCCCCGTACGCCGGGGCAGCAAACATAAATCCTCCTAATAAAATAAAAAGTGGTAATAACAGGCCCGCTAACCATAGCTTGCGTCTGACGGCTACGGGGTAAACGGCGTATGCCGGGGTAGCGAAAGTGAATGCGCTTAAAATAAATATTGCGGAGAACAATCGTTTTGGGATTAACCTCACCCCAACCCTCTCCTTGGTAAGGAGAGGGAGAGACTCCAACCTCGTCCTGCCCTCTCCTTGGTAAGGAGAGGGGGAATTTGAGGCGAGGGAGAAGGTTAGGATTTTTAAATATTTTAACATGGGAATTGCCTTATTTCTCGGTTGTCTATTTGACCAGAGATTGCTTCCCCCGCAAATGCGGGGTCGCAATGACAGGAGCAGTCGGCAGGGTTAAACCAGCCCGCCGAAAAACTTATCAGCGCTCATTACTCTTGTTCCATTTTTTTTAAAATCTATTCCGCTCTCTTTCACGATCTGATAGACATAAGGAATAGCCAACCGCTTGGCAAAATATCCGACCGAATTTTCTACTGCTTGGCTGCTTAGCTTGACCTCAATCGCCAGCCAGGGCTTCTTGTCTATCGTAACTAAAAAATCAACTTCCCGACCCTCTTGGTCGCGCAAATAATGCAGTTCCGCTTTATAGCCTTGTGTGTCATACAGATAATGGACCAATTTCAATAGATGTGAGGCGGCCATATTTTCCAGACGCGCCGCCTCATCCGCCACTTGCGACCAGTCCCAAAGATACAGCTTGGGCTCTTTCCGCAAAGACTTGATTGAATTTGACGCGAAGGGATAAATTCTGAAGTGATAATAAAATTTTTCCAACACCTCCATCCACAATGAAATTGTTTTGTGCGTTACCTGCAAATCTTCACGCAGTGAGTTAAGCGAAAGCAAAGAACCGACGCGGCCAGGCAAAAGCTCGACCAAAACCTGAATGGCCGACAAATCGCGCAAAGATTCAAGATCGCGAATATCTTCCTTGACCAGCCGTTCCAGCCGTTCATTATGAAACCGCCGTAAAGTTGCCGTTTTTTTCGCGAACAGCGGCTCAGGAAAACCGCCGAAGGCGAACAAATCAGCGAAAGCGCGGCTGGTTGTATTATCCGTCGGCGGAAAAACAGGCTCACGACCCGCCTTGATTGCCGGCTTGACGGCCAGCAGTTCTCGTACGGAAAAAGGATGTAAGCGGTAATAGTGATAACGACCCATTAACGAATCACCGCCCCTGCGATACAAATCAAGCCGCGCGCTGCCGGTTACCATAATGTCAAAGTCGTCTTGATGTTTATCAAATTCGCCTTTGATGTAATTTTTCCATTGTTTGTATTTGTGGAGTTCGTCATAGATTGCTAGGCGGGCCTCGCTTGGCCGCTTGCCTGAAAGCAAGTCGCGACGATCATCACGGTTATCCCAATTATAATAAGCGAAGTCGGAATAATTTTCTTTGCCGATTTGTTTAGCCAAAGTGGTTTTGCCGACCTGCCGCGGCCCGCCGATAAACACCATTTTATCTTTCAAGTCGGCGATAATCGCCTTTTCCAAATATCTGTCTTTAATCATATATTTCGTTGATTTTCTTAATAAATCTCCTATATATTATACCAAAGTAGAAAATTAATGCAATATTTTTATACTTTGATAGAATTCTTGCCAAACGGTCCCGACAAAGAAATATGATACGTCCCCGCCCCGTTGTCCGGGTCAACAATGGAAACAAACTCGGTCGCGGCAAAGACAGGCCGGACAACAAAAAAACCACCGACCAAAAGGCAACTGAATATTAGGATTTTGAGGGACTTTCGCATGGGGGAATTTCTGGAGGGGTTTAGCCCCTCCAGCTAATCTAATAAATATTTTTTGACTTCATCTTTTCTCGCGGACGCCTCTTTAATTACAATTTGAACATATTCTTGATATTCTTTTGTATTTTTAAATTGACTCATAACCACCTCTTTGTTGCAGGATAAGCCGATTTGATTTGCAAAATAATTAGGATAACTTGACCAGCGATAATCTTCAGCTTTGGCAATTTTATGAATTTCCGAGTTTCCATGGACATAAGCGGAAAGGTATAAGAGTTGTTCGTCGGTAGCAAGGTGAACCGCCTTGAAAGTTCCCTGAAAAAGTGAGCCGGTACGGTTATTTTTTTGATTAAAATATGTAGTGTAGCCGCCGGAAAGCCTTTTCATAAACTCGGAAACGCCGCCGTCAACTAATTGCTTCAGGCAAAAATGAAAATGATTCGGCAGTAATGTGTAACAAATAATCTCAACCAATTTTTGGAGGGGTTTAGCCCCTCCGGCTGGAGGGGCTAAACCCCTCCGCTTAACATGCTCTAGGCTTGCAATTGGCTGTATACTATTAAATTCTTTTATACTTACTAAAAAACGCAAGAAATAATGATCATTTAAAAACACCTCGCGCTTATCCACGCCGCGATTAAAACAGTGATAAAACTGACCGGTTTGAAATTGAACTTTTCGCATTTCTGGCTGGAGGGGCTAAACCCCTCCAGAATAAGTTAAATTTTTGGTTTTTTCTCCACGATCTTCCAGTCGTAAATCTTGTCCAAATAGGGTTGTTTTTCCAACAAGATATTTGGGTCAAAATTCTTGTCCAGTTCTTCCAGTTTGATGCGGTAGCGGCGGGCGCGGACCGTTTCCATCCGGTCGCGGTCGCCCTCGGCTTTTTTCCTTTCCGCCGCTTGCTTTTTTTCTTCCTCGGTTTTCGGTTTTGGCGCTACCGCTTTCTTCTCTTCTGGCGAGACCAGCGTTCGTGTCTGTTCTTCGGTCAGGTTCATTCTCAGAATAAGGTAACTGACTTTTTCCGTGTCTGACCAGCGGTGCCCCTCTGGCAGGGCCAGGATGACATCGCCAGCCTTGAGCGAGTTTTTAGCGTCCTCAACCGGGTCGGCGTTGGCTTGGCTGCGAACGGCAATCAATGCTTCATAGACCTTGTATTCTTTTGGCTTGAAGTACTGCCAGCCAAAATACGCGCCGCCGGCAAGCACCGCTAAAGCCCCCAGGGCGATGGCGGCTTTC
>JBAZQU010000023.1:0-18956 GCA_041645035.1 Candidatus Altimarinota bacterium | reverse complement strand
GCCGTAGCGCATCATCACAAGGCGGGTGAGGCCGAAACCAAAAGCCCAACCCTGATATTTTTTGCTATCGATACCACCTGCTTTCAATACATTAGGATGGACCATGCCACAGCCCATGAATTCTATCCAACCTGTTTTTTTGCAAACACGGCAGCCTTTTTCGTCACAAAACACGCAGGACATGTCCAATTCCATTCCGGGTTCCACAAAAGGAAAATAGCCCGGGCGGAAACGTACTTTCATTTCACGCTTGAAAAGACGACTCAAGAAATCCCGCATCACCGCCTTTAGGTTTGCGATGGAAGTATCGGTGTCAACAAGCAGTCCTTCCACTTGATCAAAAGTGTGTTCGTGGGAAGCATCCGTGGCTTCATTGCGGAACACACGCCCCGGCACGATAATTCGCAGCGGCGCTCCATATTTACGCATAGCACGCAATTGGTTTGGAGAAGTTTGCGTTCGCAAAACCAATTTACCCTCCACTTCATCCCCCGGCTTATCTATAAAAAAGGTATCTTGCATGTCACGAGCAGGGTGATACGCGGGAATATTGAGCCCCTCAAAATTGTAAAATTCGCTTTCGATTTCAGGTCCATCCACCACAGTGAAGCCCATTTGTTGAAAAATCCGTTCCACTTCTTCTTGTGTTTGCGAGGCGGGATGTATGTGACCAATGGGGTAGGCGGTGCCGGGAGCCGTGAGGTCCAACCATTCCTCTTGCAGGGTGCGATCCACTTCTTTGCAATCAATATTTCGTGCAGCTTCTTTGAATGCGGCCTCCAAAACTACCTTGAGTTCATTAATGGCTTTCCCGGTTTTTTGTTTTTCTTCAATAGAGAGGTCCTTCACCCCCTTCAGCAACTCGGTGAGCTGACTATTTTTCCCCAAATATTTTCGCTCCACTTCTTTGAGTTGCTCCAAAGAAACCGCAGCACCCATTTCATGTTTTGCATTTTTGTAGATTTGATCCAATTGAGCATGCATGACTAAAATCTCGGTTAGCAGTGCACGCATTTTAGCAGAGCAATCTTGTAGTGTATAGCTCAGGTCGAGGAAACCGGATCTTGGGATTCTTGATTCTCAGCCGGGGCCATAAGCTTAACTATAAGTACGGCAATCGCTCTTCGTATTTTATTCATAGTTTCATAGGGGGTCCCTCCTGGGATATTTATCACCATTTTCTCGGTAGGATGATCAGTCGGATTGCCATGTTCATCTAAATAAATAAACCCGCCAGCGCATGGCCCCAGTTCCTTGTTAATAGTCTGGATTATCTCGTCGACAGCAGGATTTTCGCCAGGCCTATAGCTTGAGTTGAGTCCAGGTACATCTATTTTCATACTTTTTAATATTAATAAATAGGATGCAATTTACCATATTCACGACGGTAAGTGCAACTTTACCTATAGTCTTCGAGCAGTTGGATGGAACCGAGGCGACGTTTTTTCTGATAGTATTTTTTATCGGAGGTTAAAAAAGTGCCGCCGATTTGAATGGCGAGGGCGTGGTAAGAGGCGTCATAAAAACTTATCCCCGCGTCTTTTGTCATAATTCTTAGACTCTTCATAAACATATCGTTGCTGAGCATATAGGTACGCATTCGATTTTTTTTAATCGTCTGTATGGAAATATAAGCAGTTTTAGAATCAAGTTTTCGTCCAAAGTAATTTCCCAACTCCCACCAGAATATATCGGGGACAACCAGCTCGATTTTTTCGTTAAAGTAGTCGTCAAAAACTTTTACAGCTTCTTCCTTGAAGGGTTCTTCGTTAGTCAGCCATTTTATGGCGACAGACGAGTCAATAACGTAAATATTAGAGTCTTCCGGCACGAATTATTTTGTAAAGTTTTTCATTACTACCTATCTTCAAGTTTATTTTTTTTCTTAAATTTTCAGCCTCTTGGCGTGCTGTTTTTTTCGAAAAATGAATCAGAGCCCGCTCGATCGCCTCATTAATAAAATCGCTTCGGAGGCCACTGGGTATTAATTCCTCCATTTCACTCAGGAGGGAAGGTTCTGCCATGAAATTGATACGTTTCCTTTGCGCTACAGCTGTGTTCATAAAAGTAAGTAAACTTATTACACATTTATTGTACACACCTTTTTAATTCAAATCAAGCGTTTCTCTGTTCAGCCGTGGGATGTTAAAACTTAGGGTTATTCCTCAACCAGAGCGAACTTGATGCCGGAACGCGTTCGGGCCATTGCTGCCTCGAATGCTTCCATAAAAGGGATGTATAGCACACTTCCATTAAGGGAGACCGATACGCTGGGAGCTTCAGGATCCGGGTGGAATTCAAATGTTATATTTCCACGCAAAGGGCCCTCTTCAGGCGTCCGGTCCTCAAGTTCAGCCACGACAGCATCAAAAACTTCTTCGCGAGCTTCTGGGGTATCCGGTTCGAGTTCAATGCGCATGGTCATAAAATTTTATTATTTATTACAACATTCTTGGTTAGATTAATCGCGTTTATTTAACCAATTTTCTTGTTTTGTGTAGATATACGATTGTTATAACAGTCAAGGAAATTGGCAATAGTTCCCCTAACAGATACCCAAAAGTTATTCCATTGAGTTCCTGATTAAGAATTACTCCGGCATATATTAAAATTAAAACATACTGACCGATAAGAGCAATTGTATTCAGTATTTTCATAATTATAATTGAAAATTAGATAATGTCCGGGGATAGTATAACTTTTCTACCCTTTCACACAACAGTGCCGTTAGGTAATATAAATTTTGGTGCGAATTATTTCTGACATATATAAAAAACTGGCGGGTGACTTCTTTGGTCTTCCTTGGAGATTTGTAATTTCCCATTAACCTCAAGTATTTTGAAGCCAGTTTCTTTTATTTCTCGTTCAACTTCTCTTATGGAAGGGATGTGGATGTATTGACTGGTTTTATAAGTTTTTTGCATATCACTTGTTTCTCTTTCAAAAAATCTATCCCCGAAATCCTGTTCCCAAATGTTGAATCCTATGGGTTTCAAGATATAAAATCGTAGCCATTTCATGGTCAAGAAAAGAGAAAATTGCCAATTCCAAACCCTGGGATGTGTTGTAAATATAAAAATTCCGCCCTTTTTTAAGATTCTATGTACTTCTTTGAGGGCCTTTAATCGATTTTTGCTCCCCGGAATTTGAGTCCATCCCTGATTTGAAAAAAGAGCATAATCAAAAGTATTTTTTTGAAAATGAAAGTTAGTGGCATCATCTATTCTGTAATCAATTTTGATGCTTTTCTTTTTGGCAATTTTCTTTGCGTTCTCAATCATCGCTGGGACAAGATCTATTCCTATTATCTTGAAGCCCATTTTTGAAAGAGAAATTGTTGTTCTTCCGGTTCCACAGCCAATATCTAAAATACTGGCGCCTTTTTTGATGAAATATTTCTTTATGAAGTGCAATTCTGAAATCCACACCCCTTCTTCCGCTTTTTTTACATATTGAAGTTGAGCGTTTTCTCCAGAAAATTCTTCAATCACCAGTTTTTTCAAATCTTTTTCCATAATTTATTTTACTTTCCATATTTATCAATAAGAAAACCCAACGCCGAACCGAGTATTAAATTCATTGGAATAATTGGAATCAAAACTGTTGGATTATCCCAAGCAATTACAAAAACTAAAGGAATCAAGAGTATTAAAGAAATTATTATACCTTTTAATACTCCCTTCAGGCTAATATTTGTTGTTGCAATGATAAATCCTGCAATAATCCAGAATGTAAACGCTGAAAGATTTGCATCCCATGTTAATTTTTGGATAATCATAGGAACAACATCAATTATTCCAGCCATAATCCCAAGTATGATTCCGAGTTGGAGTTTCTTCATATTCATGATGTTAATTTGCTGTTGTTACAAATCAATGACTTTGGTTTTATTTTCGATAGTCTGTAAAAACTTGCGGAACATATCTCCTGATAATTCCAATGAGGCGGTATTTCTGTTTGGGTGGAAACTTACGATCTTAGCGTAATAAACCTTTTGATCAATATAAACTTCTACCTCATGATTTTTGTCATTCAGCAAACCAAAAGGCGAAACGGCTCCGGGTTCAAGACCTAGTTTTTCAAAAAGAGCTTCCGGGCTGGCAAAGGTTATTTGTTTATCGCCGACTGTTTCGCCGATTTTTTTCAAATCAGCTCGTTTTTCAGCAGGAAGTATTATCAAGAAATGCCGCCCACTTTTCTTACCTTTTAGTAACAAATTTTTGCAGGCAAGTCCCGGAATATCACCGCAATACTTTTCAGCTTCCTCGCAGGTATAAACTGCCGGATGCTCGTGGAGGATATATTCGATACCTTTGGATCTTAGAAAATCTTCTACGTTGGTCATGATTGATTTGTGACAATGGCATATAACGTGGGAGAGTATGTGAAGTGTTTTTGCATAAGACGTAAGAAAGTTCAGATAAAGCGAACGCAGTTTAGCTGAGCAAATGGGGCTTGGGAAGATTTCAGGTAGTTAAAAAGCCCTACATTACTGCAGGGCTCTTTGAAATTCAAATAGAAGCAAGACAGGGACACTCGGCTTCGCCGAGGGCTAACGAACTGCGTCCTTGAGAGATTTTCCGGCTTTGAAAGCGGGAAGCGTCATCGCAGGGATTTTGATCTTCTGGCTTGGGTTGCGAGGATTCACACCCGTGCGAGAAGCGCGTTTTGAAACGCGGAAAGTTCCGAATCCGGTCAGCGTAACACTTTGTCCTTTTGAAAGGCTCTTGGTTACAGCTTCGAGAACAGCCTCAAGAGCTTGAGTAGCTGCTTTCTTGGTAATTCCTGCACTCTGTGCAGCAATGTTGATAAGGTCACCTTTTGTCATGGCGGTGGAGTTAGAGATAAATCACGGCTTATTATAAGGCCCAAACGCATGAAGACAAGCAAAAAAGATATTTCTTAATTTGACAAAGCAAGGGCAAGATCCCTATGGTATGCCCGCATGCCAGCAAAAAATCTTGTTATCGTAGAGTCACCGGGGAAGATCAAAACCATCTCCAAATATTTGGGGTCTGACTACACAGTTATGGCTTCCATGGGGCATGTTCGTGATCTTCCGAAAAATAAAATGGGGATTGACACCAAGCACAATTTTGAGCCCCAATACATCATTCCCAAAGAAAAGCAGAAAGTGATCAGCGGACTGAAAGCTAAAATAAAGAAAGGTACCGTCGTGTACATCGCGACTGATGAGGACCGTGAAGGAGAGGCGATTGGTTGGCATTTGGTGGAGGCGCTGGACCTCACGAAGCATAAAGATTTGAAGCGAATTGTTTTTCACGAAATCACAAAGCCCGCGATTATGGAGGCCATTGAAAATCCGCGCAGCATTGATAAACATTTAGTGGACGCGCAGCAAGCCCGACGTATTTTGGATCGTTTGGTGGGTTATGAACTGTCTCCGCTGCTGTGGAAAAAAATTAAATACGGACTTAGCGCCGGACGCGTACAAAGCGTGGCGGTGCGACTTGTGGTGGAACGTGAACGAGCCATTCTGGCTTTTAAGCCGGAGGAATACTGGAGCGTGGAAGCGCACATGACCCCTGAAAAAGGAAAGGAACTTTTTGTGGCCAAGTTGGCAAAATTCAAAGGCGAAGCGTTTAAAATCGAAAATGAAAAAACGGCAAAAACCGTACTTGCGCATTTGGACGATGCAAAATACGAAGTCACCAGTGTAGAAAAAAAGGAAAGTAACCGTCATCCGGCGCCACCATTCACAACGTCTACTTTGCAACAAGAAGCGGCGCGCAAACTCGGTTTCTCCGTGAAAAAAACCATGATGGTGGCGCAGCATTTGTACGAAGGTGTGGAACTGGATACCGGGCACGAAGGTCTTATTACTTACATGCGTACGGATTCCGTGAACGTTTCGACCATTGCGCTCAAACAAGCACAGGAAGTGATCAAGAAGGAATTTGGAAAGGAATACGGGCTCAGCGAACCGCGTCTTTACAAAGGGAAGAAGGGCGCGCAGGAGGCGCACGAGGCAATTCGTCCATCCGACCTTTCTCGCATGCCGGATTCCATCAAAAAGTTTTTATCAAAGGACGAATACCATCTTTACGAACTCATTTGGAAACGCATGTTGGCCTGCCAAATGGCGCCGGCAATTCTGGATCAAGTGGGCGTGGATATTCAGGCTAAGGATTATACTTTCCGTGCCACGGGGCAAACCATTCGGTTTGCCGGATTTATGCAAGTGTATATGGAGGGGCACGATGAAATGGAAGAGGAAGAAGAGGAGGGAATTTTGCCCGTACTCGCCGAAGGCGAACATCCTAAACTTAAAAAATTAGTACCCGAGCAACATTTCACTAAACCGCCTGCTCGTTACACCGAAGCGAGTCTTGTAAAAAAACTCGAGGCGGAGGGGATTGGGCGTCCGTCCACTTATGCGCCAACTATTTCGACCGTGCTTACGCGCGGTTACATTGAAAAAGAGGTCAAACAATTGAAACCCACGGAAATCGGTATGTTGGTGAACGACTTTTTAGTAGAACACTTTCCAAAAGTGCTCGACTATCAATTCACGGCGCGCATGGAAGAAATGCTCGATGAAATAGAGGAGGGGAAAGAGAAATGGCAGGAAGAAATCCGAGACTTTTATGAGCCTTTTCACAAATTAGTGGAAGACAAAACCAAGAACATCAAAAAAGAAGACGTGATTACGGAAAAAACAGATGAAATATGCGATCTTTGCGGTAAGCCGATGATGATCAAATTTGGTCGTTATGGAAAGTTTTTGTCTTGCACTAATTTCCCTGAATGTAAAAATGCCAAGCCGTTGGATGAAGAAACAGGGGAAGTGGATGAAGTAAAAGAAAAAGAGATTGAGGATTTACAAAAAAAACTCGGTGGCAAAAAATGCCCCAAGTGTGGCAAGTCCATGGAAGTGAAGACCGGACGTTTTGGAGAGTATTTGGCCTGTACAGACTATCCTAAATGCAAAACCAGCGAAACTATTTTAAAAACCATTGGAATAAAGTGCCCCGAATGCGGGAAGGGCGATTTGGTGGAACGCCACACACGCAGGGGAGGTAAGCCATTTTATGGATGCAACAAATATCCTAAATGTCAGTTTGCGGTTTGGGAAAGACCCACATCCAGCGAGCACGCAGCTCAGCTAAAAGCGGAGCAAGGGGAGAAGAAAAAGAAAAAAGAGGATGGAGAAGAGTAGTTTGCACTATCGACCTTCGGTGCTAAACTGGAGCCACTCTATTCCACGTCTATGAAAAAATTGTTCTACGCTCTTATGTTAGCCATGATTTTTGTGCCTGTTTTCGTGCATAGTGCACAGAAAATACAGGAAGCTCGAGGCCTCGGTTCTATCGATGCGCCGGGTGGTGGCTTTAACTCAGGGGATGAATGCGGATTTGTGATGGGGTCCACCGGTCTCGCGACTTCCGTGACACTGGATTTTGATGTAATCACAAATGCAGATCAGGGTTGCGTGGATGAAAATGGATACTTTTATTCTTCTTCCAGCCGCGAATCTTTTGCCCGTTATACAGATTATTCCGGAGGGCCCAGCGGCACCAATTACATTCTGGATTTTGACTACAATACGGCAAGCAATGTTTTTCAGGAACTGGACCCAAGCGGCGATTACTGGACATGGACCGGAATGGCAAGAATTTTGGGTGGCACGATTCCCGCCGCGCAGCGTTGGGTGGATTTTGAATGGACCTGCGCCGATACCAGCTGCATAAACCCCGAAACAGGTGAGGTGATTGATCCTGCGGATTATTACGTTCGCACAAATACAACTACGGGTGAAGTGGCCGGTTATGCTTGGAGCGACTATTTTGACACCTTTATTTCTTTCAATGGTCTTATGCAAGAGCTGCCCCCCAGACACATTGAGACCTATGTCGACATTTTAGCGAATAACTCGACGAATGGTCCCGGTTCTGTGGATTCTCTGACCGCACCGTTAGCCGATGGGGCAGAGTACTGGCGGGTGCGAGTTCAATTTTGGGATTCCGCGCGGATGGCATTTTTAGATCCCGAAGATGTCCTTTCGCTTTCTATTACGCCTTACGCTACCGGTGATTCCTATATTTTTATGAATCAGGTGGAAGACAACGGAGACGCTATTGAAGTCTCTTATGCCAATCCTTATGTGGGCTGTGCCAGTTCCGCGACCCCGTGTACCCTAACAGAAGAGAGCGATGGATCTGAAAGTTTCAACACGTTCATTTTTTCCGGTGCGCCCACTTCCAACATGCTTGGCTTCAATAATGATGCGGACGCTGCTATTGAATATTATTCAGACCGAGCGGGATGTCGCTGGATTTATCGTAGCCAGTGGGCTGAGGTGGACGGGTTTCCTGTACAAAAGAGGTGCCCTTATCCGGATGGTAGCACATACTACAAAGAGGACGTTTACTATGAACGTCAAACAGATCGTAATAGCTATGAAATTGATTATGTAAAAATTAATGCGACTTTTGCCTGGGAAGGGGCGAGCGGTAGCGAGCTGGATATGTACACTTATCCGGATGGCTGGACCGAAGACGACGGCAGTAATGCTTTTGTGGAATCCGCTTCGGTTTCGGATGGAGGATGGGAATATTATTTTGAAGACGGTACGTCGGATCTGAGTTATCGACCGCGATACCAAATCACTAAATTCGCGGCTGTTTATGATGGGGCCGAGTATTCAACTATTTCGATGGATATTGATGAAAGTATGAATCTCAAGGCGCAAGCGTTTATGGCCGACACTTCTCCGGCCTATCAATCCATTCTGAGCGCCATAGCCAAGCCGAGCTACGAAGTTTATTACCAATTGGATGCCGATTCCGACCCCAGCAGTCCAACAAAAGGTGACAACTATCTTTTGATCGATACCGACATCCCTCCAAGTACACCCGCGTCGGGGGATGTAGAGGAAACCTATCGTACAGACAGTATTACTTCTACTTCGTTTGGGCCATCTCCATCCTATGCGACCTATAATCGAGCTTATGCCATGGGCTACGGGCAAAAAACTTCCGAATGTCCCACGCCGAGCTCATGTCCTGTCGCCGCAAATACTCTGACCCTTCCCACGGCCGAACAGTGGGTTTGTGATAGCGCCACTCTACTAACTAAGAATGCAGAGTCGTGTTATTACACGGAATATTTGTCCCACATCGATCGTCATCAAGAGCCTGAGAGCATGTTTGTGATCGGGGCTATTAATTCCACTATTGATGCGGATGAAGTTTTGGAAGAAGTTTCGAATACAGAAGGGACCGTTCTTTCCGTTCTTGGAACCACGGAAACCATCAACCTTCGCAATAAAATGTATGCGCAAGTGCTACGTTATACCTTGGGTCAAAATGCAAGTTCCGGAAGTTTTGACACCGACGGAAACCCTTCCTCGGGACTTGTGGAACTTATGAATGGAAGACTGATTTTCGCCGAGGGAGATGTAACTATTAATGGCTTTGATGGCAACGATAAGACCTTGGTAGTGCTTGGCGGTGATATTTTCCTCAACGCGGATATTACGGATGGACGACTAGGAATTATTGCTTTTAAACGTGATGGAGTCGGGGGGAATGTGTACATAGATAGTGGAGTCACAGAAACATGGATGAATTTATTTTTAGATGGAAGTTTGTTTAGCTACAACGGAATAACGCCCGGTGAAGTGTGCCCCACTTGGCCATCGGAGGAAGAGCGCGTAGAGGCTCTGCTCAATCAGCTCCACTTCAAGGGCTCTCTCGTTTCACGCAATACGGTGAATGGCTCCGCAGGCTCTGCCCCTTATGATTTGGGCGATGGGACCACCACGGATGTTTACGGAGTGGCACGCGAATACGACCTCAATATGCTTCGCCAATTCCGGCTTTGTTATGGCTTGAATGCCGACGGTAGTTTGGACTATGGCACCACTGAGGCGTGTGACGAAGGCGAATTGCTCTCCGATTATGGAACGGAAAATGGATACTCCAATCCCTTCATTCTGGAATACAACCCCGCTGACGGGCTTCCCATCTTTACGGTGGGATCAGGATTTTTCAACTAGTAGAAAAGAATTATTCCATACAGGATAAGCGCGAGGGTGATGAGTGCTGCGCTGAGACTGACGAAAATAATCGTTAAATAGACGGTGCGTTTGCTGAGGTAACGAAAACGCGTGGCATGTTTAACAGTGAGACTGGCATAGACAAAAAAGATCAGGAGGAAAATGACGAGGACGATGCCGGTGATGAGAGGAAGCATAAAATGGGTGCGACTTTATTTAAACCGATTTGCCCACCAAAGGTCAATTTCCGGATACTTTTCCAGTTCCTCAAGCATGAGGCCCACGACGACTTTTAGACGCTCGGGGGTGGGGGCCTCAAAGCGCAGGGTGAGGTTGGGAGAGGTATTACTGCAACGCACGGCGCCCCATGATTCGGAGTCAAAATTCACGCGAATCCCGTCGATAGTGATGGAGGGATATTTTGCGCTGAGGTTCTTGGTGATTTGCTCCACGATGGTAAATTTTTTCTCATCGGGGCAATGAGATTTGAGCTCTGGTGTAGAAGCAGTTTGAGCCACGTCTTTGAAAAGTGCGGAAAAAGGTTGCGAACCGCGAGACAGGATTTCGAGGAGGCGCGCCGCGCCCAGAAAAGCATCGTCGAAGCCATAATAATTTTCGCCAAAAAAGAGGTGTCCGCTTATTTCGCCACCTAGCGGCGCGCCCTCTTCCTGCATAGTTTTTTCAATGAACGAATGTCCGGTTTTAGCCATAATAGGCCGGCCCCCGTGTTTTTTAATGTCATCAATGAGCACCTGTGAAACCTTCACATCAAAAACTACTTTAGCGCCGGGCCGGCGGGTCAAAAGATCTCGTGCCACTTGCAGTAGCAGAAGGTCCGCTTGATAGTGCTTGCCCGTTTCATCCACCACCCCCACGCGGTCCCCATCACCGTCAAAACCAAGACCAAGATCCGCGCCACTACTTTTAACCGTGGCAATGAGGTCCTGCATATTTTCAAGTTCCTCCGGGTTCGCCTCGTGATTTGGAAAATTTCCATCCGGCTCGGTAAAAAGTGGAAAGACTTCACAGCCCAGTGCTTCAAAAAATGGCTTTACATAAGGCCCGGTGGCTCCGTTTCCGCTATCCACCACTATTTTGAGAGGTCGTTGCAAATGCACAATAGAAAGCAATTTTTCCAAATACGTCGGAAAAGCATCCAACTCTTTCCGTTTTCCTTGCCCAGCCTCAAAATCACCCGCCTGAATGAGCTTCAAAACGTCTTGCAGCTCATCGCCACAAATAGAATGCGCGCCTTTGGACACCAATTTCACGCCGTTGTACTGTTTGGGATTGTGACTCGCGGTAATGCTGACGCCGCCATCAAAACCAAAACGGCAGACGGCGAAATAAAGCAGGGGAGTGAAAACCATTCCCAGCACGGTCACATCGCAGCCGGTACTGAGCAGGCCATCGATAAAAGCATTTGCCAGTTCAGGATTACTGAGACGGCAATCATAAGATAAAACCAAATTATTCCCAAAGTGGCGTTTAAGGTAAGTCCCGGACGCCTTTCCAATCAGATTAATCGTTTCCGGCGTTAAATCCGGGGTGGTTTCGCCGGCAGGGATATGGGCGATTCCACGGATGTCATAAGCTCGAAAAATAAGAGGATTTACCATAGGCGCCCCTATCTTACATGAAGACCTGGAAAAAAGACCATAAAAATGGTATAATCATAAGATTAAATTCAGGTTTATGACCACCACGCCCTCGTCGGCTCCATCAGAAGCTCCCTCCAAGGCCGCCGTGCCCGTTGCTCCAACAGAAGGTGGAGTGAGCGTAGATGCGGCAGCTCAAGAGGCTTTAGAAAAAACCCAAAAAGCGGAGGAGGCTCTGGTGAGTCTTCGTCAAGAAGCTGCACCAAAAACACCCGTAGCACAGTCCGAAGTTGTTCCTCCTCCTGCTGCGCCTGTCGCAGTACCTTCAAGCGCGCCACCGACTCCCGCTGCTCCTGTTGAAGAGCCTAAATTTGCGGAGACTATAGCAAATTATTATGCAGCTGCTACGGCTAGCGGAAGCAATTGGATTTCGGCCGGTTTTTCAACTTTGGTTTATGCCATCACTTCGGGAGGCGGCAAATTTTGGGATTGGATAAAAAACATTTTTAATAAAAAGAAGGAATCCGTCGAAGCTACCGTCAAGACTACCGTTGAGGCTGCTTCTACCAAGATGCAAAATTTTTCAGAAAATATTAAATCACTTCTGTCTGAATTTAACCTCACGGAAACAACGGATAAAAAAAAGAATTTCTTCATGGTCGCGGTTGAACTTGGAAAAGAAGTCCAAGCGAAATTTGGAATTCCTTATAAGGTGGTGGTTGCTCAAGCATGCTTGGAATCCGGTTTTGGTCAAAGTGGACTTACTCAAAGGGCATTGAACTGTTTCGGCTACAAGACGGGTTCGAGCAAAGTGCCTTATATCACCATGGAAACTACTGAATTTAGAAATGGCGTAGAGGGGAAAGAAAATGCCAATTTCCGTTCGTATGCCAGCTTACGCGATTCTTTTATGGACTATGGCAAATTAATTTCCACGCAATATCGAAAAGCTTTTGATTACAAAGATGACCCCAAACGTTTTTTGGAAGAAGTAATTAAAGCCGGTTATGCGACCGACCCCGACAAAAATTACGTAGCCAAAGCTGAACGAACGATAGCTACTTATGGTTTAAACCTAGCATAATGAGCCTTACCGATAAATTGCCAAGTACCACTGAAACACTACCCGCCGTGCCCGCTGCTCCAACAGAGGGGGCAGGTACAGACGCAGCAAAACAAGAAGCTTTGAAAAAAGTTGGAGAAGCGCACGGTGCACGCGTGGACTTAGCGGAAGCAGCGGCACCAGCGGTACCAAAATCCGCTGAAATATCGGCACCGCCTGTGGAGAAGCCGTCTTCCACAAATACGCCAACCGCTGCTCCAGCTGTGACGCCGTCAATCGCAGAGGATCTCAAAAAAGGTACTTCCGGTTGGGCCGCTTTTATGAGTAGCCTCTCCTCCGGTTGGTCTAATTTTTCTAAATGGTTTGACGATGCAGGTGGAAAAATTGGAGAGTGGATTGGTAATCTTTTGGGTATCAAAAAAGGAGGAGAAGGGGTCGATCCCGATAAAGATAAAGACAATAAAGACAAAGAAACGGGTACGGACTTGGCCCTGCCGGAGCGTGCGATTGAGGACAGTGAAATGCTCACGTCCAATGCGCCGGTTTTCACGTTCAACAAAGGATTCAGCGGAGATCCGCACGTTTCAGACGTTCCATGTATTCGACCCATACATCCTGTGACCTTCAAGCACAATGTGCCCCACAGAGGAGTGGATATTCCGGCTCCGGATGGCACACCTTTCTATGCAACTCAACCAATGACCATTGTTAGTGCCGGGCCTGGGAATCTCAAATGCCGTTTAGAGGATGGGAAAACAGTTAGTTTCTTGCATGTATCTAAAATCGCCTCATTCAAAGCGGGAGAGAAAGTGCCTCGAGGGACTTGGCTTGCAAACACAGGAAATGTGGGCGGAAGCACCGGCCCCCACCTCCATTTTGGAGTCAACGACGGAAAGACGATAGACGCGGTTCCTTATCTGGATGCCGGTTTGATGGCTTCCGCGGAGAAAAAAATTCAGGAAAAAAAGACCGACAAACTATGGATCCCGCTGGAAAGTGACGCATATCCGCATGGTCTGGCCTAACTCATACTTTCCGCCTCCGCTTTCTGAGCTTTTTTAATCGACTCAGTGATGCGGCCCACTCGGATGACAGGAATACTTTTAATCAAAGCTTCGTTTTGTTGGACGAGGCGCATGATTCTGTGGACAAGCAGGGCATCCATGCCTTTTTCAATCATAATGTCCGGGTCCACTTTGTCTTCAAGCTGGCGGAGGATGTCGTCTATTTGATTCCATGTTCCGCTGAGTTCGTCTTCATCTGTTTGTTTGGGCCAAAGACCGCGGGTGAAGGGCGCATCTATAAGTTCACCGGGAAGACCGATGCTTTGAGCAAGATTGATCACATCGGTTTTATAAAGGTCGCCCAAAATTTGCAAAGCGCCGATGAATTCGCCGTCTTTAATCCCCAGACCAAGGCTGAGATCACTCTTGTTGGCCGTGCCCACAATGAGGCTGCCGCTACATTCCGCATAATCTTGCAGGAGCATGGCACGAGTACGGGATTTTAGGTGCTCAAAAGCACTTGGCTCCCGATGCCAACTTACAAATTGATAATCCACCAAGAAATTATTGATGGGTTCATAAACCGCAGTACATTCAAAATGTTCGGCAATGCGTTTGGCATGGTCGATTTCTTCGTAAGGGGAGACTCCCATCTCGGGTAAAATCAGGGCCGTCACATTTTTTGCACCAAAAGCACGAACGGCAATGCAAAGTGCCACGGTGCTGTCGAGACCGCCGGAAAGCCCCACCACAGCGCGGGTGGCACCGATGGCTTTAGCGAAGCTGTGTAATTCTTGGATAAGCGTAGAGAGGATAGCGTGCATATTCGCCGAGGGTTAATAGTCTTTTAATGCGCTTTGGATACGGCGGGTGGTGTCCTTCTTTTTTAGCGATTCGCGTTTGTCGTATTGTTTTTTACCACGCGCGAGGGCGAAAGCGATTTTAATTCTACCGTTTTCCAACCCACATTCCAGGGGGACAACAGTAACACCCGCAGTATGGAGTTCACTAGCGATTTTTAAAATTTCCGCTTTACGGACTAGAAGTTTCCGTGGTCTTTCAGGCTCATAATTTTCGAGGGTCGTTTTTTTATATAAAGGAATATGGAAATGTTCCAAAAAGAGCTCACCGCTGCGTTCGGTGATGTAGGAGCCCGTGAAGTGCCCGCCACCCATTTTGAGTGATTTTACTTCGTGGCCAAAGAGCACGATGCCTGCGGTAAAACGCTCCAGAACCTCATAATCGAAGAAGGCTCGCCTGTTTTTTATAAGTAATTTTTGCATGAATAGAGCATAGAAGACTCGTATAATAGCCGTCAATTTTAAGTTTTAGGCAATACCAATCTGTTTACAGGTTGAAGGTCGCAGCATAAACTGATCAGCAGATTTATTCTTTAACAAATTGCACATGAAAAGCTTCATGCAAATGCTTCTCGCTAGCTTCGGGGTTCTATCCCTGGTGCTCGCCGGATGCAGCACTACTGATGATGCAGTAGTAGAAGGAGACGATACAGTGGTAGACGAAGAAGTGGCTGTGCCAGACACAGTGGACGAGACTGCGGAAGATGCTGAATAATCTTCCCTCGTATTAGGCTTTGCCTAAAACCTAGAGAACTCTGCGTAAGCGGGGTTTTTTTAGTATTTTGCTGAGAATGGCGGAGAGGGGGGGAGTCGAACCCCCGAAACCCTTACGAGTTTACCGCCTTTCCAAGACGGCGCACTAGGCCACTATGCGACCTCTCCACGTTGCTCGGTTCAGAGCTCAATTGTTTTAGCGGAAAAATAAGACGGGTGCAAGCTCGCCGTAGGCGAGTGAGATCCAAAAAAAGCCCCGAAATTTTGGGAGCTTTTTTTGGTGCTTATTCTGAACGCAATGAAACTATATTTTATTTTGATTTTTTCTTCAAGCTTTTTTTTGCAAATGCGTGAATTTGATCCGCGAATTTATTTGGGTTCTTGGCGAGCGTGCGAAGCGCGCGAGCGGTAATCTTGAGCGAAACTTTTGCGCCCGTCTTAGGATCAATAACCGTTTTCTTCACCAAATTGGGCAAGAAACGTCGGTTAGACTTCTTATTGGAGTGAGATACCTTATGTCCACTCGTTGGACGCGCACCTGTTAATTGACAGACTTTAGACATAGCTACGGTAGCTTAAGGGACAAAGAGCCATTTGGCAAGTAAATTTCCTTCGTAGAAGTTTTTTAGGTACACTTAACGTATGTTTCTTTCCTTTTATTACATTGTGGCGTTGGTTTTGGTTCTTAGCTTCCACGAAGCCAGCCATGCTTGGACTGCTAACAGGTTGGGAGATCCCACGGCCAAACGGGCGGGAAGACTCACCTTGAACCCCTTGGCACATTTAGATGTGCTCGGGACCCTGATGCTTTTTTTCATAGGTATAGGGTGGGGGAAACCTGTTCCCATTAATCCGAATAACTTTGAAAGACCCATCCGGGACCAGGCTTTAACGGCCTTGGCCGGGCCAATGGCTAACCTGGCGCTCGCATTTATCGCGGCTATTCCTTATAGCTACTTAAGCACTTACAAACCTGTTTTCCTTTTTAGTGAGGCGGTTCTGGATATCAGTATCGTGCTCTTTCTTTTTAATATGCTGCCCATCCCGCCGCTCGACGGATCGAAATTCATCGGAATTCTGCTCCCCAAGCGCTTTCACCCTCTGTATGAAAAATTTCTTAGTAAGGGATTGCCTTACTTTATCGTCCTAATGTTTGTAGACCTTTACTTCTTTGACAAAATCTTCGGTGTCTCATTCATTTGGACCGCTGTTTCACAACTCACATTCTGGCTTAAAGCCGCTATTCTGCTGATTGTATAACCCCTTGTAGTATGAAAAAACTTATTTCCTTATTGAGCTTGCCCCTACTTCTGGCGGTCCTTGTCCCGCAAGTGGCCCTTGCTTACACGGGCGTGAACCTGGCTAATGCTGATGCAGATGCGTTTTATATTTATGATGACAGCACTCTGTTGAAGTATACCGACGAAACCACCGATGCACAGGATAGTGGCACTAACGACATTACCATCGAAACAGACGCCGAAGACGCCATGTATTTTGGATTTTCAGAAATGTTCGACGGGTTTTCCATGAACATTTATACCTCCATAGAAGGCTCTAGCATTCTCGACCTATTTTCCGGGACAGACGGGACTTATAGTCTTGAATATTGGAATGGGGCTTGGACGAAGTTGGATGCAACGCATTACATCACGAATTACAACATTAAAAATGACGGTGAGACCGGCGTATTCAGCCAGACCTGGCATCGTCCGGACGATTGGGTAGCCAACACCGTTTACATCCAAAATAATTACTACGTTCGTCTTCGCGTAGATGAAGCGTACAGCGACACCACTACTCCTACAGCTTCTCAGGTTGGGATTATTGATTATAACTTTAAGGTCCAAATGAAAGATGAGTTTGGAAATCCGATTAGAGGCATGGGAGAAACGGATTTCGAAATTGTGGGAAGCGGTGGAGCGGATGACACGATTTACGCTTTTGAGGATTTAGGAGAAAATATTTTGGATGCAACGGAAGATGGAGTTTATGCCTTTGCTTTGGACGCACCGACATCAACTGATCCTGAATATGCCGTGTCTACTTTCCCGTCCGGGTTTGTCGCAAGAGACCCTGCAAAAACCGGTATTGATTTGGATTTTAGTGAAACCATTTACGAGTCTGAGGACAATGCCTATAGCCATGTTTTAGAGGCTGAAAATGCGGCAGGTGCCGCGGTGGCCATTGCTTCCGCAGACGCAGGGTATTCCTCTGTTTACTGCACCATTGATGCGGGTAAGGCTTATTGTCCTGTAGATATTGGGGACGATAGCAGCGGCACGAGCGCCAATGTGTATGCGGATGGTTATATTCCTGCGAATGATTCGATCACTAACCGTAGTTCCGGCTCCGGCCAAGTAGTGGACACCATTACTATGGAATACGGCTACATCGCCACGGTCAAAGATCACGATGGTAACGCTATTTCTAGCGCCACGGTGCTTGCCGGTGATGACCTGGACATTTCTTGTTACTATTTGGGGACCGGACAGTATGGATGCGCCATTCCCCTCTCAAATAGCGATCCTTTGATAAAAATTTCAGCAACCGGTTATGTGACCCTCGAAAGCGCCTTTGACAGTGAACGTAGCTCAAACACCTCTACACAGGTGAGCGATACCTTTAATTTGGAAGAGGGGACCTCCGTAACTACAGATCCGGTTGATGATGGGACGGATAGTGATGGAGACGGTCTCACCGACATGGAAGAGGACGAACTTGGAACGGACGATCATGATACGGACACCGACAACGATGGAATTAGTGACGGGGCCGAGGTGGCTACTTACACCGATCCACTCGACAACGAGGATTTCCTTGCGGATGCCGAAGATTACGACGAGGACTGTAGTGATCCTTTCACGGATACTGACGGAAGCTTTGCAGAGATCGCCATTTGTATTTTGTACGATGAAGGCATTGTGCAGGGACGAAGCAGCACTCATTTTGAACCCAGCGAATCCATTACTCGCGCCGAATTCTTAAAAATTGCTTTGCTCAACGCAGGGCTCACCGTCACCGCAGACGACAGTGTGAACTATAATGACGTGGGACCCACCGATTGGTACTACCCCTACATCACTTATGCTACGGCTGAGGGTTACGTGGAGGGTTATGATGACGGATCCTTCTATCCCAATGATGAGATCAATCGTGCCGAAGCGATGATTATGATGATGCGAATTACAGACGTCGTTTTGTACGACCTTATGGACGACGACATTGAGTTTGACGATGTAGACAGCTCGGATTGGTTCGCATGGGCTATAGTGGTGGCGACTGATGAAGGAATTATCGAAGGTTACGGCGACGACACCTTCAGACCCGATAACAGCATTACTCGTGCGGAAGCGGCTGTGGTCGCTCGCAGAATGTGGCATGTCTACTATGAATAAGCCACTTGACGAGTGTCCATTCTTAATCTAGAATGCTTGGCGACAAAAGGACGACAAAACTTGTGAGATCCATCAAGACGGACTTTGGGCGCCGCAAGGCGCACGGTGTATCCCACCGATCCAACTACGTCCGGATCCACGGTATATAGTCGCCCTTTGTTGTTTGTGGCGGAAATTTTTTAAGGCGAAAAAGACTAGCATAAAAAAGCCGAATCTGCTTATATAGCTGGGCTTCTTTCCGGAAGCACATATACCAAGTGCCATCGTAGCTCAGTGGTAGAGCACCGCCATGGTAAGG
>JBAZQU010000022.1:0-19115 GCA_041645035.1 Candidatus Altimarinota bacterium | reverse complement strand
TTCTATAAATAATAATTCCGCAGGATTTTTCATGAACATCCCGACGTGGTACTCGGCTTCGCTTGGATGAAGAACCGCCCTTCACATGAGAAGGTTTTTTGGGAGGATGATTGAAATTCATAATTGGTTCAAGAGTAGCAGAAACGCTCCGCCGGAGCGAGGGAAAATTTAAGACTAATTTGACTAATTTCTGATTGATGCTATTATCCGCCTCCGTAAAAACTATCAAAAAGCTATGGCAAATACCCCTTATAAACTCACAGAGCTCATCGAGGGCTTTGATCCGCAGAAACGAGAGTCTGTTCAGGCGCCTACTCCGTTAACTGACCGTTTGCCACTAGATACTACGGGTGTCTTGCGGGTAGAAGTTCGTGGAAGTTTGATACAAAATCTACTCAGAAAAGGCTTTTTAAATATGGACGGGCAGATACAGCTTGAAAATGGCAGGAATGTCATTCCATTTAAACCTGAGATACTAAATGGATGGTGTTCTTGGGGTGTGAATGAAGAAGATGGTGGGGCGGATGAAGGGAAAAGTGGATTTTTTTCCTTTCTACAGGGAAAAGGTGGGGCGAGCATAAGGATGGAGGGGGGTATGGAGGGGAGTATAGAGGCGCTTTTGATCACTTCAAGTAAGCTCTTTACCAACGGAAAGTCTCCAGATGAGCTAGGGATGGCCCTGTCTTCCGTTAGATCGATTGTTTCCACAGGTTTTCATTTTCAGAATCCGATCTATCACCCTTAAGTGCAAATTCCTTTAAGTGCAAATCCCTTCAAAAATTCAGGAATTGTACTTCGTGCAAATCCCTTCAAAAATTCAGGAATTTGTCAGAAGTTTCCTGCTAAGGTGGGGGTATGTGGCATACGATTCTTAGAATTTTGTTTCCGTCGCCGTGTGTGCAGTGCGGTTTTCTGAGCGAGGCGCTGTGCGGTCGATGTTTTTATGAAGTGGAATTCAGACCTCATGTGCGAGATCTGGAGGGTTTGCGGGTTTGTTCGGCGTTGTTTTATGAGGAGAAGTCGATTGTGGGGCGTTTGATTCGGCCTTTTAAGTATTCGCATCAGGCGGATTTGTTTCGGATTTTTGTGCCGTGGATGAAGGAGGCTTTGCGCTTGCTGGGCGTGGGGGAAAAAGTGATTTTTATGCCGGTGCCGCTACATAAAAGTCGGGAATTGGAGCGGGGATACAATCAAGCGGAGCTTTTGGCCAAGTGGATCGCAAAAGATTGGGGCTGCCCGGTGATGAATGTGGTACGGCGCGTGAAGGATACCGGTTCACAGGCTAAGCTGGCGGATCGCAAAAGTCGCAAAGAAAATATGCAGGGGGCGTTTGAGGTGGACAAGGGCAGACTCGGCTTCGCCGAGGAGGGGTATCCAATAGTCCTGGTGGATGATATAGTGACCACCGGTTCTACCCTGCTGGCGTGCGCTCAAGCGCTGCGAGCGGCCGGGGCTGAACATGTATTCGCCTTAACCTTAGCCGATCGTGAAAAAAAGACCTGTGCTCGGGATTGACGCTTCGCGAAGTACTCGAGACAAGCCTACGGGCGTGGAGCAATATAGCAACGAGATCATTTCTGCTTTGCTGACTGAGACGGCGGATTTTGACGTGCGGCTCTACACCCCGGCGTGGATTTCACGGTTTCCGCGAAAATTGCAGAAGCGAATGCCGTTTCGACGGCTGTGGACACTGGTGCGACTGAGTTGGGAGATGTTGTGGCATAAGCCGAATGTTTTGTTTGTGCCGGCACACGTGCTCCCATTTTTTGCGCCACGGGAAAGTTTTGTGACGATTCATGATGTGGCTTATGAAAAAATTCCCGAGTCGTATGGATTTTTTAAGCGAAAATATTTGAAGTGGAGCACCCGACGTGCGCTGCGACGGGCTCGAAAAGTTATTGTGCCAACCGAGTCGGTGAAAAGAGATTTGATGGAGTGGTATAAAGCGGCGAGCGAAAAAATTGTGGTGATCCCACATGGAATTGCCCCCTTGCCGAGTGTCACGAAAATCCAGATTAAAAATTTTTATAAAAAATATGGGCTTTCGCGGAAAGAACCGCTGTTCTTTTTTATCGGTCGTTTGGAAAGCAAAAAAAACCTTATGACACTGGTGGAAGCGTGGTCTATTGTACAAAAAATGTACTCAAGAGGGCGGCTTGTGTTGGCAGGTACGAATGGACGAGGCTTCGAGGAAATTTCTGCGAAGATTGAAGTAGCAGGTTTGCAGAAAAGTATACTGACTCCCGGCTATATTTCTGAAGTAGAGGCGTCGTGCCTATTCCACTCGGCCACGTGTTTCGTTTTCCCTTCGCGAGAAGAAGGTTTTGGTCTTCCGGTTTTGCAGGCTTTTGAAGCGGGCTGCCTCGTAATCGCATCGGATATTCCTCCTTTGCGCGAGGTGGCGGGTAATGCGGCGCTCTTTGCGGACCCCGGGCATGCTAAAGATTTTGCCGAACAAATGATGCGGATTTTGGAGGATGCAAAGTTGCGTGAAAGGCTTCGAGCGAGGTCCGGGGAACAACTTAAAAAATTCTCCTGGAAAAAAGCGGCGCAGGCAATCGTGCGCACGATTGTGACTTTTGAATTTCGCGAATCTTCGCTAAACTCCCATCGATGAAAATTGCCTTCGTTCACGATTTCCTACTGAGACCGGGCGGTGCCGAACGGGTACTTAAATCGCTCATGGATATGTACCCGGAAGCGCCTGTGTATACGCTGCTTTATGATGAAGCAAGGATGGGCGGAATTTTTCCACGCGAACGAGTGATAACTTCGCGCTTGCAAAAGTGGCCGCGCTTTATCCCCGGCATGCACAAAATGTTGTTTCCTTTTATGCCCGGCGCGATTGAAGATTTTGATTTTTCCGGCTACGACGTGGTACTCAGCAGTTCCAGTGCTTACGCACACGGCGTGATTACCAATTTGGAGACCACGCACATTTGTTATTATCACTCCCCCATGCGTTATGCTTGGGACTACACGCATCAATATTTGCGGGACCAAAAACTCGGACTGATCGGCGAAATGATTGCGAGCCGCATGCTGCACAAAATACGCATTTGGGACTTCCTGGCCGCCGACCGTGTGGACATCCCGTTGGCTAATTCGCGCACGGTGCAAAATCGTATCCGAAAATACTACCACCAGGAGGCGGAAATCGTTTATCCACCAGTTAATACCGAGCGATTTACGCCGCATCCGAAGCATGAAGGATACTTTTTGATTGTGTCCACTTTGACGCCATATAAACGCATCGATTTGGCGATTGAGGTCTTTAATAAACTTGGGAAACGACTGGTAATTATCGGCCAGGGAAATGATGAAACACGATTGCGAAGAATGGCCGGGCCGCACATCGACTTTTTGGGCTATAAATCGGATGAAGACGTGCAGCAGTACATGGAAAATTGCCGGGCTTTTATTTTCCCGGGGGAAGAAGATTTTGGAATCGCACCCGTGGAGGCCATGGCCTGTGGAAAGCCGGTTCTTGCGCTACGCAAAGGTGGCCTCACCGAAACTATGATAGAAGGTGTGACTGGACAATTTTTTGAGGAACCAACCGTTGAAAGTTTGGAAGCCGGTCTTACCCAGCTGCTCATCAATGAAAATGAGTACGATGCGGAGAAGATTGCCAAGCACGCGGAGCAGTTCAGCGAAAAAGCTTTTCAAAAAGCCATGAAATCGGTAATTGATCGTGCTATGATTCCCAGATATAGTTAGCGTCTTTAAACGTTCCCAGCTTTTTCATAAACCCCCATTGAATATAGTTTTGAAACCTCAAACGAAGGGCTTCCGCACTTAGTTTTTTAGAGCACAATTTAAGTGCTTTTTTTATGCTTAACTCATTATTTCCAGCCAAGTAAGTGAGCATTTTCCTATCAAGCTTATCCATTTTACCCCATGACGGTAAATCATGTAGTCTTTCCATACGTTCTAAAAGAAGCTCCGTTTTAAATACATTTTGTTGACACTCAAGAATCCCCTGCAAATAAAACTCAATAAAATCGGTCAAATCCCTCTGCTCACGACCTCGATTCAAATAAAAATGATAGTTTTTCAGATTTGCATAATAGTACTGCGATAAGTTGTAGAGCGTTTGGAGATTATAGCCCGCTTTTTTGAGGAAAAAATCTTCCAAAACTCGAATGGTTCTTCCATTCCCGTTCACAAAGGGATGAATGGCGATGAAAACAAAATGAAAAATGCCCGGGATGAGAAGAGGGTTTATCTTTGTCCTGCCATTCGCAAACTGATTGAGCTCCCTCATGAGACTGGGGACTTCCCTAGGGCCCGGAAAAGTAAAACTAATGTGATCAGAAAAAGGATCTCCCAAATAGTTTTGAATAGTACGATACCGGCCGGCACGATAGTCAGGTTCCGTCCAAGACCCTTTCAAGTTTTCGCTAATCTGACGGTGAACCTCGATAATCAAATCATTTGAAATAGGCTCCTTCAAATGGGACAAAACGGCCAAATGAGCATTCGCTGCATTTAAAACCTCTCCCTCCTGTTCATTTTTAGCTTTTTTGTGGAAGAGCACCTTTTGAGCGGTATTGTAGTTAATAAGACTGTACTCAATTTTTGTTGAGCTGTAGGCCTGCTGAAGATAATTGTGTCTGAATATCTTCTGAAAAAATTCGGCTGAAATCGAAAGTGCCCCGAGCTTTCTTTCTTGTTCCTTTATTTGGACAAGTAGGGATTCGATTCTTGAATTGAGGGAGAATTGATAGCCAAGAAGAAGCATAGCAGAAACCTGAAATTACTAATACAGATTATATACTATAATGAGGTATAAATAAAGCCTTTTTACTCCAAGTTTACTCCAAGTCTTATTCCAAGAATAGATCAAGTGCTCTAAACTTCCAGCGAGCAGCGCAGACCACCGTGCCGGCTGTGATTGTTCGGATTGGTCTCGTCCGAGCGGCCGAGCTTACCTTGGGATGCACTGTCGGTTCTTCGGACTTCCTTTGTAGTTCTGAGCCAGCTCCAAGTGTTTTTATCCAAAACGATACCTTTGGGCTGAAAAGAATCGTAAACGGTAGGTTCAGTGAGCTCTGCCCCCAGTTCTGTGGCAATTTGTTCGGCACGGTCGAAATCAATGTCTCTGTCTCCTGTTGGAGATTCGGGGGAAAGTTCATCGAAGCGGAACTTATCGTTTGAAAGTCTTGCTGTAACGGTGGGTTCGCCTCCTCGAGCGATTAGGCGGGCCAGGACGTTTAGTTTTTCCGGAGATTTTCGCAGTTTGGCTTCAACTTCTCCCCATTCTAAGTCGGTTTTAAGTCGGTCTTCCTTGGACTCTTGGTTGGATTTTAGGGTTGAAAGTGTTTGCGCATGTTCGGGAGAAAGTTCAATGGCATTTTCTGCAGTTTCCGCCTCCGTCTCTGAAATAATCTTTTGTAGCAAACCGGGGTTTACAGGTACAGCCTCTGCTTTGGCCGGAATATCCGGTTCAACCGATTCTGCATGTATGTCGTCACCGTCTGGGGCTTGGGGTATTACTTCACTTTCTGGCATAGTGGTTTAGTTAGAAGTTATCTCAGTTATACCATTGTTTCAATTATACGCAAGAGGTACTTAGCTCTTGCCCTGCTCTACTGCTAGGGTATTATTGGCTTCCCAGAAGCCTAATTTATGACAGCCCTCTACCGAAAATACCGACCTCAAAGCTTTGGAGACCTTCAAGGGCAGAGCAGTATACGAACTACTCTACTCGAGGCGCTGAAGCAGAATAAGCTTGTTCATGCTTATTTGTTTTCGGGTCCGCGCGGAACGGGGAAAACGACAACGGCGCGACTGATTGCCAGGGCAATTCAATGTGAAAAGCGGCTGGAAACGGGTGAAGCCTGCAACGAATGTGACATCTGCACTATCAATATGAAGGGCGAACTGGTGGACTTGGTGGAGATCGACGCGGCATCGAATCGCGGGATTGATGAGATACGGGATTTGCGAGAGAAAATTCGTTTCGCGCCCACTCACGCCAAAACCAAGGTTTATATCATCGATGAGGTGCACATGCTCACCAAAGAGGCGTTTAACGCGCTACTCAAGAGCTTGGAAGAACCACCCGCCCATGTCTACTTTATTTTGGCGACCACCGAGCTGCATAAGATTCCGGAAACCATTTTATCGCGCTGCCAGCGTTATGATTTTAAGCGCATTTCGGAACGAGAACTTGTGGCGCGACTGGAATACATCGCGGCAAAGGAAAAAATCGAATTTGAACCGGCGGCTTTGGAACTTTTGGCAAGACATGCAGAGGGAGGCATGCGAGACGCTATTTCACTTTTTGAACAATTTGCCACGGAATCGCTCACGGAGGCTAGAGTGCGGGACCGGCTCGGACTTACGAGCTATCAATCGTGCGAGGAACTTTACAGCGCGCTTGGAAGTGCGGATGGCGAAAAAGGACTTAAAGTAATTGAAACTTTGTACCAGGAAGGTTACGACCTTCAACAATTCACCACGAGTTTTTTGGCTTATTTGCGAACAAAAATTCATAGCGCGGTGAAAGAAAAGAAACAGGCCATACTCCCCAAGTTGCTGGATTGGGCGGAACTTTTTGACGACGCATGGATGAAACTCAAACGAGCCAGCATCGCAACTTTGCCGTTGGAAGTGGCTGTGCTGAGGGCGACTCAAACACATGAAACAAAGGAAGTGGAAAGCGTTCCGGCTGTACCCACAAATTTTGTGCAAGCGACACAGGTAAAACGTCCGGAGGGGCTCGTAAGTTCCGAAACACAGGTGCATCTGGATGCGATTCGTAAGCAGCTTCCGCATGTGCTTGAAGCCATTCCCAGTCCGGCAATACGCAGTTCATTCCAGACCGGTCAACTCAAAGAAATGCGGGGTGACCATTTAACTTTTATTTTCTCAACTAAGTTTCATTTGAACAAAGTGGAAGCGCCGGAAGCATTGGTGACCATCGAAGAGGCCTTCAAAAAAGTGCTTGCTCAAGATATAAAATTGCATTTTTTGCTTGAAGAAATTCAGGCTGCGCCTATGCGGGAGCAAACTGCGCCTGGTGGCGCAGGGCTGGACTCTGTTGACATCGGCTGGGATACTGTGGAGGAGCCCTTATGATTGAGTATCTCAAGCAAATTCATCACGCCCTTGGCGGCCTCGATGCCCGTGTAATTCACATTGCCGGATCGAAGGGAAAGGGCACCACCGCGGTTTTGCTGGCTAAAATTTTGGAGTTGCACGGGAAAAAAGTGGGGCTTTTCACTTCGCCGGCGATCTTGGCGGAGGAAGAAATGATTAGCGTAAATGGACGGCTGATAACGACGCCGGAGTTGCAGAACTTGTTTGGTCGCATTCGCGAATTTAGTACCGAGCTCTCTCTTTTTGAAGAGCAAACCTTGGCCGCACTTTTGTATTTTAAGGAAAATAATTGTGAATATGTGGTGTTGGAATGTGGGTGGGGCGGTCTGAATGACGCGACGAATATTGTGGACAAAAAAGTACTGACTTTGCTTACTCACGTGGAGTTGGAACATACCGAGGTGCTGGGAAAAACTTTAGAGGAAATCACCCGAAATAAGTTGGGAATTTGTCGACAAGGAGTGCCACTCATAACGGTATCCACCCAAACGGAGGAAGTTTTTAAAACCATTGCGGCGGAAGGTTACGACACTTTGATCGCAGGAGCTTATGATGTCGGACAGCACCATCCCGAGAGCGCGGGCCTGGCTATTATGGCCGCAGATTTTTTGGGTATGAATATTGATGCAACGATCCACGAAACATTGACAAAATTGGTGATTCCGGGCCGCTTTGAGATTTTGCCTTTTGGCGTACACACTTTGATTTTGGAGGGCGCCCACACTTATGACAGTATTGAATTTTTCCTTGAACGTGTGAATACATTTGCCCGGCAGCACGAACTTCCCTCGCCTGAATTCGGCATCCACATTTTGAAAGATAAACGAGCCGACTTATGGGAACTTTTTCCGCAAGCGCGAACGGTTTGGAT
Organism: Candidatus Altimarinota bacterium; assembly: GCA_041645035.1. Taxonomy (GTDB): domain Bacteria; phylum Patescibacteriota; class Gracilibacteria; order UBA1369; family 2-02-FULL-48-14; genus 2-02-FULL-48-14. The sequence goes on along the minus strand of JBAZQU010000022.1, from coordinate 11,137 downwards.
CCCCCTTGATGATGAGCGTGCCGGGACTCGGCCGGCATGCCTAACCGAACGGAGTGTCGAGCAAATTTTAGAGTGTCTTCGGACGGGGAAAAAACCGCGACTTTTTATATTCTGCGGATCGTTTAAACTGGTTGCGAAGGTGAAACGGGCTATAGCAAATTTCTGAATTCGTCCTCGCTGAGCACTTTCACGCCCAGTTCGTTGGCTTTTTCGAGTTTGCTTCCGGCTTCTTCGCCGGCCAAAACATAATCGGTTTTTTTACTGACGGAACTGCTGACGTGGCCGCCTGCATTTTCGATCATAGTTTTAAATTCTTCGCGAGAGCGCGATAAAGTTCCCGTAATCACAAAGGTTTTTCCGGTAATACCCTCCACTACATCTTTACTCGCGGGCCAGGTGAGCTGAAGCCCAACTTTTTGAAGTTTTTCCAAAAGACGCTGGTGCATGGGGACTTGAATCCATTCATAAACACTGCCGGCAATGCGTTCGCCAAAACCTTCGATTCCTTCGAGTTCTTCCTGTGTGCAAGACTTAAGGAGGTCTAAAATCGTGCGGGGGTTGGCGGCTGCTTGTGTAGCGGCGTGCAAATGTTCCGCGAGCAATTTAGCAACTTGCTCTCCCACAAAACGAATGCCCAGGCCATAGAGAAAACGTGCTACAGAAACTGTACGGCGGGTATCAATGGAGTCGAGAACATTTTGTGCTTTTTTGTCTTTGAAAAATGGGAGTTCGAGCAGTTGTTCTTTAGTGAGCGTGAAGTAATCAGCGACGTCTTTTATGAAACCGAACTCAATGAGTTGATCCACAACTTTTTCGCCGAGCGTATCGATATCCAGGGCGCCGCGAGAAACAAAATGTAAAAAGGATTCGCGCTGGCGACCGGGACATTCAGTATTGGGACAGCGGCGCACAACTTCCTTCCCGGTTTTAACTAACAGCGTGGCACACATGGGACACTCCGCCGGAAACTCATAGGTTTTCGATTCGGCGGGTCGAAGATTGAGCAAAACCTCCACCACTTCCGGAATCACATCACCGGCTTTTTGAATGATCACGGTGTCGCCGATGCGAATGTCTTTACGCTGAATTTCGTCTTCGTTATGCAAGGTAGCGCGTGAAACGGTGGACCCTGCCACAAGTACCGGGCGCAATTCCGCCACGGGAGTGGCGGCGCCGGTGCGTCCGATTTGAATAGTGATTCCTTCAAGCACCGTGGTGGTTTGCATGGCCGGGAATTTGTAGGCCACGGCAAAGCGCGGGGTTTTAGCGGTGTAGCCCAGTAAATCTTGTTTACGTTTTTCATTTACTTTAAATACCACGCCATCTATTTCGTAGGGTAAAGAGTCGCGCTTCTCTTGCCATTTTTCCAAATAAGCCACGCTCGCCTCCGCCGACTTGTGAACCGCATAATTTCCACTCACCGGAAGCCCCATTTTTTTCATTCGTTCCAAAATCTCCGCCTGCGTTTCAATCGTACCCAAATTATTCGCCCCAAGTTCGTAGCAATACATTTCTAGGTCACGTCCGGAAGCCACCGCCGGATCCAGTTGCCTAACCGTGCCCGCAGCAGCATTTCGTGGATTTGCGAAGCCTTCCATTTTCGCAAAACTCGCCTTGGATAAAATCACTTCGCCGGAAACCTCCACGTCCACCGGTTCAAAAAGCTTCAGAGGTACGTTTTTGATCGTGCGAATAGTGTGCGTCACGTCCTCTCCTTCCCCCCCATTCCCGCGAGTCAGCGCTTTTGCAAGACGTCCTTTCTCGTACCACAGCGTAATGTTGAGCCCGTCCAGTTTGAGTTCCGTCACAAATTCACAATTTCCCACGCCTTTTTCCACCCGTTCCTCCCAGTCCTTCAGTTCTTCCAAAGAAAATATGTCCGCCAGGCTCCATTTACGGCTTTTATGAGCTATTTTTGGAAACTTACCGGACAAGACGCTTCCCACCCGTTGCGTGGGCGAATCGGGAGTCACTAAATCCGAGAATTGAGCCTCTAAAATCACCAATTCACGCTTCAAGGAATCGCGCACGGCTTCTGAAACTTTCGATTCATCCAGTACGAAATATTCATAATTCCTCTGGAGTATCTCCTTTTTGAGTTGTTCAATCCGATGCTTGGCTTCCTCCTTGTTCATATTGATGTCGCTTACGCGACGTTCTTGCTTAGCAAACCCTTCGGGTTCGCTTCCTTGTAAATTTACCGAATTTTTGCTATAATATACAGATTAAATTCAATCTTATGGCCGACCTCAACCCCCTCTACGACCCCAAAACGGACAATCTGGCGATTGCACCGGAGGTCCAGGCTATGCTCAATGCGCCACTCAAGGCGGATGCTTGGACCGATGAAGAACAGGCTTTTTTGAACGACCTGGTGGCCAAGGTGGAAGCCGGGACCATTAAGCTCTACAGCCCCAGTTCCCTGCTCAACCAAGCCGTCTATGAAAAACTCGACCCAATGGCACGGGGCAAAGTGGATCAAAATAGTGTGAACATGCTTGGAAAAATTCGCGACATCGTGGGACTTATGAAGGTTTACAATGAACCCACTTATCAGATCAAAAACCTCGTGGAGTCTTTACTGGCTGACAAAAGGCGTCTGGAGGAGGTTGGCGATATTTTCATAATCTAGTTTATGGCAATAGGTGATACATCATCTCCGGAAGCCTCTCGAGTAGAACCCGCGGATGATGCTGTCATAACACGTGCCGATAGACAAATCACCGCAGCAGAGAACGACAATAATGTAGATCGAGCGGCGATTCGCACTCGTATTGGAGAAATCGATAAGACTATAAAAGATCTTGGTGAACGTGCTGAAAAAGCGCGGACGGAGGGCAACTCAAAAAAAGCCGCCCGATTAACGGAAAAACAAGCTGACTTGTATGATAAGCGGGCGAAGGTTGTGGCACGATACGAAAAACTTTATGACAAATATGATGAAAAGGCGGACGTTCTTGATGTTGAGATCAAAAAGATAACCGATCTTAAGGCGGAAATCGCGGCTTTAACTGCATTTATTAGCGCCAACAAGGGTTCTGCAAATCCGGACATACTTCATACAGTAGGGGAAAAAGAAAATCTCTTGGCTGATAAACAAAAAGAATTAACAAAATTGACCGGGAAGGGACGTGAACAAGCGGCTCTGGATAAACGTGATGCCTTGCGAAAACTGGAGAAAGAAACGCGCGCGGAAGAACACCCTGAAGAAGATCTTGAAAAAGGCATGGCTGCAGCTACTGGTGATAAAGTTGCTGATAAAACTAAGGAAGGGAAACCTACCACAAGCGGATTACCTGGAGATGCGGAGGCTAAGGCCGCGCGTAAACAAGAACTTCTTGGCAATGCCCTGGGTAGAGCCGCCTACGGGTTAGCCGTAGAGCTCGAGAGGAGCTATCCCGGAAAAGACGGGAATGCATACGAGAAAATGATGTCGAGCGGGAAAGCTTTTCTCGTAAAAGCTCTCATTATGTTTGGAGGAACTCCGGCATGGGCGGAACTTTTGAATCCGCAGCAAAAAGAGTTTTTGGATAAAAAGGTCGGCGTGGCATTTATGGAAGAACCTGTAAAAAAAGATGGCGTGGAGACCGGTGAAAAACAATGGACCTACAAATGGACTACACCTGAAGAAGACTGGGAGCCCGGAATCATCTACATGGAAGATGTGTTGGAAACTGCCTATGGCAAAGAAGGTGTGGCCAAAGCAATGGAAGGGATCAAAACGGAAACAACTCTGGCACAACTTAAAGCTACCGCTCCCGCAAGCGACATATCTCCAACCGCGGAGAAAACTCGAAAACTCGTCACCGCTATGGAACAAGCCGGCGCAGATGCCGCAAGCAAGGTGCAGGAATTCCTCATCAAGAATACTCAAAAAGTTCAGAGTTATTTAGCTCCAAGCCCTACGGATGTACCTGCACATTAAACTTTTGTAATCTACGTTAAAAACAGTATAATATTTTCGCTATGGATCCCACCACGCCACCCACAACAGGCACACCCGTGCCACCGCCTACAGGGCAAGATCCCCAGAATGGAGGATTCAATATTCCTGCTGTGGTTCTTGAGAAATATTCCGACCTGGTGGAGTTGATTAAAAAGACCGAGTCGATGTCAAACGAGGAACGTGAATACTGGTTCCAGATTTTGCCGATTATGACGGCGGATCAAATAACGCGACTCAAGACTATTTTACAGGAAGAGGCTACGCAACTTTCGAAGTTGGATGATCAGTATCAGGATGAACTCACCAAGCTAAACAAGAAGCATTTGGAAGAATGGAACGTGTTCCAAAAGAAACAAGACCGTCAAGCTTTGCAAGCGGAAGAAGCCAGTAACGAAGCGGTGGAAACTAAAGCTGAAGAAGAAATCTTGAAAAAGCTGGATGATCCAAATAGCGGGGCAGTCCCTCAGGCTCCTCAGGCTTAGTCTTCCACAAGCTGCGCGGTCACCACGAGGCGTTTTAGCGCTGTCCCCACGGGCGTGCAGGTCATAAGCGTGAGTATTTTTTGGTCTCCTTGTTTTAGGATACTCACGTCACTTGGATTGACTTCTTTTTTGGAAATCACGCGGTAGTGAAATTCTTTTTGATCTTGAGTCAGGTAGATGTCCGCCCCTTCGGTAATTTCGGGCAGCAGAGCAAAAACGGTGTTGTAGGCACTGGGCTCCCACAGCACATTGGAACTGTGCCCGGTGTAAAAAGCATTTCCGATTTTCCCCGGTTCCGCAGTTCCCGGATAGTGTGCAACGCCACTCAAAAGGCTGCTGCGAATTTGGTCTTCGAGCGTGTTCCAATCTTTGGCCTCCAGGGCGTCCAGGCCCAACTGAGGTTCCACAATGGGTGCGTTGATGTTGAGAGACGGAACTCGAATGCGATTGTCGTAGGTGCTTAGCATTAGATTCAAACTAAGTAACTGATCCTCAGCAGCGCCCACCGGCAAAAGTGCCAACGTTTCTTCGGGAGGGAGGCTCGGCTCCACCGAGGTATATTGCTTCCCGGTCCAAGGATCCAGCGTGAGGCTGGAAAGTTGCAGAGCTTGTAATGCGGCCTCTTGGGCTGAGTTAGCCTGCTGAATGTTAGCCTGAATGATTTTGAAATAAGCGGGCGCATTGGTGAGACTGAAAAGCAAAAGGTAGATCACCAGCGCGCTGGCGGCAAACCGTTTGAATCCACCAAACTTTGAAAAAGTGGGCATGTGAAGCACAGCGGCTTCGTGTGCGGAAAGGTCCAGGCGTAAGTAAGACTCCTCTTCGAGTTGAAGGATTTTTTTATCGACCTGGAAGGCCAGGCGCGCAGCCAGACTCGAAAATGGTGCCTTACGTGAATTCATCACTTAATTATAGCACATGATCCCCCCGCCGAGAAGCTCCTTACCCTTATAAAATACCACTGACTGCCCGGGCATGATGCCGTATTCAGGTTCAAGGAAGCGAACTTGGTAATTTGACCCGCTTTTTTTAAGCTCTGCCCTGATGAATTTACCCTGACCGCGCACGCGGACGTGCAAGACGGTATTCTCGTCGGGCATCGTGCCGGATATAAAGTTAAGTTCTCGCACGTTGATTTGATTCCCTATTAGCTCTTCTTCGCCGCCCACGACAAGTACATTCTTAATTTTATCCATTTTATTTACATAAAGTGCAGGGCCACCCCCTACTCCAATCCCTTTGCGCTGACCAATGGTATAAAACGGCAAACCTTGATGTTCGCCCAGCACCTTTCCCTGGCTGTCCATGATTTTCCCGGTCTTAAAATCTTCTCCCGGCTTCAAATATCGTTTTAGAAATCCGGAAGTTGTTTTATCGGGATAAAAACACACGTCCTGACTCTCCTGTCTGTTTTCGAGTTCCGTTAGGCCGAATTTCTTCGCCAGTTCGCGGACTTGAGGTTTGGTATATGTACCGAGAGGAAATTTGATCCTTTTAAGATGGGCTTGATCGAGATTGTATAAAAAGTAGGTTTGATCTTTTGCTATGTCCTTTCCTCGACTCAAATGAATAAAACCGTCTCTACTTTTTGTGAGGTGAGCGTAGTGACCGGTGGCCAAAAAATCACAACCCAACTCTTCCATTTTCTCGAATAGAATGCCGAATTTTATGGTTTTATTGCAACGCACACAGGGGTTGGGCGTCTCCCCTTTTTTGAATCCTTCGAGGAAAAAATCCACTACCTTCTCCTTAAAAGTTTCTTCAAGATGAATGCTGTGAGAGGGGATTCCAAGCTTTTGACAGACACTGCGGACAACCGCCAGAGAATCGGTGGGAAGATGTTTAACCGTAGGATCTTTCCATAAATTCATATGGGCACCCACGCAATCGTAGCCCTGCTGTTTTAGCAGAGCGGCGGTCACGGAAGAATCGACTCCTCCGGACATTGCCACCAGTACCTTGCCTTTTGTCTTCATAAAGTTCTTGCCCAAAGAGCTTGGTTAATATAAAATGACTTATCAGTCTAGTCAACCAGCTATGATTACACCTGTTCTCACTGCTGCCAAAAAGTATTTGCCCGATTTGGACACAACAAGAATACTCCATGCTTATGAATTTGCCAAACGCGCTCATGAAGGGCAAACCCGAAAAGACGGCTCTCCCTACATCAACCATCCTGTAAGTGCGACGCGAATTTTGACTGATCTGCGTGTAGACGAAGATACGCTGATTGCCTGTTTGCTCCACGATGTCCCTGAGGATACTTCTTATACGCTTAAGGATATTAAGGCCGAGTTTGGCGAGAAGGTGGAATTTTTGGTGGATGGAATCACGAAACTGTCCAAGGTGCATTATCGCAATGAGATGGAAGAGCGCCAAATTGAATCACTCAAGAAGCTCTTTCTACATTCGGCAAAGGATCCGCGCATTATTTTGGTTAAACTGGCCGATCGTCTTCACAATATGCAGACCATTGACGCGATTCCTAACCCTCTCAAACGTGAACGCATCGCGCGTGAAACTTTGGAAATTTTCGTTCCCATCGCCAATTTGCTCGGAATCTGGGAACTTAAAAATCAACTCGAAGATTGCTGTTTCCATGTTTTGGCATCTAAAGAATATGATGAAATCGCACATTTGGTGGAGGAATCCATGCGTAAAAAAGCAAATGTACTTAAAAAAACAATCAAAAAAATAGAAAACCTGCTGAAGTCCAAATATATCGAGAACTTTGAAATCATGGGACGACAGAAAAACCTTTACAGTATTTATCTCAAAATGCTTCGTAGTGGTAAAAGTTTTCACGAAATTTATGATCTTTTGGGTGTTCGTGTTTTAGTCCCGGATATTGGAACTTGCTACCAAGTACTTGGGATCTTGCATCAAAGTTTCACGCCTAAAATCGGACGACTCAAAGATTATATCGCAATCCCAAAGGCCAATGGTTATCAAAGTATCCACACGACTGTCTTCGGACTTGGTGGCATAATCACGGAATTTCAAATCCGAACCTATGACATGCATCTTGAAAATGAATATGGAATTGCGGCTCATTATTTTTATTCCAAGGCTGATAAAAAGCAGGCACAAGTTAAGAAGAAATTTGCTAAAAAATATGAATGGGTTAAGCAGATTCTGGACATGCAAAGAAATATATCCAACAACAAGCAGTTTCTCGAACATTTGAAATTGGATATTTTCGAAGATCGTATCTTTGTGTTCACTCCCAAGGGAGACGTGATTGATCTTCCGCTGGGTTCCAGCGTACTGGATTTTGCCTATCAAATTCACAGCGATGTGGGAATGCTTGCGGTTTCGGCTGATGTTAATGGGCATTTAAGTCCCATCAACACACAGCTCAAAAGTGGGGACATCGTTTATGTACATACTTCTGAAGAATCCGATGGGCCCCAAGCGGAATGGTTGGACAGTGTGCACACCAGTTTGGCCCGCACCCGAATTCGCGAATTTTTGAAAGAAAAAGACCGTACTTCTATTGTGGGGCAGGCGGAAGAGTTGGTGGATCACAAGATTAAAATTCTCGGTTTCCTCGGTATCGCCGGCCTTACTGACCTTCAAAAGATCATGGTACTTGAACATTATGAAATAGAGGAATGGGAAGACCTTTTGTATGAAATTGGAAATGGGACTATTAATGTCCAGGAATTAATCCACGTTCTGTTCACCGAGCAAGAACTCTTTGGAGAGGAACACGCGCCGGTGGACATCAAATCGTACGAACGCATCCCCCGTCGAAAATTCAAAGATGTAACTCCGAGGAAAGTACATCATATCTCCATTATGGTTGAGAGTAATAACCGTATTGGGCTCTTACGTGATCTTTGTAATGAACTCGCCACCACGGGGGTTAATATTGTGATGCTCCAATCTTTGCCTAACGCAAAAAATGGTGTGGCTCGAGTTGATTTTGTACTCGAAATCGTTGACTTTAACCAATATGAAAGCACGATGCGTGCTGTACGGAAGGTGGATGGCGTACTCAACGTCACTCGTATGCAAACGGCACCGACGTGCCCTACGATGAAAAACGGAAATGCATAACGTCGCCGTCCTTCACGACGTACTCTTTCCCTTCCACGCGCAGTAAGCCTTTTTCCTTTGCCCTCACTTCACCGCCACAGTTCACAAAATCTTTCCAGTTGATGACTTCCGCACGAATAAATCCTTTTTCAAAATCTGTGTGAATCACTCCGGCGGCCTGCGGAGCCGTGGCTCCTTTTTTAACGGTCCATGCGCGAACTTCCTTTTCTCCGGCGGTCAGGTAAGTTTGTAACCCGAGTAATTCATAAGCCTCGCGAATCACATGATGGAGGCTGGTTTCTTTAAGCCCCAAATCTTGTAAGTAAGCTTGTGCTTCCTCGAGGCTGAAACTCACAAGGTCCGCTTCCACTTTGGCGGAGATGGGAATGACTTTGGCCTCTGCGGGCAAGCCCAGCACATTGCGTAATTCATTTTCTTGAATGGTGGCTACTTCCTCCTCGCCCACGTTCACGATGTACATCAGTGGTTTCATGGTGATGAGATGCAGGTCGCGAATGAGTTCTTTTTCTTCATCGTTCAGCCCCACTTGAATAGCGAGTTTTCCCGATTCCAATTCCGGCTTAAGTCGCTCCAAAATGGCGTGAATGGCTATTTTTTCTTTGGCTCCTCCACGAGCCTCACTAATCGATTTGACCATGCGTTTTTCCAAAGTTTGAAGGTCCGCCAAAATGAGCTCCGTCTCAAGAATTTCCCGATCTCGCTTGGGGTCCAGATTTTCGTGGACATGTATTACATTCCCGTCTTTAAAGTACCGAATGACTTCCGCGATGGCATTGCATTCACGAATATATGCCAGGAATTGATTCCCCAGTCCCTCCCCTTGGCTCGCGCCTTTCACCAGTCCCGCTACGTCTACAAATTCCACAATTGCGGGAATGATTTTTTGCGTTTTGGTGACTTCGGCAAGTGCCTGCAGGCGTTCATCCGGCACTTCCACCACGCCCACATTGGGATCGATGGTACAGAACGGATAATTAGCCGCCTGTGCCGCCTGGCTACGCGTGAGTGCGTTGAACAAAGTGGATTTTCCCACATTGGGCAGCCCGACAATAGCAATTTGAAGATTCATAATGATTGTTTCGGCTTGAGAGGAACTTTACTGGAGAGGCTCCTCGATGTAAAGCAGCGTCGTACCCTTGTTTTTCACCAGGGTAGTGAACTCTGCGTCGAGTGCCAAATTTTTAGGAATTCTCACAAAAGGTAGCTTGGCTTTAGCGGCACGTTTGGCCATATCGAGCATGGCGGTGCGGCCAATGATGGGTTTATCAAAAGAGTTTTGAATCACGTGGAGATCGCCTTTCACCCGCATGTGATCCAGGTCGACTTCAAACAAATCCGCATCATCGTGAAAATGACGAAGCTGTTTTACTAAAAGGGCGAAACTTTCCGGGTTGAGCTGAAGAATTCGTTGGGAGTCCATGGAACCCTATGCTAAATTAAAAGCATGGACTTCACAATGTTGCAATTAGGCTTCACCGTAGTGGTGCTCCTTGTAGCCATGCTGGCCAACCGCCTTATCCGTTTTCGGAAAGTCCCTTTCCTTAGGCCTTTTCGCAGTTTTATTATCTGGACACTCGCCTTCTTGCTCATTTTAAGTAATCTCGGTTTTGACATCAGTTCGCTGTTGGCGGGACTGGGCGTGGGAGGAATTGCTGTCGCACTGGGGCTGCAGAGCACCTTGGAAAGTTTTTTCAGTTCACTCACCCTTATAACCGAAAAAGCTTTTGTCGTCGGTGACACGATTAAGCTCAGCGGCTACGATGAAGGAAAAGTTCTCAAAATCGGTTTTCGCAGCAGTATTTTGGAAACCTCCGAAAAACATATTCTTATAATTCCCAACAAGTTGCTCGTAAGCAGCATTATAGAAAAGAAAAAATGAAAGATTTTACTGCAAAATTAACTGAGGTTTTTAAATTGAACCACGATGTGTACCAGTTCGATTTCGCTTTTGAAGGCGAGTCGGTGGGCTTCATTGCCGGACAGTTCTTTACGCTGGAGGTGCCGGATGGCGAGAAGAAAATTACCCGCGCTTATTCGGTTTCCAGCGCCCCCGATAAGGAGGGTTTTTCCCTGTGCGTTAAAATTTTACCCGACGGGAAGGCGTCTCACTATTTAGCAAATTTAAAGGTGGGCGATAAGGTCAATTTTTCCGGGCCACTTGGATATTTTACCTTGGCTGATTCTCCCAAAGACATTGTACTGGTGGCTACCGGGGTTGGGCTTGCCCCTTTTATGAGCATGCTCCCCACTTTGTTTGATGAGGGTTGGGCAAAACCCATTTCGCTTTATTTCGGAGTGCGTCACGAGGGGGATTTATTTTATACGGAACAACTTCGCAAGTGGGGAAAAGAACATGCAAACTTCAAGGCCACGGTTACCTTGTCTCAACCCTCCGAGACGTGGACGGGTGAAAAGGGCCGTGTTACGGATCACTTAAAAAAGTTGACCACTGAGAATATTCAAGTCTACATTTGTGGAAACGGCGACATGGTAAGAAGTGTTAAAGAACTCATGGATGCCAAGGGCTTGGCAAAAACTGATCTCCATTTGGAACAATTCACCCCTTTAACATGATGAAAAAAATAATTCTCCTTTGCCTTTCGTTCGTTCTTCTCAGCGGCTGCGTCAAATCGGCTGCGGTGGATAC
>JBAZQU010000021.1:0-19622 GCA_041645035.1 Candidatus Altimarinota bacterium | reverse complement strand
TCAATATATTTTTGCCGCTTATGGGACGAAATTTCTTCGATTTGAAGCGAAAATCCGGAAGTTTGGCGCTGAGTTTGGGAACCCAGGCTTTGCTGCTTCTTTTGGTGGCAAATTCTGTTTTTTATCACCCTGAATTTGCTATAACCATCAACAATAAAGGGACGCGTTTTGGAATGATAGCCGCTTTTTTCTCGATTGGCGCGCTAATAATTTCCGGTTGGTGGACTCGTCGGAAAGAGAAAGCGGGCGTTGAAGGAGAGGAACACGAGAATGAGATGGAAGATTTTATAACGCCTGTGGAAAGCGCGAGTCGGCCTTTGTACACTCAACCTTCCTTCAACACAGTCCAGGATCGTCCCATACAACAGCCGATTCAATCTGCTGCATCGATAGACCCTTTGACGCTTGATGCAAAGACTCGCTACAAGATTTTGAAATCCCAGGGGCATTACAGTGCTTCTGCACGCAATAATCTGTGGGGCAGCGGATCCGGTAGCGCGTTTGGACGGCAAACCCGCGAGGACGATAACTAATATTAATCATGGATGACACCGATGTTGTACAGGTTGAAAATCCAATTCTCTTCTACTGCCGCAGTTGCAAAAAGCTAGTGTCCGAACCGGTACGGAAAGGAACCAAGTATGAGTACAGTTGCCCGGATTGCAAAGAAGACCGCGTGGTCTTTGGCACCCAAAGAGCTATCTGTGATTTTTTTCAAGTTAACCCGCCTAAAAAAAATGGTTGATCGTATAGACTATACAGATCTAGACAAGGCAAAAAATGCATTTATTGAAGCGAGTAAAAGGACTGTGGGCTTCGCGGCAGGCTTTGGGAAGATGCCCGGTGGATTTGGCAGCAGCGCGAATGTTTTTGCGTTGGATTTGAAACCTTATGCGGGAGCCGGGGAACTGTATGTCACTCTACTGCCCGAGGGGTTGGGAACCGCGGACGATGCCAGGCCGACGGATTTAAGTCGGGAAGAATTGCTGCGATTCTGGAGAAACATAGGGGGAAAAACCATGTCCGTTTTGACAAATGATGCCGCTTCGTCGGGGATGCAGACGGTTTTGATTTCTTTATATTTGCCTTCGGCGCTACCTGAGAAGGTTTTTACGGCGGAATTTATGGAAGGATTTTTGGACGGATTTGTGGAGGGCTGCCGAAAGGTGGGCTGTGTGTATTTCTCGGGAGAAACCCCTCAGCTTAAAAACAAAATTTATGAGGACAAATTGGATATCGCGGGGGCACTTTGGGGTGTGGTTCCGGCGGGGATGCACCCTGTGGATTCGACCGAGATGGCGGCCGGGGATTTTATTGTTTTCGTGGAGAGCAGCGGACCGCATGAAAATGGATTCACTACGCTGCGTGACTTGGCTACGCAACTGCCGGGTGGGTATCGAACGAAATTGCCGAGTGGAATGGAATACTGGGAAGCGATTAATCAGCCGGGGCATTTGTACACGCCTTTTGTGCAGGCCGTGATGAAGGCGGGTATTCGTCCCTCCAACGTTGAGCCGATCACGGGTCACGGTTGGCAGAAACTTATGCGTCCGCGGCAGGCTTTCCGCTACGTGATTGAGCAAATGCTGCCTGTGCCGGAGATTTTCCCGTTTGTTGAAAAGGCGAGTGGAATGACCACGGAGATTATGTTAAAAACTTTCAATTATGGATTGGGGCTGGCTCTATATGTCCATGGGCGCGAGGAGGCCGAGAAGGTAGTGGCAATTGCGGGCGGGATTGGGTTGAAAGCATGTGTGGCCGGCTATGTAGAGGCCGCCGAAGCGCGAGAAGTAGTAGTAAAACCGTTGGGAATTACGATTAAGGGAGAGGGGTTTGAGTTGGGAAAATAAAGTAATTGTATGGCATCACTCAAGCAGCTCCAAAAAGACATTGCGAAAATTAAGGCCAGAAACCGGAGGGTGGAGGCGGATAAAGCGTGGGAGACGAGTTGGGCGCGGAAAATTATCATTGCCGGGCTGACTTATTTTGCGGTTGTTATTTTTTTCTTTGTGACGGAGTTGCCAAATCCGTTTGCGAATGCGCTTGTGTCTTCGATGGGTTTTATTCTGTCTATGCTCAGCTTTTCACTCCTTAAAAAGTGGTGGATAAAGTCCAGGCTTTAGAAGCCTTGCGAGGGCTGAAAATATTGTGGAATTCACCGACGTCGGTGAATGGTGCAAGTTTTGTAAATTTTGTAAATAGTCGGGCTGTGCAAAACTTGGTAAAAGGGCGGCGAAAGATTCAGGAATTTGTCAGAAAAAAGCTGCTAGCATGGGGGTATGAAAATAGAAAAACTCCCAATTTCAGACGTGCGGTACCCGGAACTGCTGAGGCAGATTTATGATCCGCCGAAGGTGCTTTATTATGTGGGGAATTTGGCGGCGTTGGAGCGGCCGAGGGTGGCTATTGTGGGAACGAGGCGGATGACGGGATATGGGGAAAGTCAGGCGTTTAAATTTGCGCGAGAACTCAGTGCCCGAGGAATCTGCGTGGTGAGTGGTCTCGCATATGGAATAGACAAAGCGGCACATGAAGGGGCGCTGGAAGGGCCGGGGGGCACCATTGCGGTGGTGGCACAAGGAATACCGGAGTTGCAGCCGGCGGCGCACGTTGAGCTCGCGAGAAGGATTGTGGCGAAGGGCGGGCTTCTGTTGAGTGAAAATGAAGCGGGGACGCAGGTTTATAAATCGGATTATTTGGTGCGAAATCGAATTATTGCGGGGCTGTGTAAGGCAACGTTGATAGTGGAGGCGCCCTTTAAATCCGGGGCAATGAACACGGCGAAACATGCGTACGATAACGGGCGAGAAGTGCTGTGTTTGCCCGGGCGAATTATGGACACAAATTGTGAGGGAACTAACGCGTTGCTTCAGCGAGGCGCGCATTTGGCGCTGTGTCCGCGAGACGTGGCAGACCTTTTGGGAGTGGCGTGGACGACGCGGGAAATAAAACTGGAGGGTTTGGCGGCGGAGATTTTTGCGGAGCTGAAAAAGGCGCCGCGGTCACCGGCGGAACTTGGGGAGCGATTTGATAAAATGACGGAACTCTACGAGGCGCTGGGGGAGTTGGAACTGCGAGGACTGATTCGTTTTACGAAAGAATTGCGCTATGCGGTCTCTTCGGATTGAGGTGCTTCGGGAGCCGGAAGGGTCATACGAGCCTGGGTGTGCTGAATGGAGACATCGGCGACACGTTCCACTTCGTTGAGTGTGGTGATGCCGCGGAGGACTTTTAGTATGCCGTCTTCACCGAGCGTGAGCATACCTTGAGCACGGACAATACGAAAAAGTTCCGGCGTGGATTTTTCGGCGAGAATGGCTTCTTTGAGCTCATCGCTATTGATGAACATTTCGGCGATGGAGAGCTGACCGAGGAAGCCGGTTTTACTGCATTTCTCACAACCGGGCGCGTCCGGAAGCGTGGCGGGAACGGCGAGCTGTAGCGCGGGATTGGCTTCGTGAATTTGATCAATGGCATCTTGCAGGGCTTTGCGTTCGGATTCGGTTATGGGTTTTTGCACCACGCAGTAACTACAGACTTTGCGCACCAAACGCTGAGCCGTCACGATGCTGAGCGCGGGGGCAATCATGAAAGGTTTAAGGCCGATGTTGAGAAGGCGCGGCACGGTTTCAATGGCGCTGTTGGTGTGCAGCGTGGAAAGCAAAATGTGTCCGGTGAGGGCGGCCTGAGCGGCGGTTTCTGCGGTGTCGAGGTCACGGATTTCTCCGATCATCACGATGTCGGGATCTTGGCGGAGAATGGCGCGAAGGCCGGAGGCAAAAGTGTAGCCGCGCTTCTCGTTAATCTGACTTTGTGTGATTCCTCCGAGATGATATTCGATCGGGTCTTCAAGGGTGATGATTTTGTTGTCCGGCTCGTTAAAGGCCGTGAGCATGGAATAAAGCGAGGTCGTTTTACCGGAACCGGTGGGGCCGGTGACCAGAATCATTCCATTCGGAATTTCAAGCGCCTTGTGGAGAATTTCCAAATTGCGGCCTTCAAAACCGAGCTCTTCAAAAGTAAGATTTTTCTTTTTGGAATCGAGGAGACGACAAACGAAACTCTCACCATACTCGGTGGGAATAGAGGAGACACGAACGTCGATCTTGCGATCATTTACGTTGAAATAAAAGCGACCGTCTTGCGGCACGTTTGTGATGTTGAGTCGCATTCCGGCTTTATATTTAAGCTGATTGCTGAGGTAGCCGTAGGTTTGCAAATCGAGCTCGAGTACTTGTTGAAGCACGCCGTCGATACGGAATCGCACGATGACGCGTTTTTCTTCGGGCTGGTAGTGGATGTCGGAAGCGCCGGTTTTAAGAGCGCCCATGCTGAGGAAGTTGAGCGCTTCTTCGGACGTGACGGACTGAATTTTTTCACGCAGGGCTCCGAGGTTTTCCACTTCGGCTTGGTACGAAACGATATTGGCCTCATCAATGATATTTTGGGTTTCGATGGGCGTGGGCACTTCATTTTTGTAGACGAGCAAGGCTTGGCGGAGACCGGTCTCGCTGGCCAAATTCACGTTGATGGCATAGCCGTCTTCTTTGAGTTTCTTAATCAGTGCTTGAGTTTCCGGGCTCGTGGGGTGCGCGAGGGCAAGGCGAAGTTTTTTCCCAACTTTGAAAAAAGGAATCGTCAATGCTTCGTTGGCCGTTTTTCCATCAACCGTCTTCAAGTGGTCCGGATTGATGTGCACGCGGGCAATGTCGATGTAATTCATCCCCATTTTTTGGGCGCGTTCGGCAGTGGCGCGTTCTTCAAACTCGCGGTTAATGCCCGCGAGCGGGTTCGTACCAGTGGCGGCTGCCATCGAGGCGGTGGCATCGGTTTCTACCCGAGAAGTGATGTAATCTTTATCTGGCATAGTTTAATCTGGACATTATAGCACAAAAAAGGCCCTTTTAGAAGAGCCTTATTGCTTAGCGGAATCTGGCTTTAGACGCTTTTCACCGCTTTCACGATTGCTTTAGCTTCACTTTCGGAAATTCCCTCCACCTGCATGAAGTCTTTAACAGAGAGTCCCACAAGCTGAGGAACCTGTTCGAGATTCACAGAAATGAGTTTTTCTTTGATTGCGTCCGAGAGTTTCAATTCACTAACCATCATGACAGATGCTTCCTTGACCTCTCCGGATTCGCTGCCGGCTTTTGTCCCACTTCCGCTTGAACTTGCGCCAGTCCCGGCCGGTTCAGTGGCGTCGAGGATATCGATTTCCCAACCTGTCAGGTGAGAGGCGAGACGAACATTTTGTCCACTTTTGCCGATGGCGAGAGCGCGTTGATCCTGGCTTACGTAAACTTTGGCGAGGTGTGCAACTTCATCGAGCTCAACTTTGGTGATTCTTGCGGGTTTGAGGGATTCAGCGATGTATTTTTGCGCGTCTTCACTCCACGGAATAATGTCGATGCGTTCTCCGGCAAGTTCATGCGTGACATTTTGCACGCGAACTCCATTTTGCCCCACACAGGCTCCGATGGGATCGACTTGAGGGTCTTTGGAGGAAACTGCGACTTTACAGCGAACTCCAGGCTCGCGAGCCACTCCCTTGATGACCACGGTTCCGGCCTTTACCTCAGGAATTTCGAGCTCCATGAGCTTTTCAATGAGCTTTGGATGGGTTCGAGAAATGAGCAGTTGGGGGCCTTTGGTAGTTTTTATGACTTTGTCGAGGTAGAGCTTGATGCGTTGACCTCCATAATATTGCTCGGTTGGAATCTGTTCGCGAGCAGGAAGTAGCGCGGTGGTTCCGCCGAGTTCCACGTAAACCTGGTTGTTGTCCACGCGGTGAATGAGTGCATTTATGAGTTCATTTTCGCGGTCCTTGAAGAGCTCGTACATGTAGTCGCGTTCCGCTTCTTGAATACGCTGAATAATAACTTGTTTGGCCGCCTGAGCCGCGATGCGTCCGTACGACATCGGGGTCACTTCCGTTCGCACTTCTTCTTCAAGCTTAATATTTTTATTGAGCTTTTTTGCGTCTTCAATGAGGATGTCGGAATCGGGATCTTCAATTTTACCTACGACTTTTCTAACGATGTAAATCGTGACGTTCTCGGTCTTAGGGTCGATCTCTACTTCGATGTTTTGCTCTTTGTTCCCATAGTCTTTTCGATAAGCGGTGCGAAGGGCGGCCTTCACGATGTCCATAATAATTTCTTCGGGCAGATTTTTTTCGTTGCAGAGCTGACGGACGGCGGCCATGAACTGTTGATGCATATTTTTAAGGTGAAGAAGGGGGCAACTGGGTCAGCCAAGAGCAGCAGGATAAATCCTACGATGCTTATTTAATTGACTTGTAAACCTATTTTAGGGTTTTTGACTGACCTTGGCAAGTTCAAAAATTATCTCCGGGGAGAATCCGCGTGAGGCCAAAAACTGCGCCCGTCTCTGATAAAGTTTCTCCGGAGGCACACTTGCGAAGCGTTTGTGCGCGCGCTTGAGGGCTTCACGGGCCAGTTCCTGTTCGGAAATACCTGCTTCAGCCCAGAGTGTATTAGTTTCTTCAAACGAGATGCCTTTACGTTGAAGGCGACTGGCGAGCTTGTAACGACCTTGAAGTTTATAGCGGACAGCCTCTTCGATGGCGTGCCGGACATAATTTTCATCGTTGATGAGGCCGAGCTCCTGGAGACGCGCAAGAACCTGGTCTTCGAGCTGCGGAGTGCAGTAGGGACGTTTCCCCAACTTTTCCCGCAACTCGAAGCTGGTGTGAGCCCGTCGAGACAAGGCTCTCATGGCATAGTTCATCAGGTTTCGGTAAACCGGATCTTCCATGTTTAAGCAAGGAGTTGAGCCGCTACTTTCTCACGAATGAGTTTGTCGAGTTCTTCGACCATTTTTGGGTTCTCCATTAAGAATTCTTTGCTGTTTTCACGTCCTTGACCGAGTCGAACATCGCCGTAGCTATAGAAAGCTCCCGCCTTGCGTACAAATTCGTACTTGGCCGCGAGGTCCAAAAGATCGCCTTCTCGGGAAATTCCTCGATTATATAGAATGTCGAATTCGGCGGTTTTGAAGGGCGGTGCAACTTTATTTTTCACTACTTTTACGCGCACACGATTCCCCACGAGTTCTTTGCCATCCGTAGCATTTTCGTTGAGGCCTTCAATAGTGCCAATGCGACGAATATCGAGACGGACGGAAGCGTAAAATTTAAGTGCCTGTCCTCCGGTAGTGGTTTCGGGATTTCCAAACATCACTCCGATCTTCATACGAAGTTGATTGAGGAAAATTACGATACAATTGGACTTGCTGATGGCAGCCGTGAGTTTACGTAGAGCCTGGCTCATGAGACGAGCTTGCAGACCCATTTGAGCATCACCCATTTCTCCTTCGATCTCCGCTCGTGGGACGAGAGCAGCCACGGAGTCGATGACAATGATGTCCACCGCATTGGAGCGAACCAAAGTTTCCGTGATTTCGAGCGCCTGTTCTCCCATGTCCGGTTGAGAAAGGAGCAAATTATCGATATCAACCCCGATTCTTCGGGCGTAAGCGGGGTCGAGCGCATGTTCGGCGTCCACGAAGGCCGCTTGCCCACCTTGTTTTTGAATTTCTGCAATGATGTGCAGAGCAAGCGTGGTTTTTCCGGAACTTTCAGGACCGTAGATTTCAATCACGCGGCCTTTAGGAATTCCGCCGCCGAGGGCGAGGTCGAGGGAGAGGGCACCGGTGGAGACCGTTTCCACGTCCATGTGCCTGGATTCCCCAAGTTTCATTATGGAGCCCGTTCCAAAGTTTTTCTCAATTTGAGAAAGGGCCAATTCGAGAGCTTTTTTGCGGTTCTCGTTTCCCGCATCTTCTTTTGCCATTGTGTGGAGGGTTAAAAACTAAGAAGCTTGTGCCGAGTATAGGTGAGTGCGCACTCACCGTCAATAGAATTATCAAAATTCCTCGGCGAAGCCTTATGTTAGCGCTTAGTTTTGCAAAAGTCCTGACAAAAACCTGAATTCTTTTCAAAATCTTTCCACTTCGCTAGACTTAGTTCGCTTTAATTATACTTTATGATGACAAAACTAAGTTATTTGAATGACACCTACCTATTCGAATCAGTGGCAAATTTTGTTGAAATTAAGGAAAATGAAAAGGGCAGAGCGGTAATTTTAGATGAAACGATTTTTTATCCCCAAGGAGGTGGACAACCTGCTGACAAGGGAGAAATTACATCGGGAGATATTGTTTTCTCTGTGAGTGACGTCCGATTAGATGAAGATGGAACGGTTTGGCATTTTGGTGAATTTAAAAATGGAGAGTTTAAAAAAGGAGATAAGGTGGTTTTAAAAATTGATAAAGACAGAAGGGTTTTAAACGCCAAGCTCCATTCCGCAGGGCATTTATTGGATTGTGCGGTTTCAACAACGAACATAGAAAACTTACATCCGACAAAAGGATTTCATTTCCCCGATGGTCCTTATGTGGAATATGACGGAATGATTGAAAATCCTGCCGAAGTCATCCCGGTTTTACAGAAAAATCTGGACGACTTAATTTCACAAAATTTAACGGTTGAAAGAAAGGACCTAAGCCCTGAAGAAGCACGGAGTAAAGGGGTTTATGCCCCCGAAGGCAAAGCGGCAAGAGTGGTAAATTTTGCGGGATTCCCGGCCTGCGGTTGCGGCGGCACGCATGTAAACAATGCATCAGAAATTGGCGGAATAACCATTAGAAAAATAAAATCCAATCAAGGAAAAACAAGAATTGCCTATTTGGTCGCGTAAGTCATGCGTTTGACAAATAGATTTTATTTGGTACAATGATCTGCTCTAGAATTTATTTTAACCAATTCACCGTGAGCAATCTCACCAAACCAGCCATCTTATTGACAGCGGCACTGGCACTCCCGGGATGTAAAGATGTTACGGAACAAACGCCTCCACAAAGTGATGTGGTTCGTGACATAACAAACATAACGGAAGCACTGGAGGCAAAAACATTTGCCGCCCTCGTACCAGATTCTGTTATAAGAAAAAGCATCCAGGAATTTTTAGGTCAGGATCGTCGAGATACTTGGGCCGGCAATACCGTCGCACGGCATGAAGTTTTTAAAAACGAACTCTGCGAACCTTTCGGGGACAAATGTCGGGTTGCTTTATACGCAGCGTATTCCGGTAGTGAATGGTTTTTCAAAAATGCCGGCATCTCCGTTGAAGCCGACGAACCGCTTGATAACGCCAGAAAAATCATTTTAGACAAAGCACGCAATTTTCTGAGAGACCCTCGACTACTTTTAGCTTTCTACCAAAGTAAAAAAGAAATAATTGTTGAGGAACTTAAAAAAGCAGCGCAAACAGAGGAGGAAAAGGCTCAGCTTGAAGAGTGGTTGAAAGGAGTAGAAGAAGGCCTGAGAGCATTCGATGATCCAGAATTTCAAAAAGCTTATGCCACATACTTGGCAACAGAAAAAGCTTGGCGTGAAACACCTAGCGATGACTCTGCGATTAACGAAAGATACGGAACCTATAGCGAGGCTAAAGAGGCCCTGGCTGTTTTGACGCCAGATTTATATGCGTCGCTTTTTGCGGGAAGAAGGGCGAGCGAAAATCCAGATGTCGTAGACACATACGAAAGTATCGCAAGTGATCTGAGAGGAGTGGTCGATCAGTTGTAATTATTTGAATGCGGTAAGCGTTTCATGCTAGTTTTTTAGATGTTATATGAAAACAGCGCTAATCACAGGATCTGAAACGTTTGGGAAATACATCACCAATCCTACAAAATGGTTGGCGCTGGAGCTCGATGGCAAAATTATTCATGGGCATAAGATTCACAGCCTGGTGTTTCCTTCAATAATTCGTCTTCCAAAAGATGCGGAGGATCCCGGGGAAAGAATTGTTAAAAAAGCGATCGAGATTAAGGCTGATGTAATTATTTCTTTTGGAATGGCGTCGGCCGTTAAGGGATTCCGGATTGAGCGTAGCGCGACAAATTGGATAGAAAATGAGGCATACTGCCCGCCCTATGAAAATAAAAAACCGATTAACCCCGCAAAACCTCCCCGCGAAAGGGTCCAAATAAATTTAAAACCATGGAATCTTTCAAAAATCAAAAAAAGTTTTAAAGAAAAACGAATCCCTTACGATCCAAAAATCTCTGATGATCCGGGTCAATATTCGTGTAATGGGTGGATTTATCGCACACTTCACGCACTTAAAAAACACAAGCTCACTATTCCATACCTATTTGTACATACGGCGTGCACCAAGAAATCCATTGAGTTTATTTACGATTTTCCTGTGAATAAAAAAGTACTTATAAAAGAGCGGGATTTAATCGAAGCGCTTGGAATTTTTCTGGAGTCGTATGATTCTGATTAGGATTTTTGTGAAAATTAAATTGGCGAAGATAGCTTTTGTGGGTAAACTGCATAAGATGGTCAAAGTTGCTGCTGCACAAATCAAAGTTACGGGAGATATCGATGCAAATCTCCAAAAGATAATAAGTTTTATAGGTCGAGCAAAAGTGCAAAAGGCGGACATTGTTTGTTTCCCGGAAGGTTGTTTGAATTGGGACGATAAAAATAGGGTTGACGTATCCGAGCAAGTTAAAAAAATTCAAAAAGTATGTAAGGAAAAATCTATTTGGTGCATTTTCGGGTCTTATGTTTCCAAAAAAAATAAGGTTAAAAATGTTGTTTTTCTTATTGACCGTGCGGGTGAAATAAAATACGAATATGATAAGGTCCACCTCTGGAGAACCGAAAAAAGTCGGTTGTTCCCGGAAAAACGGATAGGGTTATCGATACGGAATTTGGGAAAATCGGAATTATTACTTGTTGGGATTCCGCATTCCCTTCTTTTATACAACGACTTTCACGGAATGGAGCGAAAATTATTTTCTGTCCGATGTATAGATTGGATTACAAGGACGACAAGGAAATCTACCAAGTACTTCCACTGGTTGAAGCGTTTGAAAGTGTGGTTTTTTTCGTCTCGTGTGACGCTTTCACGCATGAAACTTTGTCCAAAAGCTACATTTGTCATCCGCAAAGAATTTTAGAGAAAATCGAGGGCAAAGAGGGGATAATTTTTGCGGATTTAGATCTAAATGAGATAGACTCTTTGAGAAAATATTATGATCATGAGAAAGCATTATGAAAGAAAAAAATCTTGTAGAGGTAACGGATTTTTCTCAAAAAGAGTGGAGGCGCTTGATAGAAGAGGCTATTAAATTTAAAAAAAGGCCGCATCGAAAGGAAAAGCTGTTGAATCGCAAACGGGTCGGGCTTGTGTTTGACGATAATTCGCTGCGCACCCGTCTTTCCTTTGAAACGGCGACCCATCTGCTCGGTGGAACCACGTATTTTGTTGATGTACATAATGTCACGCATGAAAAAGACGGTACAAAACGTGAAACGTTTGAAGATATTGTGGATACCATGGATAGAATGGTTGACGTCTATGTGGTGCGCGATTATTCCCAACAAATTTTCAACGTGTTTATGGCAAAATCGCGCCCTCCGTTTATCAACGGATTTTGTATGGTCGGGCACCCCTCTCAAGCACTTGCCGACCTGTCCGTTATAAAGTGGAAAAAAGGTACCAATAAAGGTCTCACGTACGTTGGCGTTTGCCCCGGGACGGGTAGCGGCGTCATGGAGTCTTTTGTGTACGGGGTGCTGCTTTTGGGGCAAAACATCACTCTCCTCACAGAAACGGGAAAATTCAAAGCTAAGAATCCGGATTTCCACGCACAGGTGGCGCGTTTAATCAAACGACATGGTGGCACATTAACCCTAACGAAAGATCCGGAAAGTATTGTGGCTCGAGCCGACGTGCTCTATGTGGATGAATGGTGGAAAAATAAGCCGAATTATCTCAAACGAAAAATCGGGGCGTATAAAGTGGATGAAAAGTTCTTGAAAAACAGTAAAAAAGACCTTTCCATCCTACATTGCCTCCCGGCACATCCGGGACGAGAAATAGCGACGAAAGTTATGCGCGGAGGTCAATCCATTATATTCGACCAGGCGGAGTTTCGCATCTATTCAGCTATGGCGTTGCTCTCTTATTTGAGGTGATCACGAGTTCTTTTGGAAGGCTGAAGAGAGGTCGCGCGTTTTGGAAAACGGCGAAGGCAGGTTCTTTAATGGTGTTTCCAATCCAATGGGGTTCTATAGAGCGGCCGCGGCAAATGGCTTCAAAAGCGCTTGCATCGTCTTCGTGTACTTCGAGTACAAAGCCCCCGGTTTCGCTGAAAAGCAGAATGTCGGGACGCAGAGGTTCTTTAGAGTCGCTGACTTTGCGCAGATCAATGCTGAAGCCGAATTTTCCTTCTCCGCGGTCGCCGGCCATCATTTTGGCCAGCGTTACGGCAAGTCCTCCGTCGGAGATACTGTGGCAGGCCATTACAAGACCTTGATTGATTGAATCAAGCGCAGACCTAAGCTCATTCTTTACTTGCTGGAAATCGGGCTGGGGCACATTTGCACCCAGGAAGCCGAGTTGATGGTAGTACTCGCTTCCTCCAAGTTCATTTTTTCGTAATCCGAGAAGGTAAAGTTTGGAGCCGGCTTCTTTGAATTGCATGGTCACGGCGTTGTCGGTGTCGTTGATACGGCCCAGAGTTCCAATGATGGAGGACGAAGCGGTGTTGTAAAGGGACACGCTTCCGGAAATCACCGGCACGGGTTCACCATGAAAAGTGAGATGTCCCACTCCTTTGAGCGCTTCCTTAATTCCACGGATACCTTCCACCAATTCCCACATTTGTTCGGGAATTTCGGGGTTCCCAAAATTAAGACAGTCGGTCACGGCCCAGGGGGTTGCTCCGATGGCGGCCACATTTCGCATACCTTCCACAACGGTGTTTACACCCGCCCAATAAGGCGAAATTTTTCCGTAACGAGGGTTGGAATCAACGGAAAGGGCGGCGCCCACTTGATGAATTTCCGGGACTTCTTTACGGTCACGAAAAGGTTGCAAAAGTTTAACGCCCGCGTTGTTTTCGCTGCCGAGCATTTTTAAGAGCATGCCGGGCAGGTCGGGTTGCGCGAACTCGGGCTCCGTCAAGGACCGATGAGGCGCACTGAAACTACGTTCATACTGCACTCCTTCCATTATTTGAGAGGCAGGGACATCCACAAGAATTTCATCGCCATAACGGACAGTGTAATTCCCTTCCTTCACCCTCCCTATCAGGCTCGCACGAATACCTGCTTTATTGTAGTGATTAAGAATTTGCTGCGTGAGCGAAGGATCACAAACCCAGCAGAAACGCTCCTGTGTTTCGGCGCAGGCAAGCGCGGCGGGCGATAAATCCGGATACGTTGTGCGAATGAGAGAGAGGTCGATTTCAGCTCCAAGTCTGGCATCCTCCACTTGCTCCATGGTGACGCGTGCAATTCCTCCGACGCCTATATCTTTAAGGCTCACTTTATCGAGGTCACCTTGATCGCGGAGAAGGCGGAATAATGCGTAAGTGGATTCTTGATCGACGGAATCCCCAACAATAATAAATTCCCAACCTTCGGCATGCTCGGGCACATAAGAGTGAATAACTTCGTCTTCGCGCAGAGCTCCAAGGCACACCGCATCCACAAGGGTGACGACACGCCCTCCCATTGCAATAACATCGCGCGACTCGTGGGCCATAATGACTCCGTAGCTTCTCTTTTTGTCGTCGAGCGCAAAGTGAACAATTCCGGCATCTTCGCCCACTCCGAGCAATACGTTGGGTGCATCGATCGGCAGGGTTCGGAGGTGCTTTTTACTGCTGCGGTAGGAACAATGTTCACTTCCTTGAATCCCCCAAATCATTGCCTCGGTGAGGGTTGGCGGACGCTTCAAAATGGTTTGAATTTTTTTGGCTTCCGCGTCTGACATGCCAGCAAAGTCGACGGTGTTTATAAGAGGGGTCATCGTTTGCAATATAAAAATTTAGCTTTCCACAATTCGCCCATCTTCAATATGAACCCGGCGCTTTTTGAATGCTTCGAGAAGTGCAATATTATGTGTTGCGAAAATAATAGTGGCGCCCTCTACGTGGAGTTTTTGGAAAAGGCGCACGATGTCGTTGGCGGTCTCGGAATCCAGGTTTCCGGTGGGTTCATCGGCGATGATGAGGCGAGGCTCGTGAATGAGGGCGCGGGCGATGGCGGCACGTTGTTTTTCACCCCCGGAGAGCATATAAGGGAAGTGGTGACGCGCCTGGCTGAGCCCCACTTTTTCGAGCACTTCGGGGACGCGATCGGCAATTTGACGTTCGGTGTAGCCGCAAACTTCCATGGCGAAAGCCACGTTTTCGTAGACGGTTTTTTTGGGGAGAAGTTTGTAATCCTGAAAGACGATGCCGAGTTTGCGGCGGTATTCTTGGAGCGCGAGACGATTGAATTTGGTCACGTTGTAGCCATCCACAAAAATTTCTCCCGCGCTGAGGGTCACAGCGCCGATGAGCGCATGCACAAGCGTGGTTTTTCCGGCGCCGGAGGCGCCGGTGAGCCACAGCCAATCCCCTCCTTGAATCTGGAGGCTGACATTGTCGAGCACCAGGCGATCTCCGTATTTTTTGGTGGCGTTTTTGAACTCGATCATATTTTGAGAAGGTGTGGCCGTCGGCCACCTTGTTGCTTAGGCCGTAGGCACTCGCCTCGGCTCGCTTTCGCTTCACTACGGCTTTGAGTATACTCACTCTATGACCGACGTGACAACTCTCCAGCGACTCATAACTCGATTTCTTGAGCATCTTGAGGTCGGGAAAAATAAGTCACCCAAAACTGTCGAAAATTATCATCATTATTTGCAACGTTTCGCCGAGTTTTATGGTGCGCGAGAACTGGCGGGGCTGAATCTGGACGACATTCATTCCTATCAGCTTTTTTTGAATCGTTTTGTGGATAGACGGGATCACGGCCTGGGAGTGAAAACGCAGAATTATCATCTCATCGCCTTGCGTGCGTTTTTGAAATATTTGGTTCGTCAGGACATCCCTTCACTGCCGCCCGACAAGGTTGATTTAAAAAAAATTCCGGAACGCATCGTGGACTTTTTAACACGTGAAGAGGTGGAAAGACTTTTTGAAGTAATTCCGCTGGAAAAAAAGGCAGGCCCACGCAATCGCGCGATGCTGGAAATGCTTTATTCGACGGGTCTGCGTGTTTCTGAATTGGTGAGTCTGAATCGTAGTCAAGTAGATTTGGAGCGACGTGAATTCACCGTTCGTGGAAAAGGACGTAAGCCGCGAATTGTGTTTCTATCCGAGCGCTGCGTGCATTGGTTGCAAGTTTATTTTGCCGATCGAACGGACAATTGGGAGCCGGTTTTTATTAGTTTTAGTCGCAACCGAACCGATGAAAATTTGGGGCTTGGTGAAAAGCGCCGTCTCACGGCGTACACGGTGGAAGAGGTGGTCCGCCAAGCGGGTCGCCTGGCCGGGCTCGGAAAAAAAGTAACCCCTCACGTTATTCGCCATTCTTTTGCCACTGACTTGCTCCACAACGGCGCGGACATCCGTTCGGTTCAAGAGATGTTGGGGCACGCTTCAATCACGACCACGCAAATTTATACGCACAGCACGAATGAGCGACTGAAGGAGGTGCATGAGAAATTTCATCACTGACATATCTTTAAAAAATAAGATTTGATTGTTGTCCATAGGAATGGTGAGCGTGTACTCACCTTTTGTGCTAAGATCAGATTAGTCACTGCCATGTGGGACCATTAACCACTTCTGCTATGGATTTCGCTCAATTGTCCGATAAAGATTTGTACGCGCGATGTCAGGAATATGGCCTGAATGCGCGAGTTTGGCGGCGACGTTTTGCCGGCTTGCTTCCTGAAGTTGCACGGCGCGAACTGCACAGACGGCGCGGCTACGCTTCCATTTACGAATTTGCTTTTAAATTGGCGGGCATGAGCAGTGCGAGCGTGGACAAGGTTTTACATCTGGCCGAACGGCTCGATGACAAACCGGCTTTATTGGAACAGCTCGAGTCGGGCTCGCAGGGTTGGTCCAAAATTGAAAAGGTAGCCTTTATTGCGACTCCTGAAACGGATAAGGAGTGGGCGGAGAAAGTGGAGAAAATGAGTGCTTATGCTTTAGGTGCCTTTGTAGAAGCAAAAAGAGCGGCCTTTACAAAAAACACAGATGGTCCACAATTCACCGACGTCGGTGAACAAGAACATAAATTCCATCTCGAGCAATGGGGGTCAATGTCTTTCCCCATTTCTCCGGAAATTGAGAAAAATCTGCGCATGATGAAGTACCGACTGGAAAAAGAACAGGGGGTCACGCTCACCTATAATGAGGTGCTTCAAATTTTGCTAAAGGGTGGGGTGGGGCAGGAGGCGCAGGTGGTTATTCAAGTGTGTCCTGAATGCGCCGCCCGCAGGGCGGCTGAAGTAAAAGGCCGCGCAATTCCCATTGGAATACGACGAGTGCTTCAGGCTAAATATCACGGGTTTTGCGCCTTTCCCACTTGTGCGCGGCCGGCCGGTTCCCTGCATCACACCAAGCGTTATTCTTTAGAGAAGGGTCATGAAGCGGACTCTATAGTACCGCTATGTAGATCCCATGAACGGCTTATCCACAACGGCCTCATTGAAAACGAAGAAGATCCGCCGAATAAATGGCGACTCCTTGAAGGGGCCGACAGCGCTCATCCAAAATTTCAAATTGACCAGAGGGTGCAAATGTATCGAACGGAAGCTATAATCCAAACAAGTCCCCCATGATATATACGACCCTACAACTCGCTGAGAATGAAGCAGCCATGTTGTGCCCCTACGCAGTCTTGAGTAAAAACAGCCGAGGGCGAAAAGTAAAAGAGCCGTTTGATCCGCAACGACTTCCCTTCCAAAAAGATCGTGACCGCATTATTCACTGTCGTGCGTTTCGGCGACTAAAAGAGAAGACTCAGGTTTTTATACCGCATTACGGCGACCATTATCGCAATCGACTGAGCCACAGTTTGGAGGTTTCTCAGATTTCGCGGGACCTCGCACGTACGCTGGGGTTGAATGAGGACCTCACCGAGGCAATTGCACTCGCGCACGATTTGGGTCACACGCCATTTGGCCACGCGGGGGAGGACGCGCTGCATGAATGTATGCAGAAATATGGGCTGAGTTTTGAACACAATGAGCAGAGCCGGAAAATCGTGGAGGAGCTCGAAGAGGTATATCCGAATTTTCGCGGACTGAATCTGAGTCTTGAAGTGATTGAGGGGCTCATGAAACACCAAACTTCGTGGGACAACCCGACAGGCGTGGAGGCAATTCGGCCGTCGCTGGAGGCGCAGGTGGTGAACATGGGCGACGAGATCGCTTACCAGAACCACGATGTGGACGATGGGTTACGCAGTGGGCTGTTCACCGAGAAAGATCTGGAAAAACTTGTACTGTGGCAATGGGCAAAAGAAGGGATTGCTATTGCCGATGAGAAAATTCGTGTCGCACGAATCGTGAGCAAAATGATCAGCCTCATGATTTGGGACATCGCGGAAGAAACGAGTCGATTGATTCAA
Source organism: Candidatus Altimarinota bacterium (assembly GCA_041645035.1). Lineage (GTDB taxonomy): Bacteria > Patescibacteriota > Gracilibacteria > UBA1369 > 2-02-FULL-48-14 > 2-02-FULL-48-14. Next base: position 2,161 of record JBAZQU010000021.1, on the reverse strand, counting down.
AAACATGGCATTCAAAATCTGCAGGACGTGTATGCGTGCAAGGAAAAGTTGGTCGGATTTTCGTCGGCAATGGTGGCGGCCAATAAGGAACTGAAAGAATTCCTGACCACGCGACTTTACTTTCATCCGAAGGTCGTGCGTAATTCCGCGCATGGGAAAAAAATTATCAAAACACTCTTTGCTTATTACATGAAAGAGCGGGACGGCTTGCCCGAAACGAATGTGGAGGCGGCCACCGAAGTTAAGGATTATTTGGCGGGGATGACGGACCGTTTTGCGGAACTCCAAGCCCGGGAATTTGAGGGACTTTAGGGCCGGAGTATAGAGGCGCGGGGAGGGCGGCGGGTGCAGGAGCGGCGATTTGTTTTTCTTTGAGCATTTCCATGAGCACTTTTTGTTTCACCAGCGTGCGGAGGCTGGGGTCCGTGACGGCTTTGTCTTCGGCTTGGAAAAGTGAGGTAAAAGAAGTTTCCAAATCCGTGAGTTTTTGGCTGTCCATGGCTTTGGCCTGAAAGAGTTGCACGACCTTATTGTCGGGGTCGCGGAGCAGGAGGCGCTGACAAATATCAATCACGTCTTTATGGCGACCTTCTTGAGACCACATTCCCAGGAGTTCGAGTACGGTGTCCACGTCGCGCCTGGCCATGGAACTACTTCGACCGGAGGAGGCAAACACAATGGCACCGGCTTTATGTGCGAGCAGATAAAGCAGATACAAAAGACCGAGCCCGACGAGTATGACGACCGGGAAGAAATAGTTGAATTCCAAGAAAGAATTGAAAGCGGCGTGGATCATCATGGCGATAAAGAGGCCTTTTAGAAGCATGAGCTGCGAGAAGGCTTTGGCTTCGTTAGTACCGAGAATTTTGGAAAGCACTCGTACACCAAAAGAACGTTCGCCCATCCAAAGTTTGGTCTCCATGATAGGATGAGCAAATTTGGCGATTCCGTAGAAGTAACCATAAATTCCGGAAAATACCATGTGTCCACAAACGGTGAATAGCGAGCGGAAAACCATGACAGGCAGAAGGCCGGCCACTCCACCTTGCATCCAGGCATCGCGGAAATAAACAATGTTTTCCGTAAAGGCAAATCCGAGTCCGGCGAGAATGGAATATTTCACCGCATCGTTGATTGTTTGGATCCCAATGCGAGTTTTGCTGATAGTCCTCACTACTCCGCTTTTGGCGAGTTCCTCAAGTATGCCTACTACGATGAGGGAAAGAATTGCAGCGTAATGCATGTCAGTAATGTTGGATTCAATCGCGTTGTAAACATTCAAAATAGGAAAGCGGACCCAAAGATAATCATAAATGAGGATAAGCGGGATCACGGTGAGTGTTCCCAAAAAGAACGCGAGGAGCAATGGCCAGCGGGAAGTCTTCCTTCCTTTGAATATTAAATAGGACCAAATTAAAGCAGGGAGAGCGGCGAGTAGAACCACCACGCCGAGCTGAACCCAGTCATCTTGTATAAAATCTCCGAACATGTCACTATTTAACCCGATGATTTGCCCTAAATGCAAATATAAAGCCACTTCTGTGGTGGACTCTCGAGAAGCCAATGAAGGCCGGTCCATTCGACGACGGCGCGAATGTGAAGAATGCAGCTATCGTTTTACCACTTTTGAAAAAGTGGAGACGGCCAATTTTATTGTAGTAAAAAAAGACGGTTCTCGGGAAAGTTATGACCGTAGCAAAGTGGAAAAGGGCGTGTGGCGCGCTTGCGAAAAGCGTCCCGTAACCCAAGGGCAGATCAGTGAAATGATCGATCGACTGGAAGAGGTGTGGAGCATCAGCGGAAAGGAAATTCTTGCCGACACATTGGGCCGTGACGTGATGCATGCGCTAAAAGTTATCGATGAGGTTTCTTATATAAGATTTGCTTCGGTCTACCGCCAATTCAAGGACGTGGAGGAATTTAAACAAGAACTCAATAGGCTGTTGAAGAAATGATCCTTTGACCGGGAGGCGATTTTCTGCTATAATTTTTTGAATACAAAAACAAAAATCCATGTCCCGACCTACCGTTGCCTTACGTCGACCTATTCTAACTATATTCTTCGCCTCACTTACCTTTGCGGTGACTATGTTGATAGGAATTTTGAGCAACGAGCACGTGCAAGTATCTGTTTTCAATAGACCTGTAGCGGCACTCAGCG
>JBAZQU010000058.1:0-3455 GCA_041645035.1 Candidatus Altimarinota bacterium | reverse complement strand
GCCGGCACGCTGGTACGGCAGCCGGGCGCAGCCGAGCATGCGGGTACAACCGCGGCACAGGTTGTGCCATCCCAAGTATAACCGGTGTTGCAACTGTAACACTCGCCGATAGCGCAAATACCGGCAACCATTGTAGCATTTACAAGGCTCAACTGACAGCCCGGGGGCGTAGAGCAGGCCGGACCGGAAAGTGCGCATTGTAAACCGTCCCAAAAATACCCGCCATTACATGAATAACAACTGCCAGTCGAACAATAACCGCTTACCACACTTGCATTAGTAAGGCTGGTACGGCAGCCGGGCGGAGTAGTACAATTAAGTTCACAAACTAAGCCATTCCAGGTATAACCAGCATTGCATTGATAGCAAGCTCCGATTGCGCAGGCGCCGGCAACAGAGGTTGAATTCGCCGGCACGCTGGTACGGCAGCCGGGCGCAGCCGAGCATGCGGGTACAACCGCGGCACAGGTTGTGCCATCCCAAGTATAGCCGGTGTTACATTGGTAGCAAGCTCCGATTGCGCAATAACCGGATGTCGGTGAACCGTTAGTTAGGCTGGTGCGGCAGCCTTCGGAAGTGGAGCAATTAGCTTCGCAAGTTGTACCATTCCAAGTATAGCCGGTGTTACATTGGTAGCAAGCTCCGATTGCGCATGCGCCGGCAACAGAGGTTGAATTCGCCGGCACGCTGGTACGGCAGCCGGGCGCAGCCGAGCAGGCGGGTACAACCGCGGCACAGGTTGTGCCGTCCCAAGTATAACCGGTGTTGCATTGGTAGCAAGCTCCGATTGCGCAGGTGCCGGCAACAGGAGTTGAATTTGCCGGAGCGCTAGTGAGACAGCCGGGCAAGATTGAGCATACGGGCACAACCGCGGAACAGATTGTGCCAGTCCAACTGAAGCCGGTGTTACATTGGTAACATAGACCGGTTGCGCAATAACCGGTTATCGGTGAGGCATCAGCCAGGCTGGTTTGGCAACCCTCGGGGGTGGAGCACACCGAAACGCAGGAACCGCCGGAACAAACTTGCGCGCCGCTACATCCCGGAGCGCAAAAACCCGTACCGCAACCATTCGGACCGCAGGAATTTGGCCCTCCGTTTGCCACACAGATATTCGGCACGCAAGCGCTGCATCTTAAGGCAGGGTCCATTAAGCTTGATTCTGAATATCCGCACAGTTTATAGCTTGCGCCGCTCGCGGCCGCGCTATAAGTAAAAACCAGATTATCTGTTGGAATTTCTTCGGTCGGCAAGGTCGGAATGGACCAGGCAAAACTCTTAGCGGCTTGGTCCCAACAAGTTGCAGGATCAAAGTTGATTGCGCACGGAGCCAGTTTGTTGATCGGATCAATCGGCGGCGTGGCAGCCAGTTCCTTGCCTAAACTTTCTTGCCAACTCGGCCAGACGGAAATTGATTTTGCCGGCAGGTAGCTGCCGGCGGACAAACTTGGATATTTATTTTTCTTTTTTTTATAACTTTCCAAGGAAGCCTTCAAATCCATCAGGCGCGCCATACGAACCGTGTCGCGCGTTACTTTCGCCTTGAAGCTGGAGCAATAACCTGATTCGCCGCACTCCTTGTCAGTCAGACAACTTTGACTTATTGCCTTGCTGCAAAAACCGGCAGAAGAATCCAGGTTTATATTAAAACGCCAACTACCGATAATCTGCCCAAAAATATCTTGCGTTGCCTGTTCCGCTTCCTGATTATAGGAAATAATATAGATGTTGGTGTAAAGTATTACCGCCGCTTGGTCCACGTTGGCCGCGCTGACATAAACACTGCGCCCGTCTCGCACCGCCGGATAACCGTCAACCGATAAAAGTTGGGGCGAACCTTTAACGGTTACCTTTTCGTTATACCAGCGCAAAGCCGAATAGTGATCCGGATTAGAAATAATGCGCATGGCAATCGCGTCCGGAGATTTGCTTAAAGCAAAATTTGAGAACCCCATTAAATATTCCACTTGATCACTCGCTTTAAATGAAAACCGGTTTGATAATAATTTATCATCATTTATTAAACGAGATAAATTTAACGGGGCAAGCAAAAAAAAGCCAGCCAAAAAAATCAGGCCAAACGCTTTGAAAAAAATTTTCTTTCGAATGGGCATGGGGATAAGTACGCTAAATTGATTATATTATACCATAATCAGGCTGGTAGAACAAAATTTTTAAACGATATTCTAGGTTTCAGGCGTGATAAAATTTGCACATTATTCTCCTATTGTCATTCCCGCGCAGGCGGGAATCTTATTTGTTATTAATATTTAAGATTCCCGCCTGCGCGGGAATGACACGGAGAATAACACTTATCATTTGCCTTCTCTTTATGTTATAATATAAATAGCTTAAAGCCTAAATTTATAAGGGGGTTTACCCCGTTAGATATATAATCGTAACGGGTTTAAACATGCCCTTGTAAACTTGTAAATATTATTAATCAACATAATATCTAACGGGGTGAATCTCACAAAATTTTTTACTAATGAGGGTGACATCGCCGGCTTGGAAATCAACGACTCCGCGCTTCGTTTGGTTTTACTTAAAACTAAGAAACAGGAGGCGCCTAGGGTTAAATTTTCGCTGGAAGAAATCCTGCCGGAGGGTGATCTGCGGGGCGGCGTGATTAAAAATCCCGCCGGTTTTTTGAAAAGCCTGAAAAACCTGCTGGCGCGCGCCAAGCCGAAAGTAAAATTTGTCATAGTCAGCATTCCGGCCGACAGCATTTATGCCAAGGTTTTTTCTTTCCCGCCGGGGGTGGTGGGTGAAAAATTGGACAGCTCCATCAAGCTGGCGACCGCTTTCCAGCTGCCGAAAGAGCCGGATCAAATCTATTTGGATTGGGAAAAATTGGCTGATGAAAACCGCAATCTGGCGCTTTTGTCTTTATCGGATCGCACGCTTATAAACGATTTGATCGCGCCAATGGAATCAGCCGGGCTGAAAGTGCTGGCGGTTGAATATCATCAAATGAGTCTGGCGCGCGCGCTCACCTTGCCGGCCGGCCAGGCGGTACTGGTAATTGAAAAAAGTTCTGCCGGCCATATTTTCTCCATTATTAAAAATAAAACAGTGCGTTTTCTGCGCAGCCTGCCGCGCGAGCGGTTGCATTCAAGTTTAGGCGGCGAGGCGGCGCGGATTCGCGATTATTATGAAATAGAAGATTGTCCGCTGAAAAAAATAATCTTGCTTGGAAATTTTGCAAAAGAGGAGGTTGCCTCGCTCTTGTCTGATAAAAACGGCTTGGAAATTTCTGAATTACCCGCTGTCGACGCCGTACCGCCGGTAGCGTTTGGCGCTGCCCTGCGCGGTTTGATTCCCCGTTCAGATGATAATCTGATCAGTTTAATGGAGTCCGGCACCGAGGAGGCCTACGAGCAAAAAAAAGCTTTGACTTTCGCCGATTTTCTGACAAAAACATCGCTCTTGGTGGCGGCCTTTTTTGTGCTGGC
>JBAZQU010000001.1:0-106644 GCA_041645035.1 Candidatus Altimarinota bacterium | reverse complement strand
CCCAGTCAAAAAAATTATAGCTGGAACAGCACTCTTTCCGATGCCGACAGTGCCGAAAAAGAACTGGCCACTTTTGCTCGCGGAAAACTTTCCATGTTGCTTGGTTTTTCCTATACGTATGAAAACATCATCAATGAAATCAACGCGTTAAAAGCGGAGGGTGAAGAAACCATTGATATCAACAGTGTGAAAATTCAAGAAGCACCGCAGGTTTATGACCCCGAAACATCTGCTGAAACTCGTGAAGCCTACGCCAGTTATTTTGTACCGGTGGTGAGTCGCACCAGTGTCAATTCCGAAGAAGCCTGGAAATTTTTAGCCGCCCTGGTACAGGAAGAAAATTTGCGTTACTACAACGAAGAAACGCATCGCCCAAGCGCGCTCCGCAGTTTGATTGAAGAACAAATGCTCGACGCTACCTATGGAATTTTCGCCGCTCAAGTGGGTTATGCGGAAAGCTTGCCCATGGCAGATCCTGATGCTTACAAAGAAGCCTTTTCGAATGCCATCGACCAAGTTTTAGGTACCGCACGCAGCCAAAATGTTTTAAGTGACTTGGCGGAAACGATACAGAGTTTAATCCCTGCGGATGGTATCAAACCTATTTACGTTCCTGCGGAATAAAGGCTTCACCTGGAGCCTGGCGCTCTGCATTCTGACGCTGCCTTTCCAATTAAAGATTCTGGCCTTTGAGACTGAGTGGGGAAAAGGTTTCACAAATCCCTATACCTCTATTTATTTTTCGCTCTTTGACTGCGCCTTACTGCTTTCCGCATTTTTCTTTTTAATTTATGAACGGAAAAAAGCCGCGGCATCCGCAAGCTCTCCTTTGTTACTTTTATTTGCCGTTCTGGCTATTTTTTCTTTTTTCTTCACTCCTTACGATGATTCGCTTTTCCACTTATTACTTGTGGTCAAATTACTGGAACTCATTCTTTTCTATCACCTCCTGACGAAAGTACAAGACAAGGAATTTCTGAGCAGGATATTCATTTACATTGTTTCCGTGGAAGGGATTTGGGCTTTCCTGCAAGTGCTTTTTCAAAGGGATTTCGGTCTTCAGATTCTAGGGGAACCGAACTTGGCAGCCGCTGCACCTAATCTCGCGCGCTTCACTTGGGGCTCGTGGGAATTTATTAGAGGATACGGAACCTTTCCACACCCCAATATTTTGGGCGGTTTTTTGGCCCTGGGCATCCTCCTGACCTTTCTGAATAAAAATATTTCGGGGCGACAAAAAATTGTTCTTCTAATTCTTCAATTTCTGGGACTTCTGTCCAGTTTTTCTCGTAGCGCGCTCTTGGCCTTGTTGTTAGTAATTCTTGTCACGGGATTCGAGAAAAAGTTTTTTCAAAAGCAAAAAACGCTTATTTTATTCGGATTAGGGGCGGGACTTTTACTCACTCTTTTCTTTGTCATGCGAGGATCCACTTTATTGGAAGACCCGGCTTTTTTAGAGCGTCTTAATGGTTATTCTTATGCCTGGAGTTTGATCCAAGCGCACCCGTGGGGGGTCGGATTTTCTCACTTCACCCTGTTTCTGGATTCCGTGAGCTCACTTCCTTTGATGCCCTGGGAATATCAACCTGTTCACAACGTTTTTCTACTCTTGCTTAGTGAACTCGGTTGGCTGAGTTTTGCTCTCCTGCTGGGTGCGGCCTTGGCGCAACTCTATCAAAAGATTAAAACAAGAACCCTGCTTTGGGGGGCCGCGCTTTTACTGCTTATCATTGGTTTTTTTGATCACTATCTTCTCACACTGGACCAAGGCCGCTTTTTAGCGATTTTTGTACTTGCCATCCTCAGTTTTAAGAGGGAAGGGAACTCTGACAAAAATCCGGCTGACCCGCAATGAAAGCCTCGGGATGCAACACGGTTTTTCCTTCCAACTGGAGGAGTTTTACCTTAAGGGCTCCGTCGGAGGTTCCTATCAAAATCTCATGTTTAGTGCAGTGAACTTTCCCGGGTTCCAGCGCCTCATCCGCTATTTCAATGTCCAATAATTTCAAACGCTTCCCTTGATAGGTCGCAAAAATCCCGGGCCAAGGGGTGTAGGCACGGAATTGATTCATTATTTTCTGCGCCGACTCTTTAAAATCAATTCGCCCGTCTTCACGTTCAATCAACTTGCAGACAGTCGCAGCGCCGGTATCCTGTTCTTTAAAAACAGCTACCCCCTCCGCAACTTGTGCGATGGCATCGGGAATCTTTTCCGCAGCCATTTGAGCAAAATCATCAAAAAGCAGGGCACTGCTCACATGTGCGGGAATTTTTATTTTAAACTGGAAGGCAATCGGCCCTTCGTCCATCCCTTTACTCATTTTCATCAGCGTGATTCCGCTTTCGGTTTCTCCATTTAAAATAGCACTTTGGATGGGGGTGGGCCCACGAAATTTGGGTAGAAGGGAAGGATGCACGTTAAGCGGAGCGATCTTGGGAAGTGCGAGCCAGTCCTCACTTAGAATCTGCCCGTAAGAAAAGCTTAGCAAAAAATCAGGCGGGTTTGCTTCAAACTGATCCAGCAGAGCCGTCTCTATAGATAATTTTTCAGGTTGATAAATCGCCACGCTGGCATTCAACGCAAGCTTCTTAATAGCTTTTTCCTGAATCTCCAAATCCCTTCCGCTGCTGCGGTCCGGCTGACAAACGAGCCCTAGAATTTTAAAACGGCTGTCCACCAATAACTTCTCGAAAAGAGGAATGGAAATTTCGCCGGTGGAGAAGAAAATAAGAGTGTAAGGCTGCATGAACTATGATAATCTGCTGAAGATTGTATCAGAAAAATTTCACTCTGCCATGCCCGAAAACGAACCTCGCCGCAAACTCCTGGATATTCCGCACTTTCGCGTGCTGCTCATCATTGCTTTCGCCACACTAATAAGTTGGGCGGCTTGGTTTCTGGTAATCTGGGAATTAGATCCTTTTACCGCGGCCTCTTTAGCGCTCCCTTTGTTTTTTGCCAGTTCACTCCTGGCTTTTTCAGGAACTTTTACCCTCATGCTCTTTTTTTTAAAACGTTGGCGGGCGGGCGATCATATTTACCTAAAACATGTCACCATTTCTTTAAGACAAGGCATACTTTTAAGTATTTGCACTTGCATTTGTCTGTTACTGCTCATGCTCGGTCTGCTACGGATTTGGAATGGACTTCTACTCGTGATCTTCATGATGCTGCTCGAATTCTACTTGAGCAGTAAAGACGAATTAAATTGAGTATTCGTAAGTGTCCACCCAGCGAATATGACTGAAAGGAAAGATGACCACCTTAACCTCTCCCTCAATAAGATCTTCAGTTAAATAAGGAGAGCTATCTCCCGTACAGCCTGTTTGCTGGAAACAACGTCGAGAATCATTGCTTTTAACCCTATTATCTCCAAAAACCAGATAAGTCCCTTCCGGCACGGTAAAGACCTGCGAACTGGTGCGATAGGGCTGCGTATTCCCTTGGTTTTCTGCGTTCAAATAAGGCTCGTCGAGTTCTATATAAATACCCTCAGCGTTCATCACGCTCACCAGGCCATCTTCCACCTTAACATTTTCACCCGGTAAGCCCATTACGCGTTTAATATAAAATTCCCCTTCCTCCGAATAAGGGGCCTTAAAAATAATCACATCCCCACGCTCGATGTCGGTAGGGCTCCATTCGCCGATCCCCCAGGTGGAAAGACGTGACGTGAGTACATATTCGCCATCCCCCGCAAGGCACTCGCCATCGTAATTATTAAAAGTGTCACACATGGACTGACCATGCACTTGAAAGGGAGCAAAAAGAAAAAGACGAATAACCACCACTAATATCACCACAACGATGACGTCAACCAGAATGTCCAAAAGAAATTTCGGGAGAATAAAATCTTTAGTCGAATTTTGAAACATAGTCGTGTAAAATGCTAACGGAGCTTACCAATAAAATTTATTCCAGGCAATGATCATAGGCAAAATCATCTTCCGAAGTCTGCTTGATAAAGGTGAAAAAATTCTGATGGTGGCGCATGTACATCCTTTTCTTGTTTATCCGCGATTACTCAAAGTAATGTTATTTGGTTTACTCATCCCGGCGGGAGCTTATTTTTTATTCCCGCCACTGTTGCCCATTTGGCTCGGTTGGGGAATTTTGGGAGTGCTGCTTTTCAGCTACCGCTTCATACAATGGTACTTGGACGCTTGGATTATTACCGATTCCAGTGTTATTGATTATGAATGGAAGTCTCCTTTTGAGCAGGCAACCAATCGAATTGAATACGGGAACATCGACGGAATTAGCAATGAAATTAGAGGCTTTTGGGGTACCATGCTGCGTTTTGGAAACATTCAAATCACACACGTGAATGGTAAGCCGCTTATTTTGGTCAATGTGGCCGCGCCTAGAAAAGTGGAACGTTTTATCATGGAACATCAGCAGAATTTTATGCACAACCAAGGCTTCGAAGATCACGCCAAACTCAAAGATATGATTGCGAAATTATTGCGTTCTAATAATAAATCCAACTAAGTTAAACGTATGGAACTTGAAGTTATCATCGGTCTTGAAATTCATGCTCAAATCTCCACCAAAACAAAAATGTTTTGCTCGTGCTCCAACGATTCTTTTGGGAAAGAACCCAATTCAAACGTTTGCCCGGTTTGCATGGCCTTCCCGGGAATGCTTCCCGTCATTAACGAAGAGGCAGTTCGTAAAGGAGTGATTGCCGCACTCTCTCTCAATTGTGAAATTCCCAGACATTCTAAATTCGACCGAAAAAACTATTTTTATCCGGACCTTCCGCCCGGGTATCAGATCTCTCAATACGATGAACCAATTTCTAAGGAGGGTCACATAGAGATTTCCGTGGATGGCACCAAAAAAACCATCCGAATCCTTCGCCTTCATCTGGAAAACGATGCGGGGAAACTTACGCATACGGGGAAAAATACGCTGCTCGATTTCAACCGTGCCGGATCCCCTCTTATGGAAATTGTGTCTTACCCGGATCTCCGCAGTCCCAAGGAAGCTCGCATCTATGCCGAATCCATACAACAACTCGTTCGTTATTGCGATAGTTCAAGCTGCGATATGGAAAAGGGAATGATGCGTTTCGACGCTAGTGTCTCCCTTCGACCGAAAGGGGAGGACAAACTCTATCCTCGAGCTGAAATTAAAAATCTCAATTCTTTTCGTTCACTTGAAGCTGCCATTGAATATGAGATCAAACGCCAATCTAAAATGTGGGAAGCCGGTACGCCGCCGGCCGCCGAACAAACCGTAGGCTGGGATGATGAGCGTGGAACCACTGAATTGCTGCGTGAGAAGGAAAGCGCTGCGGACTACCGTTATTTTCCGGAACCGGACCTTCCGCCCGTGGAAATCACCGAAGAAATGCTCGACGAGTGGAGGAAGGCCGTGCCGGAAGCTCCGATGTGCAAATACGAACGCTTTTTAAGTCAATATGGACTTGGTGAAGCGGAAGCCCGTTTCTTCTCTGAGGATCCGGCGCTCGCGAGATATTTTGAAGAAGTAGCAGAGAAATCCGGTAACACCAAAACCGCCGGATCGTTTGTGGGAACCGTTTTGGTGAAAAAACTTAAAGACGAAAATAAGCGGATTCAGGATTCTCCCGTTTCCGCCGAGCAGCTCGCGGAACTCATCAAACTCGTCGATGAGGGGACCATCTCCAATAACGTGGCTAAAAGCACTGTTTTTGATGAAATGATGAAAACCGGGAAAAATCCCAAACAAATCGTAGAGGCGCAGGGGCTCACTCAAAAGAGCGATGTTAGTGAAATTGAGAAATGGTGTAAGGCCGCTATTGAAGCCAACCCCCAGGCTGCTGCCGACGTAAAAGCAGGCACCATGAAGGCACTTGGAAGTTTGGTGGGACTGGTTATGAAAGAGTCCAAAGGCCAGGCAAATCCCAAAATGGTAAATGAAGTTTTGTTAAAGCTCCTATCTTAAGGTATAATAAAATTAATCTAACTCCACGCTCATGGAATCCTTAGACATTTTGTTTCTCACACTCGCCGGCTGTTTAGTCCTGGTAACGATTTTTCTCACTATAACCTTGATCTATTTAATGTTCATTTTGCGTGACGTAGTAAAGATAAGCGACCAGGTTAAGGAAATCGTGGACAAGGTGAACACCTACGTGACCAAGCCTCTTCTACTTACCAAAAGCATCATTGAATTCATCGGCCCTTTCGTAAGAGGAGCCGAAGAGAAGCTCAGTCGTCGAAGAAAAGACTGATGAGGGGGAATTTTAAAGTCGCGTTATAAATACGGCGCAGTCTTTTTAATGGTTGCAGGGAAAGTCGCCAAAGCCATTCGAGGCCCATTTTACGTAATAGGGAAGGAGCGCGTTTAATTTCTCCACTCCAAAAATCAAAAGACCCACCCACTCCCATAACGTGGAAAAGAGAAGGGATTCTAGCTGCGTATTGAGCAATCCACATCTCTTGTTTAGGCGCACCGTAAGCCACAAACAGCACTTCCGGCTTAGCCTGTTTAACGAGTTCAAAAGCGTATTCGCTTGGGTCTTCACCTGAATACCCGGCAATTTTTAAAGCGGGAAATCGTTTTTTAAAAATATCTGCTGTTTTTTCAGCAATCCCCAACCTTCCACCCAGAAAAAATATACTTTTCTTATTTTTTTCCGCCCACTTAATTACTTCCAACATAAAATCGCTACCATGAATGATTTCAGGAAAAACTCGCTTAAACGGCTTCTTCCAAAATAAAAATAAAATCATCGCGGGGAGGATGAGGAGAGCGCGTAAAAACTTCGATCGTACTTGTTTCAGCGTGCTCACTAATTGTAGGCCGTGTCCGTCCGGAAGCATTAAAGTTCCTTTTTTCAGGGCTTCCTTAAATGCTTTATTCTTTCGTGCTTCCAAAAGCATTTCGGGGTTCGGAGTGAAAATCACTTGAGGGATTTCGAGATGATTTCGCGCTTCCACTCGGGTGAGTTCATCGATTCTAACGTGCATGAGCTGCATAGCGGGCAATTGTAAGAATATTTTTTCCGGAGAAAAGTGTAGCAGATTCGCCCTCCCGAACGTAGTCATTAAAAAGCACCTCATACCCCGCATTTTTCAGAATTTTTTCGAGTCGGTGCTTGGTGAAGGCATAATAGTACCGCTGAATTTTATGTTGCCAGGGGACGAGCAGTCCGCGACGTTCGTAAGTTGGAAATAAAAAACTTCGCAGCAGCAAAGGCCAAAAAGATCGCTGATGCAAATTCCAATTTGTCATAAATAAGAATCCACCCGGTTTCAAAACTTTTTTCCAGTTTTTTAAAGTTTGCTCCTGATCTTCGGGGGGTAGGTGGTGAAGAGAGGCGATGGCGAAAAGGGCATCAAATTTTTCTTTAACCGGCAGAGGGTCGCTCATATCCGCCAATAAAAACTTCTCCTTGGGCCATTCTTTTCTCGCTTGTTTCAAGAGTTCGGCCGACTGATCAATGCCCAGATAAGTTTTGTAGCCCTCTTTTTTAAGAAATTTAAGGAGTCGTCCATTGCCACAACCTAGGTCTAAAACGTTGAAATCTTTGCGATAATAGGCCTTAAAAAGCTCGAAATCTTTCCAGGGAAACTGACGAGACTGCGAAAAGTCCCGTGCGATCTGGTCGTAATCATGCTTGACCTTTTCCTGGATTCTTTTAGAGTGCATAGCAAGCCGTAGTGTAACGAAGACTAAACGATATTTTATGAAAATACTCTCATCAGAAGATATACAAAAAGCCCTGGTTCAACAAGCCTCGAATCTTAAGATTCAAACGGAGGACGCGTTGCACAAACTTAAAAAATCCTATGCTCGTGAGCACAACGTTGATCTGCCCAGCAATTTTAAATTGCAAGAGGCCTATGAAGCTCTGATAAAAGAAGGCTGGAAGGGTGACAGTGCGCTGCAGCGTCTCTTGCGAAAACGAAAAATCCGAACACTTTCCGGCGTGACGGTGGTCACCGTACTCACCAAGCCCTATCCGTGTCCGGGCAAGTGCGTGTTTTGCCCCACGGAACCCGGCATGCCCAAGTCTTATCTTTCCAATGAACCCGGCGCCATGCGCGCCGTGCTCGACGACTTTCATCCGCGCGACCAAGTGGCGACCCGTCTCAACAGCCTCACACGCCAAGGTCACGAAACCGATAAAATCGAAATGATCGTACTCGGCGGTACTTTTCTTTCTTACGATAAAAAATATCGCACGGAATTCATAAAATCACTTTTTGATGCATGCAACGTATCCACTTCACGCACATTAAAAGAAGCTCAAACGAAAAATGAATCCGCACGCCACAGAATAATTGGACTAAGCATTGAAACTCGCAGTGATTCCATCACAAAAGAAGCTATCAAACATCTCCGTAAACTTGGAGTCACAAAAATTCAACTTGGCATTCAGCATTTGGATCAAAAAATTCTCGACTTTGTGAAGAGGGGAGAGACGACTGTACAAATGGCACATGCGATAAAACTTCTCCGCGACAGTGGCTTCAAAATCGCGATTCATTTGATGCCGAATTTACCCGGAAGTACGCCAAAAAAAGACCTCAAAATGATTGACGAATGTTTTAAAAATCCGGATTTTAAACCGGATCAAATCAAACTTTATCCCTGCGTTGTCGTTCCATATTCCGAACTTGAATCTTGGTGGAAAAATGGAAAATATAAAAGTTATTCCGACAAAATAATCCTAAATCTTTTGGAAGAAATGCAGCTTCGTGTGCCCGAATATGTGCGAATAGAACGTCTTTATAGAGACATTCCGGGGGAGTCGATTTTAGCGGGGAGTCGCGTCACAAACATGCGCCAAATTTTGGAGGACCGGGCAAAAAAAGATCCAAAAAAAGACTGTCACTGTATCCGTTGCAGAGAAATAAAAGGAGAGGCCTATAACAAAGATTCCGTAAAACTAAAAACAATCGAGTATGAAGCTGGCGGCGGCAAAGAATTTTTCTTAAGTTTTGTTAATATTGAAGATAAACTCTGTGCCCTACTCCGCCTCCGATTCCCCTCAAGAGAAAGCCAAAAATCCCACTTTCTACCTGAATTAAGAAACGCCGCAATCATTCGCGAACTCCACGTTTATGGTGCCCAAGTTGAACTTGGCGACACCAAAAAAGGTGCTTCCCAACACGCAGGCCTGGGCAAGCGCCTCCTCAAAGAAGCCGAATCCTTAGCCAAACTCGCCGGTTTCCCCCGCCTCGCCGTAATCTCCGGCATCGGCGTCCGCCCCTACTACAAAAAACAAGGCTATAAACTTGAAGGGACCTATATGACCAAGAAAATTTAGACGGCCATTGCTAGTACAACATTCCCAAAATATTCTCATGTGATATAATGTGGGCATGAAAAAACTCCACGTTGTATCATTGCCGGAGAAGGAACGAGAGTTCCTTCAAACCCTCGTGAGAAGTGGCACAGGGAAAGTCCAGGTTTTTCGCCGCGCCCAGATTCTGCTCAAAGCGGATGAGGGGCTCAAGGACACTGAAATTGCAAAGCATGCTCTGTGCAACTGGCGCAGTGTTGCCGAAGTTCGTATGAGATACTGCACGCAGGGGCTTGAGCGAGCCCTTTATGATATTAAGCGCTCAGGAAGACCTGCTACTGTTCAGGAAGATACTAAAGCAAAACTCATTGCTCTTGCTTGTACAGATCCACCGGAAGGTTATAGCCATTGGACGCTGGATCTTCTGGTTGAACATTCAAAAGATGGCATGGGGAGAACCAATGTTTGGAGAGTACTGAAGGCAAATGAACTCAAGCCCTGGAGGGAAAAAAATGTGGTGCATTCCAAAGCTCACTCCTGAGTTTAAGGAGCGTATGGAAAACCTTTTGGAGCTTTATAACAAACCACGGGATGTTCTTCATCCCGTGGTTTGCCTGGACGAGAAGAGCAAACAACTTCTGGAAGACAGCCGCCTTGGGAAATCCTCCTTGCCTGGGGAAATAGCGATCAGGGATTACGAATACGTTCGTAAAGGAACACGGAACATCTTCGTGGCCGTTGAACCAAAGGGTGGGAGGCATTTTACAAAGGTAACGGCCAGACGGACCAAGAAGGACTATGCCGAGTTTCTTGCAGAGTTGGTAATAGAATATCCTGCTGCAGAAATTCTCCACATTGTGCAAGACAACTTGAACACACATTCTGAGAAATCCCTTTTGCTGGCTTTTGGAAAACGAAAAACCAAACAGATGATGAAACGAATAAAATTCCACTTCACCCCCAAACACGCCAGTTGGCTGAATATGGCAGAAATTGAAATTGGCATCTTGAGCAGACAGTGTCTTAAGGGGCGCATCCCCTCCGAAGAAAAGATGAAACGGGAAGTATCTGCATGGACAAAAGACCGCAACAAGAAAGGCAGTCTCATCAAGTGGGGCTTTGGTACCGACAAGGCCAAAATTGCTTTCCCTACCCTATATGAATAGATTTTGGGAATGTGGTACTAGTGGCTCTTCCAAGCCCAACTCTTGAACGAGTCCTTCATAAGCTTTTTCCGCTTCATCTGCCAATTTTGGATCGACACCCAGCATCGCAACCAAACGATCTTTTTCGTCAGCTTTCATTATAGCATCATAGTGTCCGATCGATTTATAAAATTCAGTATCAGACTGAATGAGTCGTTTCCTTTCCAAGAAAGTCAGGAGCTCATCCTCCTCCCCAAGTTTTTCCGCAAACTTCAAAACGGTGGCATATCGCGGTTCCTTCTCAACATTCATAAAGGATTCATCCATCCAGGATTCAGGTAAATCTGTCACTAACAAACTTTCCATCAAGGTTTTTTCAGCTTTTGTTATCGACGTGCCGTAAGCGGACATAATATCGTCGAATAAATCAGAACCCATCCCCGCAATTTGTGCTTTTTGTGCCTCTATTTTTTGAATTTGACGATAATTCCAGTCCCGATCAATGATCTTTGCATCTAATTCCTCAATCTTTTTAGAGTTGTCCACCGGTTCCTCGCTGCCTTTCGTCGCCTCTTGTTCTGCGCGCAAATCATAAATTTCCGAATTAACTTTGGAATTCCATGCGGCTACAGCAGCTTCGGGGTCAAGTTCTTCAAAGTAAGAACCTCCGGCCAAAAAAGCTCCGTCATGGAAAGCCATTTTTCGTGCGCCGATAAGAGGTAAATACGTTTCACGAGAGAAATATTCTTTTTCCTCGCTGCCGCCCGGATTCCAATAATGGCCGATGGTATCCCAGAGTTGGCCTGCCCCAGCAGTGTAGAAAACAGGCGAATACGCGCCTCTCGATGCAGTCGCCATAAAACCTCTGTCTTTGAGGAGAGGGGCAAAGAAATTTTCTGCCGCAACAGTGACGCCAAGACTAGCCCCTAAGGCCACACCCGCCATAATGAGCGGATGTTTTGGAGCAAATTTAATCGCCCTCACAGCTCTCCATCCAATTTCTGCTGCAAGAATACCAGCCGTAGCCATTGCAACCCGTTCCCCTTTATCTTTAGCATTGTAGGTTTCTTCGCACACCCAATAAGTAGAAAGGTAAGCCACTCCTACCGGCATACCAATACGCGCATAATATCCAAGATAGCCCAGTCCGGCTCCACCTTTTGCAAACCATTTCTCAAGAATAGGTCTTGGAATAGTAGGACGACCCAATTTTCGAGACATTCGTTCGAAAAACTGAATGATTCTTTCTTTTGCGGGAAGTCGTTCAAAGGCTTCAATGATGATATGTTTTGTGCCTCGTTCGGCTCTCATTTTAGTTAGAAAATCCTCGAAAGGCATTTTGAATTCACGTTGAACCATATCCACCAAATCGTCCTGCCATGTAGCATCTCCTCGAGTGAAAGTAGCCGTGCCTTCCACGAGATCATCCAACCACTTGAGATTTGTTTGATTGTTAAAAATACCTCTCAGGTTTTCTAAATACCTCATACGATCTCCCCACTGTTTACCACCAAAGTGGTACCATTCTGCCCAAAAAACATCACCTTCTTTCATAGCCTTTTCGCAATATCTTGTAGCACGATCGGGGTGCATCTTTCCTTTTATAACTTTCTCAATAAGAGAGGCGGGATTAGCCCTCAAGTGATAATAGGCGAACAAAGGCAAACTGTGACCCGGCAAAATCACCATACGAGCCGAACCGGCGAGCAATCTACCTTCATTCATTCTCATTGCCCCTTGTGCAACATCAAAAACAATCGAACCTGCCACGGCACTTCCAAGGACCACTCCAGTAAAGCCGAGCACTTTTCCTTTAAGGCCTGTGTTCTCATCTATCAGTTCGCTGACACTCCATTCCAATCCATACCAAACTCCTTTATAAGCGTGGAAATAAAGTGACTTCGCCTCATTCAAATCATCCCAAGCTAGACCATGCCAACCTTCCGTAGAATCATCCTTGATAGCTTTATCTCGGGTGATTTTTGAGCGAACCAAACTGTCACGAATACGCTGATGAATCTCTTTCATAGCCTCCGTATTCTTTTTTAAAAGAACTTTTTCTTCAGGGGCGAGGGGCTCTCCCGGCTTGAGCTCACCGAAAAATTCCTGTACTTCCTCAAGTTCCTGCATATCGCCACCAATAGCATCCAGGTCATCTTTTTGTGCTCGTTCAAAAAAGGCTTTATAACTCGCTTTAGCTTCAAGATAATCCGCATTCTGCAAAGTATCATCGTCAAAAGTAAGCCAAGGAACTACTCGCTCCGCCAAGCCCTGCATGTCGAGCCAATAAGTAGGACGCGCCAATCTCAGTTCCTCCAGACTTCCGGTAACTTCAGTATGGGCTTCCTTGAGAGCATCGATATCAGGCTGCTCCAGAGCTTCTTTACCTTTTGAGGCGTCGTCTATTTTTGTTGCATAATCCGCAGATTCTTTTTCCTCGGCCTTGATGAGATTTTGCAAGTCATCACTATATTCACCCCATCCGGCTGAATCGCTGGTTTCAAATAAGCGAAGCTCGAAAGCCTTTTTAAGAACTTCATCTACCGTCATAGTGTTCGCATCCGGAATTTGTTTTTCTATAACTGCTAATTTTTCTTCCAGTTTTATTTTGACTGCATCTTCTGCAGCAACTTGATCGGGGAGGACGAAAAATTTGTTGATAAAAGGGATGGAGGCAAAGATTCCCGCGGCAAGCGGATGCTCCCGACCTTCCTCTGCATCAAGTAGTTTCTTGAAATTAAGCCCGGCCGTAAGCCAAACAGAATGATCGGAGACGTCAAAAAATTCGGAGTAAACTTTATGACGTTCACGCTCTTCATCCGTTCGAGGGCCAAAATTCAAAGTAGCTAAACCTTCTTCCATTCTTCCATAAGCAAAGTGCGAAAGGGCCACCAAAAAGCGATTTTCATAAGGCCATTCAATCTCATTTTTTCTCATATATTCCTCCACTCCAGTCATCCCCATAACTCTTCCCGCCACGAACAAACCTCCCGAAAAAAGAGCCGTAGAAACAGTTAGTTTTTTTAAGAAGCTCCACCCGGAAGTAAGTTTAGAAAAAAGTCCGGGTCCTTTTGCTTCAGGGCTTTGAGTCGCCGGATTACCGGCAGGATTAAGTTTTCCTTTTGCTTTGCTATAGAGCCAACGACCTGCTTTATAAGCAACCGTCGCCCCCAAAGCAAGCAATGCTACCGTTGCGACAGGATATTCTGTCATTTTTTCTTTCATCCACGTTCCGGCCCCCGTCTTTTCGTCCAAAACTTCTTTAGCGGCATCATACAAAACCAAGGAGTCTTTACGCACATCCGAATACAGTTTTTCTTTGTATGCAATGGAGCAAGGAAGTTGTGAATTCTTTTCCAAAAATGCCATCGCACGCAGCAACGCTAATTCCTGGACATCCGTCGTTTTTTCGGCAAGCGCTAAAAATTCCTCCGTCTTAGACTTAGGGTCAATCTTGTTTTTTAAAGCCAAAACAGCCAATAAATATGGGAATGTATCTCTGAAAAACATTAGGGCCTCTACCTTTTCCGGACTTTCCCCCTCGGGGTCAACGGTTAAAACGGCAAGCTGTCTATCAATCTCCTCCGCTTCTCGTTGATCAAGGACGGAATTCAAAAGCTCAAGACGCTCTTTTTCACCCCGTTCATCACCCTTTAATTCCGTGACCATTTCCTGGCTCAGTTCGGTTCTACGATCTTTTTTTTCCTTCTGAACCATCTCAACAAATAATTCCTTTCTTTCCTCAATAGGGGAGTCCACCTTAGAAGAGGTTTTTGCCTTTTCAGGATCGTTGGCAGATTTACTCTGTTGCGCTTGCGTTGCCATACGGTTATTTAAATCTAATTATTATACCAGATTTTGCAGATTATTGAAAGGGAGGGAGGGGCTTTCCCTACTCTTCTCTAATCCCGCACAATATATCTTGTACGAAGTTAACTCTAGGGAAGATCCGGGTGGTCACCGGTATAACCACCCACTTGTCGTTACATACAACTTCTTTCTCCATCTTCCATCCATTCTTTACAACGGCGCGACAAAAAACCTTCGTTTATACGCGTTATTTTTCGTAAAACGACTTAGGATGCGTCCCCCAATTCGGCCTGTGCCTCTATTTTGGTGATTTTCTCTCGGAACTTGGGATACTTGCTTAGTTCGTGGTCTTCGCCTACAAGTCGCTGTGCGTATGCACGTACCTTGCTCAACATCGCCAAGTCCGTGTAACTCGCCATTTTTAAATCCGGAATACCACTTTGTTTAATTCCATAGATTTCTCCGGGACCACGCATTTGCAAGTCGAGTTCGGCTAAATCGAAGCCTGAATTATATTTCACCATAAATTTAAGTCTCTGCAAGGCCGCATCGGCATTTGAATCTGAAAAGAGGAAACAATAAGACTGATATTCGCCTCGCCCGACCCTCCCCCTAAATTGATGAAGTTGGGCCAAGCCAAAACGGTCCGCGCCCTCGATCATCATGATGGTGGCATTGGGCACGTCTATTCCTACTTCCACCACGGAAGTGGAAACCAGAATATCCACTTCACCGGCGGCAAATTGTTTCATGATGGAGTCTTTTTCTTCAGCCTTCATGCGTCCGTGTAAAAGCGCCAGGCGGTGTTGCGGAAAAACATCCGTTCTAAGACGCTCATATTCCAACGTCACCGCCTTCACCTGAATGGCGTCGGACTCTTCAATGAGCGGACAAATAATGAATACTTGCCGACCCTTCGCCACTTGATCCGAAATCCACAAGTAAGCGTCGTTGCGTTTATCTTCCGGCACCAATCGTGTCACAATTTCCTGACGGCCGGGCGGGAGTTCGTCCAAGGTCGAAAGGTCCTGGTCTCCATAAAGCGTCAGCGCCATAGTACGTGGTATCGGCGTTGCGGAAAGACTGAGCATGTGCGGACTACCGTGCATTTTAAAGACCGCGCGTTGTTTCACTCCAAAGCGATGTTGCTCATCAATCACGGCAAGGCCGAGTTTGGAAAATTGAATGCCCTCTTGGATGAGCGCATGCGTACCGATCACCAAGTCACAAGTGCCAGTGGCCAATTGACGTGTGACTTGCTCGTATTCACCGGTCGAACTTGAACCTGTTAAAATCTGCACGTTAAGCTCAAAAGGGGTCAGCAGACGCACCAAAGTTTTAAAATGCTGCCGTGCTAAAATTTCCGTGGGCGCCATCAGCGCAGACTGCAAACCTGCTTGTTTCATGGCGTAAATCGCCGCCGCCGCTACCACCGTTTTACCCGCGCCCACATCGCCTTGAATGAGTCGCATCATGGGATAGTTCTTCGCAAAGTCTTCAAAAATCTCCGCTATCACTCGAAATTGTGCACCGGTCAATTTGAAGGGTAAAGAATCCAAAAAAGCCTCCAGATCGACTCCTGGGCGAAGCCCAGTCTGCTCCTGTTCTCGAGCCTCGCCGGAAAATTCACTTTGCCACAGTTTTTTCCGCTTCAGCGCCAGGAATTGCAGTATAAAAAGTTCGTCGAAAGCCAAACGTTCGCGGGCTTTGGTCAAATGCTCCTCATCTTTGGCGAAATGCACATGATAAATGGCGTCCGGCAAACTCATCAGCGCCGCTTCTTCCAAAATCCACTGCGGCATATACTCCTCAAAATACTGTGCGTACGGCAAAACCATGTGGATTTTTTCCCGCAACCACTTGGACGTAATCTCATCTTTTTCAGGGTAAACCGGCACGATTCGGCCCGTGTGCAGCAGCGTTGCAGAAGGTTTTTCGTACTTAGGGCTCAGCAGCATGCTCCTCCCCCGTTCAAATTTGAGTTTTCCGGTCAAAACAATCTCACTTCCTTTAAAAAATAGTTGCTTGATGTGCCGCTGATTGAACCATAAAACCGGTACTTCTCCCGTTTCGTCGGCCACCACGGCTTTAGTCATCACCTTCCCTCCCCTGGTGGAAATATTTAAGATCGATTTGATGCGTCCTTGCACCACATTCACCTCATCCGTCCGCATCTCATTGATGCGCGTAAACTCCTGCTCATCTCGATACGCCCGCGGAAAATACGTCAGCAAATCCCGCAGAGTCTTAATGCCCATCTCTTTGAGTTTGGCCACGTAAGAATCTCGGGTTTTCAGAGTCGTAGAATCGAGTCGATTATCAAGCATAAAAAGGGAAACAAAAATGCCTGGTGGAGCCGACGAGATTTGAACTCGCATCCCCTAGGTGCCAAACCGAGGTGCTTTAGCCGATTAAGCTACAGCCCCGCTTCACCAGGCAAATGCGAATATACAGAAAAACCCCTTCCGAAGAAAGAGCTTCTGTTGACACCTAGGAGTAGCTGTAGATAACCACAGCACCTCGGCTTACATTTAAATGTTACACGAGAGTTACCCTTTCGTCAACTCGGAGTATTTACCCCTTCACCCTCCTAAAATTCCTCTTTCCAACCTGCAATAGCGCACCTTTTTTTGTCAGAGCCACTTCAGTCTTCACGTCTTCCAACTTTTTTCCTTCCCACTTTACCCCTCCACCTTCCACAAGTCGGCGCGCATCGCTCTTGGTGGCGGCGAGTTTCAGTTCGCAAATCAAGTCCACAATATTCCATTTGGGACCCTGGAGCGCCACTTCTTCCACATCATCCGGCACTTCTTTCTTTTGATGAACGGTCTTGAAATGTTCCTCGGCCATGTGAGCCGCTTTTTCGCCATGATACAGCTCCACAATTGCGTGTCCGAGTTCCATCTTTAAATTGAGAGGGTTTTCGCCGCCCTCCAAACGCTTTTTGAATTCGGCAACTTCAGCCTCGTCCATCCGTCCGGCCAGCTCGCAGTAGGTCAAAATAAGATGATCGGGAATCGACATGGTTTTCCCAAAAATATCTTCGGGCTTTTCGCTTACCCCAATGTAATTTCCGGTGGTCTTCCCCATTTTCATGGCGCCATCGGTACCAAGCAAAAGAGGAACTGTTAAAACATTTTGTGGCTCCTGCCCATAAGCCTTCTGAATCGGCCTACACGCTAACAAATTGAAAGTTTGATCTGTTCCACCAAGCTCAACGTCAGCCTTCAAAGCCACGGAATCGTAACCTACCATTAACGGATATAAAAATTCGTGAAGTGAGATTGGCTGATCTTTTTTCACGCGTTCCTGAAACATGTCGCGATCCATCATTTGCGCAACCGTAAACTGCGAAGCCAATAAAACTACATCTGATAAACTGAGCGGCGCGAGCCATTCGGCATTCCAACGAACTTCAACCTTTTTTATATCGAGAATTCCAGAAACTTGCTTCAAATAATGCTCAGCATTTTTCTCGAGTTCGGCTTGCGTACGAAGTGGTCTGGTTTCCGATTTTCCTGACGGATCCCCAATTTGACCTGTAAAATTTCCAAAAAGTAAAATGATTTGATGTCCCAATTCCTGGAATTCGCGCAGCTTGCGCACCACCACCATGTGCCCCAGATGCAGATCAAAACCCGTGGGGTCGATCCCCAGCTTAATGCGAAGTTGTTTTCCGCTCATCAGCTTCTCCTTCAGGTCCTTTTTTACAATCACATCGGCGACGCCCAAAGAAAGAAGTTGATCAACCGCTTTTTCGTCTGTATTCACGGACATAGTTTTTTCCTGTAAGATTACTTAGCTCAGGTTAACAAAAGCCCTCCTAAAATGCAATTTCAAAGCTACAAATTTAAGA
The DNA here is from genome assembly GCA_041645035.1 of Candidatus Altimarinota bacterium. Lineage (GTDB taxonomy): Bacteria > Patescibacteriota > Gracilibacteria > UBA1369 > 2-02-FULL-48-14 > 2-02-FULL-48-14. The sequence continues at coordinate 88,591 of JBAZQU010000001.1, read as the reverse complement.
AAAAAGACGAAGGGCAACGTCTCGACCAGTTTTTAGTGGATTTTTTAAACATTTCCCGCAACCAGGTTCAACGGCTCATCAAAGAAGACTGCGTTTACCTCAACCACAAATCTGAAAAAGCCAATACGCGCGTGAAAATCGGGGACGAGCTTTTGTATAGAATCCCTGTGGCTAAAGCATCCACCCTCAAAGGCGAGAAAATAGCTTTGGACGTTATTTTTGAAGATAAAAACATGCTCGTAATAAATAAACCGGCCGGCATGGTGGTTCATCCCGACGAATCCGGGCACAGTGAGGGGACTATTGTTCACGCCGTGCTCGCCCATTGCAAAAATCTGAGTGGAATTGGCGGTGAAAAACGTCCCGGCATCGTGCACCGCCTCGATAAAGATACGTCCGGCGTGCTCCTCATCGCCAAAAATGACGTAACACACCAAAAGTTGACCAAACTTTTCCACGATCGAAAGGTTAAAAAGACCTACCTTGCGCTAGTTAAAGGTCAGCCTAAATCTCAAAAAGGCCGCATCGAGGCGCCCATCAGACGCAGCACTACCGACCGTAAAAAAATGGCCGTGAGTCATCAGGGTAAAAACGCCATCACCACTTTTGAAATGCTGGCTGCGTATCGTGGGGTCAGTTTGCTTAAAGTGAATATTGAAACCGGCCGAACTCACCAAATCCGCGTTCACCTGGCCAGTATCGGTCACCCGGTAGTTGGCGACAGTGTTTACGGGGACAAAAAGTTGAATGAAGAATTCAAGGAAAAACACGGCCTCACCCGACAATTCCTCCACGCTCAAAAGATCGAAATCGATGGAAAGACCTTTGAAGCTGCTCTTCCGAAGGACTTACAGAACATCCCGATTACTTAGCCTTGGCCACCTTTTTGACTGCCGCTTTTTTGACTGCCGGCTTCTTTGTAGCAACAGGTTTTGCAGCAACAGGTTCTTCTTTGACGGCCTTCACGGCGCTCACCTTCTTTTCAACCGCGGAAATCTTCAGGACCTTGATGGTGCTGAAAAATTGACGGTGACCTTGGCGGCGGTGAGTGCGTTTTTTGGATTGGTAGGTCTCAATATACAGCTTTTCTCCTTTTCCTTGCTCAAGAACCTGACATTCCACGTGAGCTCCGGCTACAAAAGGCGTACCTACTTTCATAACGCTACCATCCTCTTCAGCCATCAAAAGCACTTCGTTGATTTTGAAGTTCTTTCCTTCTTCCGTATCCACTTTTTCAACCTCAACCTCGTCCTTTTCACGAAGACGATATTGTTTCCCACCAAGATAGACGACTGCAAACATAGGTTTTAAATTTAAATCGGGGCTACTCTACGGAATATTTCTCGGTTAGGCAAGGGCTTTTTCCATAATTTCCATGCCTTCTTCAATGGCTTTCTTCAAAATCGGCAATTCGTCAGGTAGAAAAGGAGCCAAGACAAAATCATAAAGTTCCAACTGCTCGGGGGCCATTTCTCCACGTGATTCAATCCCGATGCGCAATCTGGGGAAATCCATGGTAGCCAAGTGCTGGACCACCGATTTCATCCCATTGTGAGTGCCGGCAGAGCCCTTTTTGCGGAAACGAAGCGTGCCTAAAGGTAAATCCACATCATCGTAGACCGTGTAAAAATCCTTCGATTCAACCTTATAATAGTCCACAACTTCTCGAACGGCTTCCCCCGAAAGATTCATATAAGTGAGGGGCAGCATAAGCAGAATTTTGCCCTCACCCGTGCCCTTTATGCTCACCAGAGACTTCCCCCACTCCTCAAAAGGAGGAAATTCATGTTTTTTAGCAAACTCCGCAATAAAAGCAAAGCCCACGTTATGGCGAGTATTGTTGTATTTTTTACCGGGATTTCCGAGGCCGCAGATTATCTTCATAAATCGTGGAATTCATAAATGTGTGGTCCTATTTTAACAAGATCTCCGGTTTTTGCACCTAGTCGAAGTAGAGCATTGTGAATTTTCATTTTTTTGAGTACATCGTAAACCCGGTCCAAAGACCCTTCCAATGCCACGTTGGTCATTCGGGAAATTTGCTCAATTCGCTTGCCCGTAACCTTAAACAAAGGGCGTACAGGTATAAGTTCGTCTTCAATTGTTTGACCCTCGATGGGTTCCTCAAACTTCCCCAAGTCCACATCGCCCAATTTTTCTATTTCAAAAGAGCGGTCATCGACCAAAGTTTGGGGTTTATATTCGATCACTTCCTCATTGGTACTCATGGCAGGGGCTTTTTTACGATTTTTCTCCACAAGCACGGCGAGTTCAAGCATGAGTTTAGGGAGCCCCTCCCCGCTCACTCCGGAAATAAGTCGGAAATTCTTTTTAAGTTTCGGGAATGCCTTCAGGAACTCTTTCTGCATCTTTTTACGATCTTCTTCGGGGATGGAATCAATTTTATTAAGCGCGACAAAAAAATCTTTCTCGAGTAGCTCAGGGTCATATTTTTTAAGTTCCTCTCTCAAGGTTTTGTACTGATCAAGGATGGAACGCTCCTCATAAGAGAACGGATCGAGCACAAAAACAAGAATCGCCGTACGGGAAATGTGTTTCAAGAAGGCGTCACCAAGACCTTTTCCTTCCGAAGCGCCCTCAATAATCCCCGGCATGTCTGCAATCACGAAGCTTTGTTTTTTGTTTCCACCAAAATCTGAAAGGTGAACCACGCCCAAATTCGGTATCAAAGTCGTGAAAGGATAGGCGGCAATTTTAGGTCGAGCGGAAGAAACGTGGGAGATAAAGGTCGACTTACCCGCGGACGGGAATCCTACTAAACCCACATCCGCTACGAGTCGCAATTCAAAACGCACTTTTTTGTGTTCACCAATATCGCCAAGCTCGGCAAACTTCGGTGCCTGCCGGATGCTGGACATAAAATTCGAATTTCCATATCCACCGCGCCCCCCTCGAGCCGCTAAAAAACGCTGACCGTGTTTTTTAAGATCCACCATCAGCTCCTTTGTCTCTTGATCATAAACCAAAGTACCCACCGGAACCTTCAAAATAACGTCTTCTCCTGCGTGACCCGCCATATTATTTCTAAAGCCCCCTTCCCCGTCTTTAGCCTCAAAATGCTTCGCTCCGGTGAAGTGCTGCAGCGTGTTGTAATTGTCGTCCGCCTCCAGGATCAGATTCCCTCCATTTCCACCGTCTCCGCCATCCGGCGCGCCACACTCCACATATTTTTCACGATGAAAAAAGACCATCCCATCTCCACCTTTTCCTCCTTCAAGTTCGAGCTGGACTTCATCGAAAAACATAGTTTGCCTTGGAATTAGAGCTCAGACTCTATCACCTTTTGAAAGGTTTCGTAAGGCCAAGCGCCCACAAGTTTTTTTCCATTGATGAAGAAGGAAGGCGTTCCACCGACTCCATATCCTCGGCCGGCGGTCAAATCTGCATTCACTTCATCAGCCATTTCACCGTTTTCCAAACAAGTTCGAATGTCGACACCCAGTTCATCCTGTGCCGCCGTAATCAGAACTTCCATGGCATCGTCGTTGCCGGACCACATGGCTAGATTCTCAAAAAGCCAATTGTGGAAGGCATAATAGGCCTCGCTATTTTTGACCCCGGTATCGGTGCGAGCCACGCATTCCGCAGCTTGAGCCGCAAGATTTGCTTGAGGGTGACCGCTCAAAGGAAAATCGCGAAAAACGAGCTTCACTTTTCCGGTATCTACGTAATCAGAAATGATGCTTGGTAGACTTTCGCTATAAAAAGTGTGGCAGTAAGGGCACTGGAAATCACTGAATTCCACAATGGTCACGGGGGCGTCTGCCGCACCTAAAACCGCGTCGTCATCAACGTTCACATCAACTACTTCCAAGTCATCCGGATTCACATCGGGGGCAGCCACCGCCTCTTCATTTGCGCTACCAAAGTTCTCGGAGATTCCTCCATTTGAAATCAACAATCCGGCCATCAATCCAACGGCAAGAAAACTAAGCCCAACCCAGACAGTTTGTGAATTATTTTTTGAAAACATATGTGTAAAATTACGTGGTGCAGGCACAATAGCATATTGTGTCCGAATGACAAATAGTGTAGTTTTTCTCCCGTGCCGAAATGGCGGAATTGGCAGACGCGCGGGACTCAAAATCCCGTTCCCTTCATCGGGAGTGTGGGTTCGACCCCCACTTTCGGCACCACACTCGTCGAAGACGAGACTAATTCAATTCTTCCTCCACAATCTTCTTAATCACCGCTCCGTCGGCTTTGCCTTTCAGCTTGCCCATAAGAGCGCCCATCAGCTTACCTACGCCGCTCTTGTCGGTGATTCCGAGCTGTTCTTTTGTCGCACGAACCTCTGCGCGAATGGCTTCTTCACTCATTTGCTCGGGCAAATAAGCCTGCAAAAGAGCGATTTCTTTTTCTTCTTTCTCCGCGAGTTCCATGCGATTCCCGGCCTTAAATTGCTCGAAGGAATCTTTTCGCTGTTTGATCATTTTTTGGATGATCGTTTGGATAAGCGCTTCCGTGATTTCAGTTCCGCTGCCATCGGTCTGAACCTTCATCACTTCCGCTTTGAGCATACGCAAAACAGAAACTTTAAGTTCATCTCTGGCAAGCATGGCCTGTTTGAGATCTTCGAGCAAAGTTGGGTAGTCCATAGAGTTTTAAAGGTTGACTCCATTCTCCCGACTCCGATCTATTTCGTCAATCCACAAGCGCTGCCTTGAGAGCTGCTGACAATTTACCTTGAAAGGCATCCACTATCTCGGAATCCAAGCTTCCCTCGGTTACATTTTTTGATCTTTCCGCCCTGTCTTTTAGAATTTTATCAATAGCGGTACCTGCCGCTTCAAGCGTTAAAGACTCGTCATCCGCAACTCCTATCGCTGCACGAAGGTCTCTATCTATGGGAGACTGTGGATTAAAAAACGTCTCTTCCAAATCTGCACGCGCCTGAACCTCACACATGGCTTGCAAAAGATCTTCTTGCCGTAGTTCATCTACCGAGGTTGCGCCCTCTTCCCGGAAGGCGCTTTGCTCTCTTTGCAAAGCGGATCTGACTCTACCTAAGGCCTCTGATCGTGATATGGTTTCAGGCATTTTAAGAGGTGTAAGCTTGTAGAAAGAGCCCTTTTATCAATTTCCCCAATCTGCTTCTTATTCCAGTGCGAGCAGGTTCAACCGCTTCTTGCACCTGGTTTACTTTTGCTTCACTTCTTTGATAGGAAGGATTGATTAGCCACATATTTCCTCTACGATCGTATCTAATAAGGACATTAAGTCCATTAACTGTAATTGTTTCAATTTCATATAATCCCCCTTCAGATTCTGGAATATCTCTTCTTTCTGAATTATAAGCGTCGATTGCTGTAATTAACGTTGCAACATCACGAACTTCTGCCAATAAAGCTTTTATCACTTCTACCTCTGGTTCTATTACTGCACAAGTGTCTTCAATGTCCTGAAGGCTAAGGTCGCCAGATAGCGGGACATGTGATAGGTCAATTTCTAGTTTCGTTGTTGTCATTCCATACTAAGGTTAATGGCAACCATAACTGTATCACTTATTTTAATTCTGTCAATTTTATTTTCATCTACGTGAATCCGAAAATTCATTTCTAGGCTTCTGAAAGCCGTTTTATTAGAATATGAGTATCAACCCTTGTGTAATTCAAAAAATGAAATGGCTTGTTTAAGCCAAAAATTGAGGTCAAATCTGTGCCCGGGCACAGATTTTGTTTACCGAATGCTGACAGTCAGTCACCAGGAAAAGCTCTTGCGGTAGCCACTTATCGAATTTTCGGATTCACGTTCATCCGGAACTGAATCTTTTTAGCTAGATCTTCCCCCACAAGGGTGGCGATGGCTTTTCCCGAGGCTTGCTTGATTTTTTCCACCGAACCGAAGTGTTTTAGAAGTTTCATTTTGGTGGCTTTCCCGAGGCCGGGAATTTCATCAAGAACAGAAGTGGTGAGGTATTTTTTTCGAGTACTTTCTTGAAAAGTAATGGCAAAGCGATGGGCTTCGTCACGGATATGTTGAAGTAAGTAAGAAGCCTTGGAATCTTTTGGAATGAGGAGTGGAAGGCTAGACCCGGGCACAAAAACGTCCTCTTCCCGCTTCGCTAAACCAATCATGGGAATGGTGAGCGCCAGAGCATTGCGGCTTTTTACGGCGGCGCTGAGTTGCCCCTTTCCCCCATCAATCACGATGAGATCCGGCTTGCTTTCAAAAGAGGCATCGGTGTGTTTAGCGGGGTCGTAGGCATAAAAATTCACGTCTTCAGCGGAATGTGTTTTTAAGAAATTCGCCAAATCAAGCTCCTCAATAAAAGCATCAGGGAGTTTCTTGACCGATTCGAAGCCAACCGATTCATAAAAACTTTTTCTATCATGAGGGCAGGAAAGATACGCACGTTTTGCTTTCGAACGTTCAATCGCACAAAGAAGAAGGCTCTTCCCCACGCCTTTTTCTCGAGCTTTGGGCGTTACATACAAGGAACGGATCAGAACCGTTTTTTCTTGTCCGTAAAAGAGTCTCACCAATCCGATCACTTTTTTATTTTTTAACGTTACATAGTATTCATCCAGTGTCCCGGGAAGCGTTTTATCTCCGCGCCATTCTTTTAAGAGCGTCTGGATTCCACGAAGATTCGTTTTAGCTGCTTTACGAACATGAATTCCGGCCGGCACGGGTTGCAAATGCGAAAGGCGACGGTGAAGAATTTCGCTCATCGACTTGAAGTCGTCAATCTCGCCATCGGCGATGCCGCGCAAATGAAATTTTCGGTAGTCGGATTTTTTTGCAGTACCGTTTTCGAAAACCACCATAGAGGCCACGGTGTCACTGCCGCCAAGATGCGAAATGTCGTAACATTCCATGCGTTTAGGCGGCTTGGGCAAGCTGAGCACGTGAGAAAGTTCCTGCAGGGCTTCCCCGTCGGAAGGGGCCATGCTTTCCCAACGCGCTTTATTTTGTTTTTGAAAACTACGAGCATTTTTTTCCGCTAATTCAATGAGTTTGTGTTTCTTCCCGCGTTCCGGCGTCAACAATTTCACTCGATGCCCCGCCTGATTGCCGGCCCATTCGGTAAAAAAATCCCCCTCTTCAAAACCGAGCGGAATCAGAATTTGCGAAGGAATCTCCGTAGCTTTTTCATAATATTGATATAGGAAACTTTCCACTATTTCCTGAGCCTCGCCCTCCTCACCCGTCTCGTAACCGCCGGCGTCAGCAATAAAATTTTCCTGATCGATCAATTTTCCGTCTCGCAGCATGAACAGGTTGAGGTAAGCTTTGCCACCCTCCAACACAAAACCTAAAATATCCATATTTTCATGCGTCGGCGAAGTCACGATTTGCTTACCTTCAAAAAGCTGCCGCAACGAAAGTAGTTTATCGCGTACAAGGGCGGCCTTTTCAAATTCTTTCTTCGCCACAGAAGCCTCCATTTGTTCCCGAAGAGACTGCTCAATTTGGTCGGTTTTTCCTTCCAAGAAAAGTTCGATACGTTCAATGGATCGGGCGTACTCTTCGGGAGAAATTTTTCCGATGCAGGGGGCGGCGCAACGTTTAATATGGTAGTCGAGGCAAGGATACGCGAGCGTCTTTTTCGTAATTTTCGTAGCGCCGCCATTCCACTCAATACCCAGGTCGCAACTGCGGTACATAAAGAGCTTTTGGAGCAAACCCAAAGTTTTTTTCACGGTATGGGCTGCCGTTTTTGGACCAAAATACCGCGCTCCGTCTTTTTCCACCCGGCGTACAATTTCGATGCGCGGATAATCTTCGTTTTTAGTGATTTTTATATAGACATAGTTCTTATCGCCCTTCATGAGGACGTTATATTTAGGACGAAATTCCTTAATGAGGTTCGTCTCCAAAAAGAGCGCTTCCAGATCACTTCCCACCTCAATCCATTCCAAATCCACCACGTGTTCCAATAGTTTTTCCGTGCGAACCGCCTTGGCATTTTTGCGAAAATAAGATCGCACTCGATTGTTTAGATTCTTGGCTTTCCCTACATATAAAACCCTCCCCTCCTCGTCCTTCATTTTATAAACACCGGGGACGGAGGGCAATTTTTTGAGTAGTGCTTCGATCTTTCTTTGGGCCATAATGCTGCGGCCTAGTATGCTAGACCAGCTTATGTTAGGATAAGTCCTTGACTTAGGCAAATGAGCGAAGTTTTTCCCAAAAACATGAACATGAAGCAGGCTGTCCTCGGGACACTGGTGTATTTTCATTTGTTTGAGGTGCCCCTCACGCGCAGCGAAATTTCTGAACATTTATTCTTTGCCGAACCTGATGAAGAAAAAATCAGCATTTACCTGAAAGAAAGCCCTTTGGTTCAATTGGTGGAAGGTTATTATTCCCTTTCCAAGGAACCTGATTTCCACGCAAAGTTTTTTGAAAAAGTTCAACGAGCCCGAAGGCTTTGGAAAAAAATTCGCCGTTGGCAGTGGATTTTCTCGATCTGTCCCTTTGTAAAATTGGTTTGCGTATGCAATAGCTTGCCCATTTATGCCGCCTCTGAAGACAGTGATATAGACCTCCTGGTGGTAACAAAGAAAAATCGTCTCTTCCTTGCTCGACTATGCCTCACCATTCTTACCGGTTTATTTGGGGTAAGGCGGCACGGAAACAAAATCAAAGACCGTTTTTGTCTCAGTTTTTATGTTTCGGAAGATCATCTAAACTTTAAGGACCTCGCTCTAGAACCTTATGACATTTATCTGGCTTTTTGGATAAAAACCTTGGAACCTATTGCCGGAGATTACCGTATTTATGAAAAAATCTTTGAAGACAATCACGTCTGGCTCGACGAGTATTTTAAAACTTTGACGCTGCATCGCAGGTACTTCAGAAAGAGTTCGGGATTTCAAGGAAAAGTGAAAAATTTCTTTGAAAAATATTTAAATCGAGATGATTGGGAGGAAAAAAGTAAGCAAAAGCAAATCCGTCGTGCCAAAGAGAAATACTACGGGTTGAAGGACCGTAGCGGCACTGTAATTTCAGAGACCGTACTCAAGTTCCACGATTATGATCGTCGCAAGGAAATTCGAAAAGACTGGGTCACTCTTTTGGACCAACTTCTTTAGTTTTTCTCTTTTTCCCCCGCTCTCCCGGTTTTCTAAAAATCATTCGTATACTGGTTCCGTTAAAGCCAAATTGTGAGCGCAATTCATTTTCCAAAAAACGCCCATAGGAGAAATGCATTATCTCCGGCCAGTCACAAAGAAACACGAAAGTGGGCGGCAAAATATCCACTTGCTCCACGGAAAGTACATTAAACCGTTGCTTTCCCCGAGATCCTCGTGGCGGATGTTTTTTGAGAGCCAGATTGAGCCAAATTTTTAGGTCTTGCCGAGGTACCACGCGTTTTCGTTCTTCCGTGATTTCACCAGCCAACTCAAGTATCTGAAAAATGTTACGACGTTCCAGGCCGGAAGCAAAAACCACCGGTGCCCAAGGCAAATAGGCCATGGTCTTTTGAAGCTCATGAACCAACATATGCTCCCGATCTTCTCGTTCCTTATCTTTGAAACGGTCCATTTTATTCACCACCAAAATAAGCCCCTTACGCTCTTCCAAAATATACTCGCTTACGTGGCAGTCTTGCTTGGTCACCCCTTCTTCAGCATCAATAAGCAGCACGCAAATGTCCGCTTGCTCCACCGATTGCATGGAACGGAGAAGACTGTATTTTTCAATTCCCTGCTCCACTTTTCCTCGACGGCGAATCCCCGCCGTATCAATTAAAGTAAAGGGAATATTTTTGTATTCAAAAGGAATTTCCGTTGAATCCCGCGTGGTACCCGGAATATCTGAGACCACCACCATCTTTTTTCCAAACAGTGCATTCACCATGGTAGATTTTCCCACATTGGGCCTCCCTAAAAAGGCGATTCGAATGCGATCTTCGTCATGCACTTCTTCTTCATTTTTTTCAAATTTCAGTTTCTTAAGTTCTTCAGCCACTCGATCCTCCAATTCATCGATTCCGAAAGAGTGTAACGCGGTCAATGCCACCGGCTCTCCAAAACCCAGTTCGAATAAATTGTATCGCAGGTCTTCAAGCTTGGGGTTGTCACACTTGTTCGCCGTCAAGATCACCGGTTTTCTGGATTTCCGCAACAAGTCGGCCGTATGAAAATCCTCTCCGGTCAACTCTTCGCGAACGTCCACCACAAAAACAATCACATCCGCGCCCTCAATGGCCGTTTTCGACTGTTCTTGCACATTCGCTTCAATATCATTGCCCGCTCTCGCTTCAATTCCTCCTGTGTCCACGAGCAGCACTTTGTAGCCTTCGATATCCACCGTATCGTAAATACGATCACGCGTTGTGCCCGGCACGTCCGACTCAATCGCCCTCCGTTTACCGATCAAACGGTTAAACAGCGTAGATTTTCCCACATTCGGCCGTCCGACAATAGCAACAATGGCTGACATATTCGCTTAAATAGTACTGGGTACTGTAACAAATTGAGAAGAGAACCTCAAGATAGACTTGCGGGGACCTCGCGATTCTGAGTTAATAGAGCCAAGCGCCACCAAGCGCCACCAAACACCACATGAACTTTCTAAAAAAACTCTCCTGGGCGAAGCCCAGTCTGCTCCTGCTCTCCCTAATACTGGCCGCATTTTACTGTTTTATACCTGGTGTTTTTGCCGCAAGCAGCATTTTGCCGGAAGTAGATGAAAGTGTTTGGGGTACTTGTGTGCCGGGAGATGCAAATTGGACAACAAAATGGGAACCTCTTTTCAAAGGAAATCCTGATAAAATAAAAGCGATCATAGATACCGCCGAAAAATCCGACATCGAAGCTATACTCGGTTGCGCGCTCAAATCCGGAGAAATCCAATTTTGGATGGTTCCTTATTATGCCGTTTTTATCCTCGAATTTGTGATTGAACTTGCGGGACTCCTTGTGGTGCTCATGATTATGGTGGGTGCTTATTACTACGTTGCAGGTGGCCTCACGGACGACAAAGAAAAAGGAAAGAAAATTCTTACTTATGCCATTGGGGGCTTCGTGCTTACCCTTTCCTCCTGGATTATTGTAAACATAATTTTACTCGCTCTAACCAGTTGATATGAAGCACGAACGAATCAATAAATTCATCCAAAGCACCAGCAAAAACATCAAGCATTTGAGGCAGACTTTGCAGCAACTTAGGGACCGACACAAAGAGAATCAGAAAATTGGACTCAGTGCCAAAGAAAACAAGGCCGCGAAAAAAGAGGAATTTGTAGTGCATTTTTCACTTATGAGTACGGCCAAGGCCACCATCGTGGTACTTGTGCTTATCGCCCTCAGTCACTTTTTGGGAGAAATAACGCGTGTAATACTCATTTTCTTTATTGCTATTCTTCTTTCGGCGGCACTCACTCCAACGGTGAACTCTTTGCGAAAATATAAAATTCCACGCCCCTTAAGCGTGCTGTTAATGTTCCTTTTGCTCTTGCTTATTTTGGGTTTCTTCGTATCTCAGCTCATCCCGCTCGTTGCTACTCAACTCATTGAACTTGCCAAGAGCCTGACTAGTCTGATCAATAAGATTGGAGCCGGTGAGGTGAATATTCCCTTTGGCCTTGGAGACCGCCTCGGACCTATTTTCCAAGATATTTTGGCCCAAGTAGATAAGGAGACGGTAATCAATGAACTAAAAACCACTTTAGAAGGCTTCGCAGGGGAACTTCAGACTCTTGCCGGGGATACGCTTGGAGTACTTAAGGCTATATTCAATGGAATTTTCAACTTTGTACTGGTGCTTATATTAACCTTCTTCTTAATCGTAAATGGAAAAGATGTGAATGATTTTTTCGTATCGCTGTTTCCTTCCCGCCATGGCGCTTACATCATGGTTAAAATTGAAGCTATTCAGGGCAAAATCGGATATTGGCTTCGTGGACAAATGATACTCATGCTTCTTATGTTCAGTCTTAGCTTGACCGGCTTGCTCATTTTGGGAGTCGACAACGCGCTCACCCTCGCCATGATGGCCGGTATCGCCGAGCTGCTTCCGGTAGTGGGTCCTATCGCCGCGGGAATCCCGGCTATTTTAGTGGCTTTCAACGAATCCCCTTGGCTCGCCATTTGGGTGCTGGGTCTCATCATTTTACTCCAACAAATCGAAGGAAATATTTTGGTGCCGCTGGTGATGCGAAAAGCCGTTGGCCTTAGCCCCATCATCATTATTCTAGCGATGATGATCGGTCTCGAAACGTTGGGAATTGTAGGTATGCTTATGGCCATCCCCGTTGCCACCACTCTATCTATTTTCGTGAAAGAGTACGCGGAGAAAGAAAAGTAAGGTTCTGTCTGCAGTTTTCTCCCAAGTGTAAATGCCTCGTGGCTGAGGAATTTCGATTTTCGAATGTAAAGCTCGGTAGACTGCCCCTTCCAAATCGCTTAGAGTTTTGACCATACAGGCTTTTTTATAGAGCTCATTGTGCACGGGAATATCGCTCATAATAACGGGACACTTTGCCGTAACGGCCTCTAAAACAGGCAGGTCAAACCCTTCATACTTGCTCAATGCTAAAAGTGCTCGCGCATGATGCAGATACCAGGATTTTTCCCCCTCGCTTATTTCCGGGAAAAAATATAGGTTCGGCGCGGTATGAATTTTCAAGCGAGCGAAACGTTTGTCCGAAGGCTTGAGCCCCAACACGACAAAATTTACTTTTGAAAAACGTTCCGCCATTTTAAAAAGCCAATGTAAACGCTTACGTGGATCGGACGGGCTGATCATCAAAAAGAAGGGTGCTTTGGCGAGTTTTTTTGCAAGAAGTGGAGGTTTAGGGCTCGCTAAAAAGACCCCTTCGTAAGTCACTTCTTTTGGCATCTGGGTTCGGATCGAAGCACCAATGCTAAAAGTTGGCACTACAATCCCACTACACAACTTTAAGAGTCGCCGAAGTGGGAAAATGAAATGCCAAAGGCGGCCCTTAAGTGAAAGTGTGGAAGCATAAAGTTCCGGCACTTTATCGTGAATAGTCATCACAAGCGGAATATTGCTGCAATAAAAGGGCCGCCGATCCGGAATCCAAATAAGGTCCGGCTTCTTTTTAAAATAATTCCCCGGCAAACGGGGAAAACCGAATAAACAACGAAAATGGAAACACGTGTTGGAAAACGGCAGATGCCGAACGGTGGGGAAAAGCTCATGTATTCGCTCACACCGTTTTCGAGCTTGATAAAAAAAGTCCAATTCGACTTCATCGGAGCGTTTCAAAAACTCACGCGCTAAAGCCTTGGTATACTGGGTTACTCCACTTTCAAGGGGTTCAAGTAGAGGCCGAAGATCGACGGCGAGTTTTAGCATATTCGTATCCAAGCAAAAGAATCGCTGCCAGAACAATACAAAGGAACACGGTCCCCACAGCAGGCAACTTGGGTGCGATTCCACGCTCATAGATCACATTTTGTACCGCCAGCACATAACCTTGATGCGTCGCCGCGTTGTACTCCCCAAGTTGCGCATCCAAAACCCGTAAGAAAGCCGCACCGGCATTCACATTGTCTTCAGCAATATTTTCCTGAACATTGGTGATTTCAAAAAGCAAATTCTGTTTTTCCTGACGTTGTCCGGTAAGCGTATGCCACGCCCCCGCTTCTTCTAAAAAGTCTTGTCTAAAACTTGGCTCGAGCGTCCACCCCAACAATACGTCCGAAAAATGTTCCGCTGCGCGTTGGAGTTCATAGGAGGAGGTTTCATTGGGGCGCTGAGCCTGATCAACCCCTACCGTTACGAAAACCAAAACCTTATTAAGCGGCTCGTAGCCTTGCCAGTAAAGGTAAGACCCGCCGGAGGAAAGCAGAAAAACTCCCAGTAAAATCCAAAGATAAATTTTCCGAAATTTCATGCGCCTACCTTAGCATGGCTTCATGTTCCTTCCAAGCTTTCTCCAAAAAATATCGGAGCTCGCTGCGAAATCGTGCGGAAGAAAACTGCGAAACGCTATCAGCTACCCTCTCACTGTTCCATTTTTTCTTTTCAAACTTTTGAATGGCTTTCACCAGACACTCTACAGTCTGTTCTCCAAAAAAGAGTCCGGAAATTCCATTTTTTACCGTTTCCAAAGCACCTCCCCGTCCATAAGCAATAACAGGTGTACCGCAGGCCATTGCCTCCAACGGCACAATTCCAAAATCTTCCTGTTGAGGAAAAATAAGCGCCTTGGCGTGTTGATAAGCGCCGCGCAAATCGTCATCAGAAATTTTTCCAAGAAAGGTAACATTCGCTCCACGGGCCATCCGCTTCAACCTTTTTAATTCCGGCCCCTCTCCCACAATTTGTAAGGGGAAACCCATCTTGACCGCAGCCTTCACGATAAGATCAAAACGTTTATAAGGAATGAGTCGACCTACCGCCAGATAAGTACCCCCATGATTTTTCCCAACCGAAAACGTGTGTAAATCCACGGGAGGATAAATAACAGTGCTCTCTTTTTTATAGTATTTTTTAATTCGCTCAGCGATATAATTTGAATTTGTAATAAATGTATCTACGCGTTCGGCCGCCACTCGATCCCACATTCGGATTTTATGCAGTAAAGGTTTGTAAAAAGGTCGCAGAAGGAAAAAAGACCGAAATTGATCCTGGTATTGATGGGAATGATCCCACACGTAACGCATTGGCGAATGACAATAGCACACGTGCAAGGTCTCGGGCTTGGTAATGATTCCTTTAGCCGCCGAATGGCTGGAGGAAATCACCAGGTCGTATTCACTAAAATCCATGCGTTCAAAGATCAAAGGCATCCACGGCAAAAAAAGTCGGTGTAACTTTCGGGCAAAAGGCACATAACGTAGTGCGGACTCCCGAACCGTCGCTTTCTTAAAGGCGGGCAGAGCTTTTTTATCGTAAAGAGAGGTATAGATCACCGCATTCGGGAAAAGTTGGTGTATCTCATAAACCACCCGTTCGGCACCGGCAAAAACCGTGAGCCAGTCACAAACAATCGCAATTTTAAGCTTATCAAGCATCGGGCCTATTGCAGCACAGCCGCTTTTGCTTCGTCAATAGAAGGATAGGTATTCACGAGTTGTGTGAGTCCCACCACCTGAAGAATGTCCAAGATATTTTCGCGAGGAGCGGCCAAGACCACTTTTCCTCCATTTGCGGAGATCTTGCTGTACCAATCAGTCATATAACCGATGGACTTACTATTCATATATTCAAGCCCCGTCACGTCAAAGACCAAACTAAGCCCTTTTGGATTTGCTTCGATCACCTGGTAGATGCTCTTAGCTTGTTCGTCTACATTGCTTTCATCCAACTGACCTACAATACGCACGAGCTTCACTACTTTTCCGGCAGGAGCCCCGCTGATATCTTCGATGGTGATTTGTACAGGTGTCATAAAATGTTATTGAAGTACGATGTGTGTGGAATCCTTCTGCGGAGAAGACAATACCGTGTCCTCTTCCTTTCGTAAATATTTTTTTACTTTAACTTTAATACCTCCCGTCGGAATGTTCTCAAAAATAACTTCATCCGTCCACTCCCCCACAATCTTGGGAAGACCTCTTCCCCTGAACCCAAGATATTGAGTAGCCATGAGTTGTCTTCGCTCTTGATATAACGTACTGAGTTGCTCCGCGGTCAATTTTTCCTTACCGGTACCGGTATCTTCAACCCAAACTTCCAACGACTTATTTTTTGTACTAATTAAAGTAACTTTAATATGCCCGCCCACCGCACTTCCGTGTTCAATGGCGTTATTACACAGTTCGTCTACAACCGCTTGAAAGCGAAATGCCCACTGAGCCGAAAATCCGGTCAGATTCTTGGTGAGATTCACCACAAAATCACGAATACCCGAAAGAAAATAAGCTTGCGTAGGGATGATGATAGTGACATCTATGGGCTTCTCATCAAGTGGCAAAGAACCAGCCAACCCCGCATTAGCCTGAGCCTGTTCCACAGTTTGTTCGAATTGTTGATGTGTCGGATCCATTTCACAAAATTACTTCTGTACATTGTACCACAAATGACTCGGGAAAGAAAGAGCTTGCGGACGACCGATTTGTAGGTATAATCAATCCGTTTTAACTTTAGTCTACTGTCCGATTCTGCTTCCTGGCCTCCTTGGGCGGAGCCCAATGTGCTCCTGTTCTTCCCGGCTTTAACCAGAAAATGACGACAGCAGGCGTTAACCCTAAGGATTATGTCTGATCAAAAGACTCTCATGCGAGAGATGCTCGCAAGTGCTGTACACTTTGGGCACAGAACCACAAAGTGGAACCCCAAAATGGCTCCTTATCTTTTTGATAAAAGGAATGGAGTCCACATTTTCGACCTTAATAAGACTTACCAAGGCCTGATGGCTGCCACCGAGTTCCTCGAAGCGGCGGCAACCCAAGGAAAGATCGTTCTTTTCGTGAGCACCAAACCTCAGTCTACGGTCCTTCTCAAAGAAGTGGCGGAAAGTTGCTCCATGCCTTATGTGACTTCCAAATGGATTCCGGGGCTGCTCACTAACTTCAAGACCATCCGCTCTCGCGTGAAGTACCTTCAAGGCCTCAAGGAACAGAAGGAAACCGGGGAATTTGATAAGTACACCAAAAAGGAAGCATCTCAACTCAACAAACAAATTGAAAAGCTCGAAAAAGCCCTGGGGGGAGTTGCCTCTTTGGAACGTCTTCCGGACATCGTGTTTGTACTTGATTGCGTTCGTGATCGTATTGCCGTCCAGGAGGCACAAAAAATGAAGTGTACCGTGGTAGCCGTCGTAGACACTAACGCAGATCCCGACGGAATCGCTTATGTGATTCCCGGAAATGATGATGCCGTGAAGTCCATTCAATTCCTTCTCAATCAAATTGGAACCGCCGTTCAAAACGGAGTTCACAAAGCCAAACGTTAATATCCTCTAATCCACGCCTTATGGATGACTCTACACCAATGCCGACAAGTACCCTTCCCCCAACACCTACGGGTGCCCCTAAAGATTGGCTCATTCCGGTTACTTACATCGTTCCTTTTGTGTTCATTTATACGATGATCAAGAAAGGGGCAGAATCCAACTACGTTTGGCACGCCAAAAATGGTGCCGGCTACACTGCGATCGCCATCGTTCTTAACATTATTTTCCAGATTCTCTGGGGAGCTCTAAGCTCTTCCTTAGGATTCCTTTATACCATCTTCAATCTTGTAGACCTTGCCCTTGTCCTCCTCATGTTTTACGGAGCCTGGCAAGCCTGGGAAGGTAAATTGCCCATGCTTCCTGTGGTCACCAAGGTGGGACAAATGCTCCCCCTCGAAAAATGGTTCAAAGGAGGTGAAGCCGCTGTGGTCACTCCCATTGCTCCTGTTGTTGAGCCTACGCCGGCACCCAGTGAACCTACACCTGCTGTCGAACCTACTCCTACACCTGAACCCGAGCCGACGATGCCTGAGCCTACTCCAGCAGCACCTACCGAACCTACGCCACCTGAACCTACGCCACCTCAAATTTAACTCTTAAAATTTCTTTGAAATGTCAGTTTCACTCGATCAGATTAAAAAACTTCGCGAAAGGACCGGAGTTTCTATGACCGCATGCAAAAATGCCCTTGAAGAGGCCGCCGGGGACGAAGAAAAAGCTATAGAAGTTCTACGAAAAAAAGGTGAAACCAAAGCTGCCGAACGTGCGGACCGTGCCACTTCCAACGGAGTGATCGCCGTGGTCCAAAAAGACAACAAGGCGGCTATGATTTCCTTAGCCTGCGAGACCGACTTTGTGGCTAAAAATGCAGATTTTATAAAGAAAGCTGAAGAATTGGCCGAAAAACTTTTGAAGGAGGGTGAAAATGCCGACTTCAGTGATGAGATTGCCGATTTGAATATAAAGCTCGGAGAAAAATTCGTAGTGAAAGATAGGAAAGTGGTGGAAGGAAAAAAACTCGGGAAATACGTTCATCTCAACAATCGTATCGGAGTGGTTATTTCAACTTCCGGTGGAGACGACGAGTTGGTGAAAGACCTCGCAATGCACATCGCAGCGATGCGTCCCATGAACATTTCTCCTGACGAAGTGAGTAGCGATTTAGTCGCCAAAGAAAAAGAAATTTGGCGTGCACAGCTGAAAAATGAAGGTAAGCCTGAACAGATCTGGGATAAAATTATGGAGGGAAAGGAAAAGAAATTTCGTGAAGAGTTTGCTCTCCTCACTCAGCCCTTCGTCAAAAATCCCGAAAAATTGATCAAAGACCTGCTCGGCAATGAAACCGTTAGCGAATTTTTCCGTTTCGAGATATAATCGACCCATGTGGACCCCTATTGAAGAAGCCATTGACGCCTTTAGGAACGGGAAAATGCTCATCGTTGTGGACGATGAAGACCGTGAAAATGAAGGTGATTTGGTGATGGCGGCGGAAAAAGTTATGTCTGAGGACGTGAACTTTATGATGAAAGAAGGGCGCGGGCTTATTTGCGTGCCCATGGAGGCCAGGCTGACCGAAGCGCTGCAACTGAAGCCCATGACCGGTGAAGATACGGACATGAGTCGCTGTAATTTTACCGTTTCAGTGGATTTTAAACATGGAACCAGCACGGGTATTTCCGCAAAAGATCGAGCGGCAACTGTTCAAGCCTTGGTGAGTGCCACCAGCAAAAGTAGTGACTTCAATCGTCCGGGACATATTTTCCCGCTTCTGGCGCGCAGAGGCGGCGTTTTGGTACGTGCCGGACACACGGAAGCTGCGGTGGATCTTGCGCGAATGGCAGGTCTTGCCCCGGCCGGTATGATTTGTGAAATCGTGAAGGAGGATGGAGAAATGGCGCGCCGGGATGACCTCAAGACTTTTGCGGAAAAGCACGGCTTACCCATGATCACTATAAAAGATTTAATCGCTTACCGCAGGCTTAAAGAAAAATTCGTCACGCGTGAAGTGGAAACCGAATTGGAAACCGAATATGGAACTTTTAAAATCATTGTTTATAAAAATATAGTAGATGACTGTGAGCATTTGGTGCTCGTAAAGGGCGACATTGCGGGAAAGGAAAATGTGCTCGTGCGCGCTCATTCCGAGTGCATGACGGGAGACGTCTTTCATTCCATTCATTGCGATTGCAGAAGTCAGTTGAGTGCCGCTATGAAAATGATCGCCGAGAAGGGAGAGGGCGTAATTTTATATATGCGCCAGGAGGGTCGTGGAATCGGACTCATCAACAAACTCAAGGCCTACAAACTTCAAAAAGAAGGGCTCGATACGGTGGAAGCTAATGCTAAATTGGGCTTCAAGGCCGACCTGCGTGAGTATGGAATTGGAGCGCAAATACTTAAGGATTTGGGGCTTAACACTATTCATTTACTCACCAACAACCCGCAAAAAATCGTGGGGCTCGAAGGGCATGGCCTTAAAGTTACTCAGCGCATACCTCTGGAATGTGAAACCGGTGCTTTGGCAAAAAAATATTTGAAGACTAAAAAAGATAAACTTGGACACCTCCTTAAACACGTCTAATCCCGCTTGGGAAATGCGAAGAGCTTTGCGTTTGGCTGAAAAAGCTCGCGGCTGGACGCTGCCAAATCCGCTTGTGGGCGCGGTTTTAATAAAAGACGGAAAAAGAATCGGTGAAGGCTATCATATGCGTTTCGGGGCCGCGCACGCAGAAATAGAAGCGCTTAAGAATTGTAGTGAACCCCCCAAAGGCGCCACGCTTTATGTAACGCTGGAACCTTGCTGCCATCACGGCAAAACCCCGCCCTGTACGGACGCACTTATAAAAAGTGGCATTGCAAAAGTGGTAGTGGCGAGCCTGGACCCTTCTGACAAAGTGAATGGCAAGGGGATTGAACGATTGAGAGAAGCCGGCATTGAAGTGGAAGTGGGGCTCTTAAAAGAGGAGGCCGAGCAGCTCAATCGAGAATTTTATACTTTTTATCGAAAAAAGCGTCCCTTTGTGACCCTGAAAGTTGCGCTAAGTTTGGATGGGAAAATTGCGGCAGTCCCCGGTGAAGAAACAGCCATCACGGGCGCGGCGACAAAAAAACAAGTGCATCTCTTGCGCCATCAGCACCAAGCTATTTTAGTGGGTGCCGGAACTGTGCTCGCCGATGATCCGCATCTCGGTGTGCGCGAAGTGGAAGGTCGCGACCCTCTACGTATCATTCTAAAAGGGAAAAGAAAATTGCCTCCAAAAGCTCAAATATTTCGCGA
This sequence comes from Candidatus Altimarinota bacterium, assembly GCA_041645035.1. Lineage (GTDB taxonomy): Bacteria > Patescibacteriota > Gracilibacteria > UBA1369 > 2-02-FULL-48-14 > 2-02-FULL-48-14. Next base: position 68,471 of record JBAZQU010000001.1, on the reverse strand, counting down.
CGAAAATGTTTTAGTTTTGGAAAATCAAAGTGTTCCCGAACTCATGAGTACATTGTACGAAAAAGGTATTCTCTCTGTTTTGGTGGAGGGCGGTCACGAAGTTTTCACTTCATTTTTAGCCGAAAAAATAGTGGATGAATTACATATTTTTCAGGCTCCAATTTTGCTCGGCAAAAAGGCCCTTCCTTTTGCAGAACTTGCTGAGACACTTCCCTTCCGCCTAAAAAAAGTCCGTCAACTCGGTCAAGACCTATGGATGATTTTGAATTTGAAGGGGACCAAGTAGACCAAGAATCCCACCAGAGAAAGCACGAGCAATTTCACGAAAACGTGAGGGTAAGCAAAATCCGGGAAGTAAAGAATCACCACCGCCATGAATCCACTCGCCAAGCCGCTTAAAAGTAGCATTTTAATGGGTAGAATTTCTTTAATCCCTGTCTTGAGTTCACGCGAAAGCAGCAGGAGTAGCAGCAGAGCATTGAAAGTCGAAGCTATAAGGTTTGCGCCGGCCAAACCATAGACGGAAAACCCATAAACCTTTGTAAACGTGATACTAAGCGTTACATTGAGCAGCATGGTCACAACGGAAGCGATCACCGGTGTTCGAGTATTGGAAAGTGAATAAAAAGCTCTGGACCAAAGGGGGATAAGGCTCTGCGGAAGAGCGGACCAAATTAAAATCGAAAAAGTGCCCGCCGTTAACAAGGCTGCGTTTTTATCAAAAGCACCCCCCCGCAAAATGAGTTCGATGAGCGGTTCGCGAAGTAGAAACAAACCAACCGTGGCCGGAAAAGCCCAGAACCAAATGGTTCGAAACGAATTTTTGAGCGTTTGTACGAATTCTTTTTTATCACTGGAAAGTGCCTGCTCGGCCAATGTTGCGAAAATGGCGATGGAAAAGGAAACGGCCACCACACCATAAGGGAAACTTTGAAGATTGAGCGCGTAGCTGTAAATGGAAACCGTCCCCAACGAGAGTGTGGAAGCTAAGGCAAAATCCACGAGCAAAGTAATTTGCGCAGCGGACATACCAATCACTCGAGGTAAAGAGAGGTAAAAGAACTCTTTAACCGCTCGGCTCCACTGAGGAATTTTCATCTGAAAACGAAAAGTCGTTTTGAGTGCGCCGGGAAGTTGGACCGAAAAATGGAGCAGTGCTCCTACAACGACCCCCCAGGCCAAGGCGTAAACTCCATGGTTGGCCCCAAAAAGCAGTGCCGCCACAATTATACTTCCGTTGTAAAGCAACGGCGCCAGTGCCATTCCAAAAAATCGTTTATGAACATTTTCGACTCCTTGTAATATCCCGCTCAGTCCCAAAAAAAGTGGCGATAAGAGTAGGATTCGAGTGAGATCTACGGCGATTTTTCGTGTTTCCGCGTCAAACCCCGGTGCTAAAACCGGAAGCAGCCAAGGTGCAAATATAAATAAAAAGCCACCTAGGATAAGTAAGAGTAAAAACACATTGCTCAATACGTCGTTCACAAACAGGTTCGCCTCTGCCTCATTTTTTTTCTTGAGACGCGTATATAAAGGAATGAAAGCAGAAGAAAGCGCACCTAAAATCAGCAAAGTATAGAGCAAATCCGGTATGCGGAAGGCCAAATAATAAGCGTCCAAAGTAAAAATGCCTCCATCCCCACCGATCCCGAAAATTTTAGAGAAAACATAGTCGCGCAGTATCCCTAGTACGCGACTGAGAACGGAGGAAGTGGCCAGTAGTAGCGCACCAAACCCTGCAGCAGATCCAAAACTCAATTTCATAGAGCCTATTGTAGCAAAGCTTTGGGCTTTTCAGGTCCGAGAGGCTTGCTTAATAGGTCTATTTATGTTATAATTCACAGATTTCTATAAGATATGCAGATTCCAGATAAACTGAACCGGCTCCTGAACGTATCAAATGGGGAATGGCCGCGTATTTGCATAGCCTGGGGAATGACCTTCCTCGCTCGTATCGGATTCATCATTGGGGGCAGCGTACTTTTGGCCGTATTTTTGAGCCGAGTGGGTATTGAGCTCCTACCCGGACTTTTTTTGGTGAACGCGCTCTTTATGATGCTGGGGGCCTTGGTCTTCCGCAAACTTATTCACAGATATAGACGCGAGTTGCTCATCACGTGCGTAGTTTTTGGAGCCGCCATCTCCCTGCTCGTCTCCATTTTTCTTTTGGAACGCAACACGCTGCTCTTTTTTGTATTTTTCTTGCTGGCGGAAACCGTGCTACTTTCCCAACTTAATATCTTAGTTTCTCTATTCAACGAAGAGCTTTTTAGCCCTCTGGAAAGCCAACGCACCTTCCCTATTATCGAATCTGCCGAAACCCTTGGAGGAATTATGGGTGGGTTAAGTTTGAGCTTATTCGCAACTGAAATTCCCACCTACAAATTCATCCTCTTCTGGGTGCTTCTACTCATGGCCATTATACCCATTGTGCTGCTTTTCAATGCGCATACGATGGATATTCCTAGGTTGAAAGAAGCCGAACCCTCAGCCTCGCCCGGTATCTCTAAAAAACTCGGCGAAAGTTTTCAGGAGCTTAAAAAAATCCCTTTCTTGAAGGTGCTCATGATCGTGGTAGTGCTCCACTGGGGGATCATCAATATTCTCGAATTCCAGTACACAAAGGCCGTGCAGCAAGACATATTCTCGAGTGAAGAGGTGACACTGGTAATGGAAGAAGGTTCCGACGTTCATCTGGCGGAAACAGAAACTGATGTTAATGCTGATAAGGAAGCTTACCAAAGTCTCATCGCGCAAAAACTGGGAACGATGCATCTGATTTTCAATTCCGCCGCTCTCATTATGCAGCTCATTTTTGCAAGCCGCATTCTGACTATTCTGGGGATCACTTCAAGCATGCTTCTGCATCCGCTGGTAACTTTGCTCAACCTCATTTGGATGACCCTGCGTTTCAACTTTTTCAGTGCTTCCACGGCTCGTGGGGGTTACGAACTAACCGGAATTTTATTTAAAAACGCCTACGATTCTTCCTACTATTCTATTCCCCATGCCATTCGCAGTGGCACTAAAGAATGGATGCAAGGGATTATGAAACCGCTCGGCGCCATGCTGGGAACTTTGCTCATGATCGTCGTCGCTTTCAGCCTGAAGGGAGCTCCTCAAACCTTGACGCTCAACTTCATTTTGATTGCGATGAGCGTGGTAATGAGCTTCTTGATCGTTGGTCTTGGCAGAAAGTACACACAGATGTCCGAACAAAATCTGAGCCACAAACTTGATCTTCCCACACGCCTTAACGCCATCGAAATTTTGGCCCAAAAAGGGCATGAAAAAACCACGGCCGCCTTGCAAAAAATCTTGAAACGAGAGACTGAGCCCGAAATTTTAAAGGAAAGTATTTTACACACTTTAGGAATTCAGGAAGATCCTGAATCCATTTCGAGCATTCTGGAAATGTTAAACAATAAAGACGAGCATCTTCGTTTGGCCAGTGCGGAAGCCCTGAGCCGTTTTCATAAACTCAAGGAGCATTTGATGGAACAATCTTTCACACGTTATCGGGTCATTGAAAGCCTGAAAGATCGTTTAAAAAAAGAACAGAACGAGGCAATTCGTGAAGAGTTGGTTTATGTTTTTTATCAACTCGCGCCTGAAACTCTTACAGAATTTTTGATTGAAGCTATTAAAAAGGAAGATGCGGGAAAAGCTATTTTCATTCGCATGCTTCGTCTTTTCCATGATTCGAATTTGCGTTTTTATTTGGAAGGATATCTCGCAAGCAGGGATCCGGACGTAAAAGCGGCGGCACTGATTGCACTTTGGCAGTTTAAACCGCTTCGCAATGAGCTGAGACACCACCTTAATCAAATGCTCAATAGTCCCAAGGAAGCGGTACTCTGTGAAGGGATTGAAGCCTGTGGGGCGGTAAAGGAAAACAGTTTCAAGCCTGAGCTTAAAAAATATCTGCAACACGCTTCATCCAAGGTTCAAAAAACAGCACTTTTGGCTTTGGCTCAAATGGAGGATGCCAGTACTATTCCAACCCTCGTTGAAGCCCTGAGCGATCCTGCGCACGAGTGGTTTCACAAAACCTTTAGTTTATTGGCTAAGTTTCCCAAGCAATTTCGTGAATCACTGCAAAGCGCTTTAAACCTTAAAATCACGGAAAAAATCAGTCAGGTTCTCTCCAAAGAGCTCACCAGGGAAATCCACGAACTGCCTCATGAAACTTTGCTGCTTCTGCGACAGCTGTATTCCAAAATCAACGCGCACCACGAAGTTCATAAGATTGAAAAGGTGCTTGCTTCCAAGGAGAAAGCCTCTCTATAATACAACGGATGTCGTTCCTACGCCGCTCCATCTTTGTTCCACTTTTTCTCTCCTTCCTTTTTGTTGGAGTGCTTGGGTGTGGCGTTTTCTGGGGGCTGCAAAACTATAGCCCATTGAGTCCGATCCAGGTCCAAATTATTACTTTGAGCCTCTTAACGCTGAGCCTTTACTTGGTCGTTTTCATGAAGCTGCATCAGCCTCTACATAAAATCATTCGCGAAATGAAGGCCTTGCTCACCGGAAAACCTTATCGACGTATTCTAACCTCCAAAACTAATGAGATCGGTATTTTGGCACACTTCTTTAACGAAGTGACACGAAATCTGGAAAGTATTTCCGGCGACGTGCAAACACATATACGAATCCAAAAGGAGCTTAGCACCGCTCAGGATATTCAGCGCATGCTTATCCCTAAAATTGCACCGGAAATCCCCGGCCTTGAGGTCACCGCAAAAACCAGACCGGCTTCTGAAATCGGTGGAGATACTTTTAACTTCTTTGCGAAGGAGGGGCGCCACCTCCTTTATGTGGGTGATTCTACCGGCCATGGAATCCCCGCAGGCATCGTGATGGTGATGGTGGACGTACTTTTGGAGACTTTTGTCGAAATGGAAAACACGTTAAAAGGCATGGTGATCAAATTGAATCAATACTTAAAACCCCATCTCAAACCAAGCATGTTCATGACTATGATTTTATTGGAATGGATTCCTCAAGAAAGTAAATTGCGCTGGGCAGGAGCGGGTCATGAGCACCTCATCCACGTAAAAACAAAGAAGGGTGAAGTGGAAGTGACCAAAGCGGGTGGATTGGCTGTGGGCATGTTGCCGGACATCGGAAAATTCATTCAGGAAAGTGAAATCACTTTAGAGGACGAAGACTTTGTGGTGCTTTATTCAGACGGGATTGTAGAAGCGAAAAATGTCACCGGACAAATGTACACACTCGAACGCCTAAAGAACTTCTTACAACAACAGGCCGGCGCAGAGGTGAGCACCGAAACTTTGTTTGAAAAAATTGCCATTGACGTGGGACGTTTTATGGAAGGCTGCACGCAATTGGACGACATGACTTTAATTGTCATGAAACATTCTCAAAAATCTGAGGTGGAAGATCACAGCACGGAATGGAAAGGTTAACTTAAAAAGTGCGGCAAAATTTTAGGCTCTTTTAAGCCCGGAATCTTTCTAATAAAGGGTAGGTCATCCAAGTTATACTTTCCGTAGTAGAGGTTTTTTAAATCACCCCCATTGACTACAAAGTCCTGCACTTGGAGATATCCGGAGAAATAAAGACCGTCTTTGGTGAATACACCCGATTTTGAAGTGTCTCTAAGTCCGCGTTTCACTTTGAGCGTGGCCTGCATGGCGCGGTCTTCCGCCATGCCGAGTTTGAGGCAATAGTCATATGTTTCCGCGAAACCATGCTTGTGCGCAAACTCAATCACAAAAATCAAAGTAGCACTTCGGTAATTTTTTTCATTATTTATAGTGGACACCTGCTCTTGATTCCAAATGGCAAGTCCCTCCTGAGTTTCGAGGAAATCTCCAAAACCGCGATTGAAAAGTTCATAAATTTGATATTTTCCATTTTCAGCGGTGAGGATGTGAGTTTCAATTTCATGCGCAATCACCATACGAAGTCGCTCTTCGGAAAATTGAGCTCCCTCACGAATAAAAAGCGTACATTCTTTCCCGGCCGAACAAGCGCTTATCATATGGCGATTCACTTTAACGCGCCAATGATCCAGCCCATATTCCCGAAAGACTCGTTCAAATTCCACAGTAGCCTCCGGCACACTAAAATAGCGAGTTGGCTCAAGAAAAACTTTCGGCTTTCCTTCCAGTTTTTCGCGTGCCTTGGCTATTAAATGCTCGGAAGGTTTCCCGTAAAGCTCGAAGCTGTGATTGGTAAAATCCTCTTTTCCACGGGCCTCCAAAAGCCAGATTTTTTTCAAATGTTCTTGAGCTTTCTTTCGGAACAAACTCCCCAGCGGTGAATCGTCTAAGGTTCCTTCAATTTTCTCAAGCCGCGTCTTCAGTTCGTGTGGATCAAAAGATAACTTCCGATATTCAAATTGCGGGTTATAGGAAGGATTTGCTAAAAATTTTTCAGATTCTTGCTTTAAGTTACTGGGCTTGAGATGAGAGAGCAGTTGAATCTGACGATCCATGGTCGCAAGTTCACGGTCAGCCTCAAAAAAAAGTATCACCTCGTCCTTGCCGGTAAGTAAGGCGGGGAGCTTAAGTACTTTATTTTTGCCCTTCATGGGATCGATGAGAAAACCCTGAAGATCACGCTTCCCAATAACCATACTGTAATCTTTCCCGGAAAAATCTTCCGTATAAACCAGTGTTTGAATACGCTTAGTCCCCAAAGAAAATTTCACCCTAAGCTGACCCGACTCTGTTTCATCCGTAAGCCCGAGTTCCTCCGCAAGTTTTTTATCCAAAATACTTCCTTCTAAAATCGGGTTGATGGAAGCCCAGGCGTGGCGCACTTCGCCGGGAGCAATGATTTTAATTTCCTCGAGATTACCGATTACATCACGAAACTCCTTTGCCCCTTTCTCAATCTTGAGCCCAAAGAGTTCTTGTGCAATGCGTACACCTTTTTCAGGAGTAGTGACTTTAACACCCTGAATGCGTTCCAGGCGCCGCCTCAGCGGCGCCAAATTCGCAATTTGTACCGCGAGTCCGGCACGCGCATTGATTTCCAACAGCACGGGACCGGCGTGATGGTCGATAGAAACGTCCACGGCGCAATAACCCAGATTCGTCGCCAACTGAATGCGCGAAGCAATGAGTAAAATTTCATCCCAGTAAGGAATGGTGAAACCACGAATAGGTCCGGCTCCGGGCACTTCATCCACGACTCTACCTTTGTAAACAATGTGCGTGGCCGTGCCTTTAGCAATATCAATTCCCACGCCCACAGCCCCCTGGTGGAGATTCGCCTTTCCATCCGATTCGCGAGTAGGCAAACGAAGCATCGCCATCACCGGAATGAGATTATGAACCACCACGCGGATGTCCGGCAGTCCCTTGTAACAAAATTTCGCGAGCCGAGGGTCACAAATGATCAACTGTTCAAAAAAAGCCGCATCTTGGAGTTCTGAAATACTAAAAGCGCCCTCTAAAATATCATTAATTTGCTCCTTAAGTTCGTCCTTGCTCATACTCTCCCCGCTAGCCTTGATGAAGGATTCCCCCTTCGTATCAATAATGGGGATAATTCCTTCTCCGCCAAAACCCAAATTGGGCTTGAGAACAAAACTTTTAGGCAAACTGGAAAATGTAAACCTCTCAAGCTCTTCAGCACTGCGAATAACAGCGTAAAGCCGCGGAACCGGGATTCCTCGAGCAGAAAGAAAATGTTTTGTCTTAAGCTTATCGTCGGCGAAACGAACGGCCTTTTTATTATTGAACGGACGGACATAAAGCAAGTTCCGCGCGTTCATCCCCAAAATGCCGGAATTATTGAATAGCATTATTCTTCAACGTGATGAATAACTTCCCTAAAACGAATATATTCGGTGATACGAAGTCCGGACCAGCGAGCCAAAATAAAATTGATCAGCAGGAAAACTAAGATCACCTCGGGATGCCCCAACACTAAAGTTTCCAGTACACCCCACTGCGCAACCAGATAACAAAGCATCGCCACAAGTAAGACCTCAGCTCCAATATGGATCGCGCTTTTAATTCCCTTGTCGCCCTGAATAGTAACGAATTTCTCCACCATGGTGGTCATGATAAGAATCGGGAAAATAACGAGCTCATCAATCTGCTGACCAAGAAGCGTCCCCAAAAAAAGCACGAGTAAAATGGCAAAACTTGAAAAAGTTAAAATAATCGCCATACGTGGGATGTAGAGTAAACGGTAATGATGAAGCGCGGAACGGACCAAACTGGCCACCAAAAAGAGAATCATAAAAATCAAAAGTCCGTACCAAAAATTTAACGCGATAAACGAGAGTGAAAGAATGGAAGGTGTGTAAACCCCGAGCGTGTTGAGCCCCACCACTTGTTTCATAAAAACCACTACCGTCGCGATGATGGGCAACATCAAAACAAGTAGAATAGCACCCGTTGGCACTCCTTTGCTCACGATACCGTTCACCAGAACGGAGAGGAAGTTCCACGGCCTCAGCTCCAGGCGACCATCCACCACAACATATTCAAGCCCTCGCTCCGCCAACGTATCGACGAAACTCTCCGCATCCGGTGCCTCCAAAAGCACCCAAAGCGCTTCGGGGCGCGTCAATATAATCTGCGCAGGCGAAATGTTCCCGTACACTCCACGCGCAATATTCTTAATCGTATTTAAATTATGATCGGAAGCAAAATAAATATTTTTGCCTTTAAAAAACTCCGAATCCGAAAGGTTCTGCTGCAATTGGGAGAGCACCGTAAGTCCACTGGTACCATAGGTGTAAATCACAAGGTCTTCCGCGGGTTCCAAATCAGAAATATGCTCAAGTAGCTGGCGCCTCAACTCCTCTTCCTCCAAAAAACCGGACGAAGACGTATAGGCCTGGATTACTTCAAAATAAACACCCTGTTCGCGACCGGCTTCAATTAAACCTTGTATTTTTGCTTCTTCATCTTCCACGTTACTAATAAACACAAAAGACCTTTTAAAAACAAAAACTTCCTGCTGAGCCGTCGCGCTATTCCCCGAATAATCTCTCACAGTCAAAGTGACCGTATAATCTCCGCTCTGTGCGTACGAATGCACCACCTCCACCCCCTCTTGGCGGTTCCCATCCCCAAAAGTCCATTCATAAACCAACGGGCTGTCGAAAGGAGCGGTAGAACCGGAGGCATTGAAAATAATACTGCGATTTACTCCAATACTGGTCTGCGAATCAATCTCAGCCACAATGGCGACAGGTTTTTTATCCGAAACAACCTCAGCGCCTACAAGCCCTACTGTGGAAATCAGCAGGAAAAAAGAGAGGAAAACGAGTGAAAGTCTTTGAAACATGGGTGGAGAGGGTCGTGCAATCATCCTAGCAAACCCCTCTCTTGTTCTCCACCCCAAAATCTGCTATAATTATCAGATAAACAAAAATAAACGTATGGCATCGACTTTCCTTCAAGGATTACAAAAATTCCGCTTCCTGTTGGTCGCTGCGCTTGTGTTTGCTTTTCTTTCTACCCCCTTCATTACCGAGGCGGGTTCTAAAAATGTGAGCACGGTGACGGTTATCGAGGCTTCCGACACTTTAGCCGGACTTTCAAACGAAATTTTTCTCCGGGGCAAAAACTATCAAAACCTGGAAGTGGCTCTGGAAAAGCCGGATGGAACCGTGCTTTTACTCAAAACCGTGACTGACGGAAAGGGCGACGCTTCTCTTTTGATTTCTGATTATCACCTTCGAATGGCCGGAGAATATACGGTTTCCGCTCGCCAAACTGAAAAAAACGAAACGTACGGACCTTCCATGACTTTTGAAATTTTCCCGGGAACTGTTTCCGAAACTAAATCTCAAATAGATTTTAGTAAACAATCCGCGGCACTTGGAGAAACGGTGGAAATGACGGTTTCACTCCTGGACAACTATGGAAATGAAATCGACGGGCATGTACTCAAAACCATACCCAGCTCTTCGTCCATTTCCATGTACAGTCCTGAGTTCGCAACGGACGAAAATGGGAACATGAACTTTTACATCACTAGCCAAACAAAAGGAATTTATGATTTTACCGTCTTCGACTCTAGCGTCAATAAAACATTAAATACCAGTGCTAAACTGGCGTTCTCCGGAAGCGGAGCCTACGCCGACGTCGGTGGTTATAATGAAGACGTTTATCTCTCTGCCGAAAGCGGCGAAATGGATTCTTTCACCGTGGACGGTCTCGATGACACGACCGTGGTGGGAGACGGCCAAAGTATCACGGTAAAAGCCGCGGATGCCGACGGATTTAGCGTCCCGGACTACACGGGAACTATTCGTTTTGCCTCCAGCGACAGCAGCGCAACCCTCCCCAATGATTATACTTTCCTTGCCGAGGACCAAGGCGAACATGTCTTCAGCCTTTCTGTAAAATTCGTGACTCCGGGCGAACAGACACTAAGCGTTACCGATATCAATGAATTCAGCCTCACCGGCAAAGCCACCACGGAAGTGATCACCACCGAAGAAAGCGGCGTCGACTACCAAAGCGATTTTGAAAGTACTGATTTTGAACGCGATGGTGATTTCACTCTCATCAGCCCGGCCGAAGGAAGCTACTCCTCTGATACTATGGAAATTCAAGGAGAAGCTGAATACGGTTACACTGCGGTGATTTATTTGGATGAAGACGAAATGGCACGCACCGAAGTGGAATTTGATAACAGCTTTAGCTATTCCCTGGAAGATGTTAAAGACGGAACTTATAACCTTTACGTGGATATTGTGAAACTGGGCGAAGGCGATCCGGGTGAAGAAGAAATCCTGGAGGTAATCGAAAGTTCCGACAGTGAAAAAGTCACCGTAGACACCACGGCTCCCGAACTAGTTGCTATCAGCATGGAACCTGAAATTGACATAGTCCCCGGAGACAGCGTAGTTATTACGGTGCTCAGCGAAGCGAACCTTGAAGAGGCTTCTGTAATTTTTGAAGAGGAAGTATTCACTCTTGAAGAAACCAGCACTTCCGGAAAATATGAAGTGGAACTCATTATGCCGGAAACCGTCGGAGACTACACTTTGGATGTACTGCTCATGGATACACTTGGAAATGAAGTGGAACATCGAGATCAACTTACTATTACCGTGGGGGGGGCTGAAATAGAAGAGACGCCTGTCGTGGGCACTGTGACCGGTCTTACCGCTACCGGTGCCGCAGAAACAATTCTTCTCAGTTGGGAAGCTGCAGAGAGCACCAACCCCATTGCCTTCTATCGTGTGTATTACGGTCCTTCCGCGGAATCGCTTTATGCCGTTTCAGAGACTTACGATTCCTCAACCAGCTGGTCCATTATGGATTTAAGCGGTGAAGAGGTTTATTACTTCGCCGTTGTTACTGTGGATACCGAAGGAACCGAGGGTACGCTCAGTGAGACGGTTACGGGAATCCCCGAACTCTCTCGCGTGGAAGGGGACGTTGACGCCATAGACGACACCAGTGAGACACCCGCCATCTCCGGTTCCGAGGATGAAATTGGCGGAACTCCGGAATCCGGACCCGCTCAAACTGCCCTCTTCATCCTAAGTGCCCTGGGCGCCCTTGCCTACGTCGAGATGCGAAAACGTGCAGTTCCGAAAAGTTTCTGATACAATCCGCCGCAGTTATAATGTACCACTGTGGAATTTGTATATTTCCTAAAACAAACGCTCAACATTTTGGCTGACCTGCTCAGTATGCTCATTTTACTGCGCGTAATTTTGAGTTGGTTTAGGCATGAAGCAACCGGGCTTATGAGCCTTCTGTATCAGGTTACTGAACCCATCATAGCGCCCATTCGCCGCGTCCTCCCCAGTTTTGGAATGTTGGACCTTTCTCCGCTTATTGCTATGTTACTTATTGAGGTTTTCCGGACTCTCATCAACTCACTGTTATGATCCAAATCTACGACAGTCTGCAGGGCAAAAAAGTCGCGCTCAATAAAAAGCCCGGGGAAACCGTTCGCATGTATGTGTGCGGTCCTACCGTTTACGATCATGCTCATCTTGGCCACGGACGCAGTGCCGTTGCCTTTGACTTGATTCGTCGCTTCTTGGAATTCTCCAGCTACGAAGTAATTTTTGCGTTCAACACCACGGACATTGAGGATAAAATGATCGACCGCGCCGCTAAAGAAGGTATTACCGTGGAGCAGCTCGCCGAGAAAATCATTCCCGAATATAAGACCGATTACGCCGCCTTGGGCGTGAAAGCCCCCACTCACAATCCCCGTGCCACGGAATACGTGGAGCCCATGGTTGAACTTATTAAAACGCTCGAAGCCAAGGGCCACACGTACGTTCTTGCCGATGGCGTTTATTTTGACATCAAAACCTTCAAAGAGTACGGGAAGCTTTCTCACCAGAACCTCGATGAATTGAATGCCGGAGCTCGAGTGGAAGAACGCACCGACAAAAGAAATCACCAAGATTTTGTGCTTTGGAAATTTAAAAAAGAAGGCGAACCTTTTTGGCCCAGCCCTTGGGGTGATGGCCGCCCGGGTTGGCACATCGAATGCAGCGCCATGAGTGCAAAACTCCTCGGTGAAACTTTTGATATTCACGGCGGCGGCCTGGATCTCAAATTCCCTCACCACGAGTGTGAAATTGCTCAAAGCGAATCCGCCACCGGAAAAACTTTTGCAAACATTTGGATGCACAACGGTTACATCACCGTGGACAGCGAAAAAATGAGCAAATCCCTTGGAAACTTTTTCACGCTTAAGGAAATTTTCGCGCAATACAGTCCTCGCGTAGTCCGCTTTTTCCTCCTCGGAACTCACTATCGCTCCCCCATTGAATACAGCAAGGAAACACTTGAACAATCCCGAGGCAGTTTAAAACGTCTCGACGATTTTTATCTCCACCATCTCGATGGTACGAGCGAAATCGACCAAGATTTTATCCGCAACTTCAGCGAAAAACTCGAAAACGATTTTGATGTAGCCGGCGCCTTAGCCATTCTTTTTGAATGGACTACCCGCGCTGAAAAAAACATCCAAGGTACGCTGGATCACGTCAACCAAGTTCTCCAAATTTTCCCCGTCGATTTCGTCCTTACTAACGAACAAAAAAAGCTCATCGAGGCCCGCGATGCAGCGCGCAAAAATAAAGATTGGGCTAAGTCAGATGAAATACGCGACCAACTCACCAAACAAGACATCGATGTGGAAGATTCAGCCACCGGCAGTTTTGCAAAACCAAAGATTTAGAACCGTAAAATATCAAAAAGCCCTTGGAAGATTTTTTCAAGCTGATCGCCGGAAATTTCGCCGAGTTTCTTTATAAGTCTATCTTTTGAGATGGTCCGTATATGAAAAGTTAGAATTTCCGAATCTTGATTCAACCCATTACGAGCATTTTTCCTGATAACTGCGCATACGGGATAATTTTTAATTTTGCTCGACAGGGGGCAGACCGTCACAAGATTAAAATAGTTATTCATGCTCGGACCGGAAATGATTACAACAGGCCGAACACCTTCTTGTTCTTGACCTTTTATAGGGCTCAAATCGGCTAAATAAATATCTTTTTGTTTCATTTGTCATTAGCCGTTAACCGTTCCAAATAATCTCCCATCCCTGCCTCAGCCAAAATAAGAGTTTCTTCGTCTTGACTGAGCTCTGTAAACATTTGAGCGAGCTCTTTCTTTTTTTGCTGTGCCTGATAAAGCTTAAGAGAAGTCTCAATAACGAAGCGCTTGGTGACTCCTTCTTTTTCCGCATAATGATCAAGCCAGTCCATCAGTCTAGGTGAGAGCGTGCTGGTGAAAGTAATTACAGATTTCATATTTAGAATATATAAATATAATACATAAATATTATAGTATTTATTAAGGGCAAAAGCAAGTCTCCGTTTTTATAAAAGTTTCTCAGTAATTTTATCCACATCTCCCGCTCCCATAACGAGCACCAAGTCTCCGTCGTTTAGCGTATCCTCTAAATATTCGGCCGTGGCCTCCAAGCCTTCCCCATTCCGTACGTTGTCATGGTGACAAGAAATGGCTTCCACCAAAGTTTCCGTGGAAACTGCGTGCTTGTCGGCCTCCGTATCGCGAGCCTCATAAATATTGGGAATAATAACCTCGTCGGCATCCTCAAAACTTTCCGCAAAGGCATCCAACAAAGCGGCCGTACGACTGTATTGATGCGGCTGAAACACCGCCACAATGCGCGCCTCCGGATATTTTTCGCGAGCGCCCTCCAGAGTTGCTCGAATTTCGCTGGGGTGATGCGCGTAGTCGTCGTAAATCAGGGCGCCGTTCATCGTGGTCCCTTTATATTCAAAGCGACGCCACGCCCCTTGATATCCTTTCAACGTTTCTGCGATCACATCTTCTGAAACGCCTATTTTTCGAGCGATCAAGGCCGCCAGACCTGCATTCATTAAATTATGTACGCCCGGCAGCCCCAGCTCACCTTCATATTCGCCCACATCTTCCGGCCAAATTACTTCCCCACTTCGAGCGGATAATTCTTCAAAAGCCATTTTGTAATCCTTCCACGACTTGAAATAATCCGTGTGGTCGAATTCCATATTCGTCACTCCGAGCAGATCCGGCTTCAAACTCATAAAATTTCTTCTATACTCGCATGCTTCGAGCACGAACAAATCGCTTTCGCCCACTTTCACGTTCCGGTTCCCAAATTCTTTCAATTTACTGCCCAACAAAACCGTGGGGTCGAGTCCCGCATTTTCTAAAATCAGTCCCAGCATCGCAGTGGTGGTGGTTTTTCCATGCGTACCCGCAATGGCGATCAAATGGTAATTTTTAGTCACCTCTCCAAGCGCCTGGAAGTAAGTCATGGTCGGAATTTCGAGCTCCTTCGCCTTCAACAGTTCCGGGTTCACCGGCGGAATCGCCTCACTGTAAATCACCAATTCCGTCGTATCTGGCAGATGTTCGGGGTAATGCCCAATAACAACCGGAATTCCCTCCGCCTCCAGCTCCGCCGTCGTAGAAGAAGCGGTCGAATCGCTCCCCCGCACTTCTTTCCCAAAAGCTTTCAGCAGCCTCGCAAGGCCGCTCATGCCAATTCCCCCAATCCCCACAAGATAGATTTCATTCTGGTCTTCAAAAAAGGACATAGAGGGATTAAGATAAGTCGGCCTTAGTTTAACAAAAATGCTCCAGGAAAGCCACGACAACCAGTTTAACCTTATGAGGCTCGTGCTCATTGTGGGATTTTTTGTGGTGGCCTACATGCTCTATAACCTCACTGTTTCGATTTACGAAAACTATCAAATTGAAAAACACATTACCGAATTTGAAACGCGCAACGCCGACCTCAAGGAGGAAAATCAGCAAAAATTAGAGGATTTCCAGTACTACACCTCCGCGGAATATGTGGAAAAAGTGGCGAAACAAAACTTGGGGCTCATCAATCCCGGCGAACAGGTTGTAGTCATCCCCGATGAAGACCTGATTGTGCTCTCTCAAGACGCCGAAGAACAGCGTGTGGCCGAACAAATCCGTGCCTCTTGGTCCACCCCGAAAAAATGGTGGAGATTCTTCTTCAGCAGCAACCCGTATAAATCTTAGTTAGCTAAAATAATTAAATTCTTTTCGGATGTCGCCGAAAAATTATTTGGGGCAATTTTTGTTTCAAATTAAACTATAAATCTTTACAATAGAGTCATGAAACCATGTGCAAAATGCAAAAACAATTTTGAAATCAGCGATATAGATAGAGCTTTTTATTCAAAAATAAGCGTTCCTGAACCTACACTATGCTCTGATTGTCGTCGTCAAAGACGGTTTGCCTGGCGTAACGAAAGATTCATGTATAAACGAAAATGCGATTTTTCCAAAAAATCAATTATTTCGATGATTTCGCCAGACAAACCTTACATTGTTTACGATAAAGACATTTGGTGGAGCGACAATTGGGACAGCCTAAGTTATGGAGTGGACTTTGATTTTTCCAGACCTTTCTTTGAACAATTCGGTGAACTTATAAAAAAAGTTCCCAGAATCAACATGACATTATCCCACTGTGAAAATAGTGACTATGGCCCCTATAGCGTTTCTGCACGCAATGTTTACATGGCTACATCATGCGTAGAATCGGAGGACATTTTGTATTCCTATCAAACAAATCATTCCCGCGATTGCATGGACTGTATGCTCACCTACAAAAGCGAACTTTGTTATGAATGTATTTATGGCGTAAACCTCTATCACTGTTTTTGGACACAAAATTGTCGAGACTCATCCGACCTTTTATTTTGCAGAGATTGTCAAGGTTGCGAAAAATGTATCGGTTGCGTCAATCTCACCCAAAAAAAATTACACATATTCAACCAACCAGTTTCCGAAGAAAAGTACAATCAATTTGTCCAAAAACTTAGCACTGTCCATGCAATCGAACAGTGCAAGCAAGAATTTCTTAAATTCTCATTACAATTTCCATTTAGGTCTGCCCATAACATACAGGTTGAAAACTGTATTGGCGACCGCTTGATTAAATCAAAAAACGCAAAATATTGTTTTGAGGCCGAGGAGCTTGAGGACTGCGCTTATATTTACGTGCTTCCAAGCGGCGCCAAAGATACTTATGACACCCACTACTCTCCAAAAGTTGAATTAGTTTACGAAGCAATGTCTGCTTCATACGATTACAACACTCAGTTTGTAAATCACGCCTGGGATGTAAAAAATTCGCGTTATGTCGATAGCTGCTTTTATTCTTCAAACCTTTTTGGTTGCGCTGGACTAAAGAAGAACGCTTATTGCATTCTCAATAAACAATACTCTAAAGAAGAATATGAAGCCTTAGTCCAAAAAATTATTGAACACATGAAACAAACTGGGGAATGGGGTGAGTTTTTCCCAATGCAGCTATCTCCATACGCTTACAATGAGAGTTTAGCACAAGATTATTTCCCATTATCCCAAGAACAGGCGGCGCAAATGGGCTTATCATGGAAATTGGCAGAAGAAAAAGAGTTTATGAAGCAGGCATTGCAGGTTCCGGAAGAAATCCGAAATGTACCGGATGACATAACGAAAGAAATTCTTGCTTGCATTGCATGCGGAAAAAACTATCGAATAATCGCACAGGAGTTACAATTTTATCGCAAAATGAAACTGCCAATCCCTCAAAAATGTCCCAATTGTCGCTACCAGGAACGCTTATTTTTTAGGAGTTCACATAAATTATATGATCGCACATGCAGTAAATGCCAAAAAGCTATAAAAACAACCTATCAACCAAACGATCAGAAAATTGTTTTTTGTGAAGATTGCTACTTAAAAGAAGTTTACTGAAACAAAAATTGCCCCAAATAATGCTCGCCTATCGGCTCGCGAATTTAATTACATCAGCTAATCATAGACGTTACGTGAATCCATAAATTCCTTTCCCGTTTAGAGTTTCCCTCTGAGCCGCTTCAGCACGGGAGCCTTCATGTGCTTCACCGGCCCAGAGGGAAACTACGATGAAAAGAATCCAAGAATTTACAGCTAAGCTTTTTGGAGGAAGGCGAAGTACATAAGGGCTTTCGTACCGAGCCTCCTTCAAAAAGCTTTTAACTGATTGTAAATTTATGGATTCATGTTTAGTTACCTTGCCAAAAACGGGCTTTTTCCCTAAACTGCTCCGCGTGGCTGGGTAGCTCAGTTGGTTAGAGCACGGGACTCATAAGCCCGGGGTCGGCAGTTCAAATCTGCCTCCAGCCACCACCCTCCACTCAGCGAAGCTGAGCTTATTAAAAAAGTATTTCCTGTTTTTTATAGAAGTGCACTTATCCCAAGTCCAATAAGCAAAACCCCGCCCACCGCTTCCAATGGAATCTTTTTAAAGCGGGTCTTTAAGGAACTTCCAAAAAATGCGGCAAAATAACAGAGTACAAAAGTAACGCCTCCAATGAGAAGTACGCTTAGACCCACCGGAAAAGTGAACATCGGCAAGGTCAAACCGGCGGCCAAGGCATCTATGCTGGTTGCGATTCCCAATAAAAACAATACTTTCCACGAAAGTGTCTTGGGAATTTTTTTATCTTTATCGAAAGCTTCTCTGAGCATGTTTAAACCCAAAAGAATGAAAATAGCAAAAGCAATCCAGTGATCAATGTCATCCAGACCGCTTGCAAATACACCGTTTGCCATAACGCCGAGCGCAGCCATACCCGCTTGGAATAAACCAAAAACCAAGGCCAACTTTAGGCCCAAAATAAGCCGATTTTCCCGCCCCATCGCCCCCTCCGCAATGGACACCGAAACGGCATCCAAAGCGAGGCTAAACGAAAGTAATATTACAGATAACATAGCGGGTGCAGTGTAGCACTTGCTTATTAGGTTGAAAACTCGTATATTCCCCCTGCGGGGTAGAGCAGTGGCAGCTCGTCGGGCTCATAACCCGGAGGTCGTTGGTTCGAATCCAACCCCCGCAACCAATTTGACAAAGAAAAGCTTTTTTTAGTTTGGATCCAAACCCGAAATCACAGATTTTACTTCTTTTTTGCATTCCTGGAGCATACCATCAAAATGTCTGCCTTGCATTCCTCAAATGTTTATATAATACAAAATAGATTATATCAAACCCTCACGCCTCCAACAGGTTTAACCCCTTCACTTTTTTGAAATCCTTCACATTTCTTGTCAAAAGTGACGTACCTGTGTGAAGCGCCGTCGCTGCAATAATTGCATCAGGCATCTTAATTTTCGTCTTTTTACGTATGCTGGCGGCAATATTTACAAGCTCACGATCAAAGGGAACTGAAATAAAATTTTCTTTAAGAAAAAGTTTGATCAGCTCTTCTTCCTTCACCGTCCAACCATCAAAAGAAAACAGCTCTGCCTCAACGATCGTGGGCAGATAAAAATAACCACCTTGCATTCTCCACGTACTCAAAAACTTAATGGTTTTCTCTTCACCGGCAAGGTAAGCAATGAGAATGTTTGTGTCTATTGTCATCAGTTAACCCAGTCGTTTCGTACAATTTTTAAATGCCTTTCAAGAGCTTTCTTCTTCTTAACAGCTAAACCGGCAGCCAAAACCCAACTTTTAGGAATTGCTTTAATTTGCAGAGTAACCGGAGCGATTTTTTCAAGAAGTTTAGGCATATGATTTTTTAA
This sequence comes from Candidatus Altimarinota bacterium, assembly GCA_041645035.1. Taxonomy (GTDB): domain Bacteria; phylum Patescibacteriota; class Gracilibacteria; order UBA1369; family 2-02-FULL-48-14; genus 2-02-FULL-48-14. Next base: position 49,446 of record JBAZQU010000001.1, on the reverse strand, counting down.
ACCGTCACAATTATAATGTGGAGCATTTATATACGCAACCAATTAGAACAAACTCACTTGCCCGTCCGCACTCTTGCTCGTTTCTTTGGGCAGGTTTTGAATATGGGGAATGTCTTTTACGTCTTTGAGGCCGCCGTTTTGCAAAACCCGCAAAAATTTGACCAATAATTGAGCGGTGGCGCGGGCATCGTGCAAAGCGCGGTGTGCCTGAGGAAGTTCGATTCCAAAAGCGGTGCACAAACTGCTCAGACCATATTTAGACAAATTGGGATGCACTAATTTCGCGAGTTTGAACGTGCAAAGGTAAGGATTGGGCAGCATGGGTCGCTGCATTTTTTCCAGCTGCTTATTTAAAAACTCGCGATCAAATTCCACATTGTGAGCCACAAATACAGAATCACTGCCAATGAAATTTAAATAGTCATCCACGATGTCCGCAAAAAGCGGCGAATCCTGCACCATTTCGGTAGTAATCCCCGTAATTTGAGTACATTCCAGCGGTAGAAAAACTCCGGGATTCACCATACTGTCCCACTCACCCACCACCTCTCCATCAACCACTTTCACCGCAGCGACTTCCACAATACTATCCAGCCCCGCGTGCAGCCCTGTGGTTTCCAAATCGACAATGACAAAAGTTGTTTTCGAAATCATGACCAAGGCACTCTAGCAGCCGCTCTTTTAGTTTACAAGTTCAGAAATCACCTTATGAATTTCTGAAAAATTTTCGCCTCTGGGAAGCAAAATATAAGCCCCGCTTTCGTTGATGAGAGAGAACAGGTAATTCCCGCTGGTGAGCACAAAACCCGTGTTGAGGTCGTAACCCTGATAATCATAGTAATAGCCAACCAGGTCGAGTAAATCGATGTCGGTGGTGGTGTTTTCAATGACAGTTTGGAAGAGTTTCGTGAGCTCCTTCATCCCCATTACGCCGTCAAGCTGAATGGCTTTGGTGCGTATGGCCGACAAAATGGTCTGTTGGCGTTCGGCACGATCAAAGTCGGAAGTGGATTTGCGACTGCGTGCGTAACGCAGGGCTTCTTCGCCGGTCATGTGATATTGACCCGCTTCAATGGAATAAGCGCTGTAGCCCCCATTCCCGTTCGGATACAACCCATCATAAATAGACTCTGCCACATAAACATCCAACCCGCCCAAAATATCCACAATTTCCTCAAAACCCTTCAGGTCCACTTGCACGTACTGATCCATTTCAAGACCCGTCACCGATGAAACCATTCTACCCAGCTGCTCTACTCCATAATACGTGTAATATTCATTGATTCGTCGGCCGTTGATATAGAGATCGCGCGGGATGGAGAACAAAGAAATTTTCTTTTTTTCAACGTTGATGCTCGCCACGATAATAGTATCCGTGTGCGCGCCGTTGGTCCCAAGTACCAATACATCGAAAGTATTATCATCAATGGTTTCGACAGGAGCTTCGCCGGATAAACTTACCGTCGTCTGACCTTCTGTGGCTACGCGGGACAAGATACCGGAAAAAACATTTTGAATGCCGGAACTGTCGCCCGACTGAATTGCCTCACCCAAACTTGAAAAATCATCTTCAATGGATTGAAGCACGCCTTCCTGCGAACTCACTTGCTCGGAAAGACTGAAGTTCGTCTGACTGAGTTGCCCCACTTCATCGATGAGCCCCGTAATTTGCTTTTGCTGTTCTCCGAGCGAAGCCTTTAAAGAAGCATTCACGAAAATGAGTCCAAACATCATTATCCCGACTGACACAAAAGCCGCCATGCTCACCAGCTTGCTTCGCTTGGCCTGCTTCACAAACACCGCATCCACCGATTGTAGTTCGGGACCGATGTGGATTACATTATATTCTTCAGGCTGCTCCATTGGGCGTAGGCGGGATAGGAGATTGAGGGTCGGCCGCAGGGGCGGCCAGATTTACCTCTGCAGTGTAGTCGGGTTTAACGTCCGCGCCAAGATCATTCATGTCGATTCCGATGCGTGCCGCAATTTCTTGTTCCACAAAAAGTTTCTTTCGGCCATATTTCATGCGTGAGTACTGCTTCACCACGTCGCGCACTTTGGGGTTCGCCTTTGTCATATCCCAAATGGTTTCAAGCGAGAACGGACGCGAAGTGGAACTGTTTATGTTGAGTTTTATGTAGGCCTTATAATTAGAAATACCAATGACGTCTTGCTCCGTAAGTACCGGCGCATATTCTTTGGTCAGGTATTCGGCATCTTCCGCACCAATTTTAAAGGATTGCAGCGTGCCCACGTTACCAAACACGGCATCGCGGATTTGCGTGCTGGTTTGTCCGAATTTAGAAACCGTGAGCTGCCCGATATATTGGTGAGCCATAATCAAACACAGTCTGTATTTTCGAGCTTCAGAAAGAATGGAACAGAACGTGTCCGTGGCAAAATTTTGGAACTCATCCACGTAAAGGTAAAAATCTTTACGATCGGCTTCCGGTATATCCACGCGACCCATAGCCGCCTGCTGAATTTGAGCCACCAGCACCAGACCGAGCAGCTGCGTATTAAGAGCCCCCAGTTTACCCTTTGAAAGGTTTACCAGAAGAATCTTTTTATTATCCATCACTTCACGAATGTTGAAGCCGGACTTCGCTTGTCCAATAGTATTACGCATGATTGAGTTCGTAATAAACGGCCCGAATTTTGCCGAGAAGTACGGAATCATTTCCTGCCTTTCACGATCTCCCGTGCTGGCATACTCATGTTCCCAGAACGATTTCACCACTGGATTTTTTACCTTCGAAACTTTGTAACGCATAAACTCGTCGTCCACAAAAATTCGCGGCACATCAATGAGCGTAGCCCCTTCATCCGGGTCTTCCATCAACGTCAAACACGCATTGCGGAAATAGTGCTGGATACGCGGTCCAAAAATTTCGTCTCCGAATATCTTGATGAAAATTTCCGTCGCCTGACTGGAGGCCATATCTTGCTGCTCGGGGGTTTTGGCCTCAAGCATGTTCAGCCCCATGGGCCGCTCCATGTCGGACGGATCGAAAATAATCACGTCCTTAGCGCGCTCCTTTGGAATGAACTGCAAAAGTTCTTCAATCAAATCCCCGTGCGGATCAATCACACAAACTCCTTCCCCATTGATTATATCCTGGCGTGCCATGTAACTGAGAAAGGCGGATTTACCTGTTCCGGTTTGTCCAATAATATAGTGGTGACGGGCGCGATCGTTTTTCTTGAAATGAACCTCGCGTTTAGCCCCACGATAAACGTTGTAACCCAGCAAAATTCCTTCTTCCGGAAGATCCGTGGGTGCGGGCAATACTTTGTAGGAAAGCCATTTAATAATCGGTGTGTAGTTGTAACGGCTATTCGGAAAGTGGAAAAGCGAGGCCAATTCTTCCGGGTTTAAAATTGAAATTTTTTCCCCGAATTTAAAGGCACGAGCCTGCATTGACCCGTTCAAAATCGGGTTATTAATGGAATCAATCGGGATGAGACGTCGCGCCTGGAACCAGTTGGAAGCCGCGTCCTTAGTGACGTTGAAGGCAACAAAGAGCCCGTTTAGAATGCTGTCACACTGACTTTCTCCTTTGTCGGACGAAGCCATAATGCGAATAACCGTGTCAAAGCCCACTTGGCCACATTTTTCTCCCACATGTTTGGCCAACTCTTCGTCGGTCTGAAGCATACGAACATAGGAATCTCCGGTCTTGGCTCCGGGCGGAGGGCTGTCCTTTTCCGCCGTATCGTAGCCAAAAACCGTAGCGGTAAACAGCCAGGAAAATATTCCAAAGAATTTTCGGAGGAAACCGTGCGTTTCCGGCTTTTTGTTTTTAAAAAGAGCTACCGCAAAATTCCTTGCTTCCTCCTGCCACTTTGCGGAACGGGGCTGAATCATGATTTGGATCATGGCCCTTTCATTCTCTTGCAGTTTCGAAAGCACGTTGGTGAAATCATTCAAAGAGTCATTCTCAATTGTTTTATAAGTCTTAAGCGGATACCAGTTCAGCCGTTTTAAATAGAGATAATAACCCTTCAGCGTGTTTGTCTTTTCCAGTTCTTTAGGCTGCAAACTCTCGGGCTTCCCGTATTCTATCGAAGCACTGGGGTAATAGGACGTAATCTGTTTTTCAAGAATTTCGCTGTAGTACGGGTGAACCGAAACATAAAAAGTGATGTCCTTGTGATGCGCATGGATTTCAAAAGAGATCGTATCGCGCTTAAAGAACCAAACCATAATGCGGTTACCCAAACTGAGCTCCCGAATCTCATGCATGGCACGATAAAGCTGTTCCATAATCCCAACTCGTTCGCGGAAATCCTTTTCCGTCGCATTTTCCTTGTCCTTGGTCGACTCTTCACGAGGCATCGTAATCTGAATAAACACGCGCTTACTCGATACCCAGTATTCATAAAACTGCCTAACGCTCCACGGTATCAAGCGCAGCGCTACCAAAAGCACAAATAGCTCTAAAACCACCCAATTCCAGTTTCCATCCACCCAAAGATAAGCCTGTAAAATAAGGGGTTTTAGGCCTTCCCATGTCGTTGCCAGACTAGCCAGAAGCGGTGCCATACGTTTTTATTTGTTTTTAATCTTATAATTATAGCAGAAAACCCGAGATTTCACAACCCTACCCCCCTCTTTACAACCTCTCCCTCAGGTACCCTTCCACCTTCTCAATCTTCACCCGTTCTTGTTTCATGCTGTCGCGATCTCGAACCGTGACGCAAGCATCTGTATCGGAATCAAAATCATAAGTGATACAAAGAGGCGTCCCGATCTCATCCTGACGACGATAGCGCTTACCGATGGCGCCGTTTTCGTCGTATTCGGCACGGAATTGTTTTTTAAGCTGCTTGTAAAGCTCCGTTGCCGGTTCGCTTTGTTGCTTTTGCAGAGGAAAAACGGCCACTTGAACCGGAGCGATAGCAGGCATGAAGTGCAATACTGTGCGTTTTTCGCCATCTTCGAGTTCCTGCTCTTCATAAGCGCTCAGCAAAACAATCAAAACGCTGCGAGTAAGGCCGAGGGCCGGTTCCACCACGTGCGGCACGAACACTTCATTGGTCACCGGATCACGGTATTGCAGTTTTTCCCCTGAAAACTTGGTGTGTTGATCGAGGTCATAAGTTCCACGGTGCGCAATTCCCATCAATTCTCCCCAGCCAAAGGGGTACTCGTACTCAAAATCTACTGTTTTGGAGGAGTAGTGCGAAAGTTCTTCTTTCCCGTGGTAACGGAGGCGCAATTTACTTTCGGAGACTCCAAGCGCGGCAAAAAACTTTTTGAAATCTTCCACCCATTGATCGAAATACTTTTCAGAATCTTCGGGCCGCACAAAATATTCAATTTCGAGCTGCTCAAATTCACGCGTGCGGAAAATAAAGTTCCCCGGCGTGATCTCGTTTCGGAAGGATTTCCCATACTGACCCACTCCAAATGGCAAACGAACTCGCATGGAATCCAGAATATTTTTGAAATTCACAAAAATTCCCTGCGCCGTTTCCGGACGGAGGTAAATCTGCTCCGCCGTGTCTTCAATCACCCCTTGATAAGTCTTAAACATCAGATTGAAAGCGCGAGGTTGAGTCCAGTTCACCTTTCCACATTTGGGGCATGGGACTTTCTCGTCCATGATGCGATCATAAATTTCATCGTTGCTGAGCCCGGCAATGGTTTCTTTTAAATGTTCTTCCAAAAGTTTGTCCCCACGCACACGTTCTTTGCAGTTTTTGCAGTCCATCAAAGGATCCGCAAAATTTGCCACGTGACCGGAAGCTTCCCACACACGGGGATTCATCAAAATGGCGCTATCGAGCCCCAGCATGTCATCACGATCTTCAATAAAAGTCTTCCACCACAGGTTTAAAATGTTTCGTTTAAGAACGGCCCCGTAAGGTCCGTAGTCCCAGGTGTTCGCAAGTCCGCCATAAATCTCACTGCCCGGATACACAAAACCGCGTCGTTTACAGAGTGACATGACTTCGTCCATTTTTGGCATGCTGCAATCTTAAGCGACTTTCTCCTTTGAATCAAGGAGTATCGTGAGCGGACCGTCGTTCACGCTTTCCACACGCATCATTGCTCCAAACTGACCCGTTTGCACCGGAACCCCCTTCCCCGACAGATATAAAACAAAAGCTTCATACATGGCTTCGGCTTCCGCGGGATTTTCCGCCAAATGAAAATCGGGCCGCGCCCCATTATTCACATCCGCACACAAAGTGAATTGTGAAATCACCAAAATCCCGCCCGCAATTTCGGTCACCGGATACTGCATGTGCTCTTTCGAATCCGGAAAAATGCGCATCCTAATCACTTTCTCGGCAGTCCACAGCATGTCGTCGTTGCTATCGCCTTTTTGCACCCCAAGATAAACCAACAAACCGGGCCCTATTTGACCCACGGTTTCTTTATTGACGATAACGCGAGCCTCAAGGACTCGTTGAACCACTGCGCGCATAGACGCAGCATGCCTAAAAAAAGACCCCCGTGCAAGACTTACGCATTAGCGGGATACGGAGGTATTGGAGCTTCCGGCATGGGTCCCATGGGTTGCTGAGGAGCCGCAGGAGTGGCCTGAGGGGCAACCGGCGCAGCCAGCTGCGCCGCCATTTGAGCTTGTTTCTTTTTGAAGTCATCCATCGCTCCGGCAAGTACATTAAGGAAGGATTCAGCCGTACGTTGATTCATGTTCACACGGCTCACCACTTCGATAATAGGTGCAGGTGTGTTGGGAAGCAGGTATCCGAAATCGAGAACCACTTCATTGGAGTTCACGTTTACAGAAACCGCATTTGAATAAGTTCCTTTTTGAACGTCATCAGGCACTTTGACCTGAAGCTGTGGCTGGCCTTGTTGGCCGGCATTTTGGTTTTGGTTTGAGTCTGCCATAGAAAGATAAGGGTTAGAATGTAGTATTAAGTACTAATAGTATATCACAAAATCTTGGCAAGGTCACGCGCTTGCAAAAACTTTTTTCAAGAGCACAATAAGATTACTTAAACTCCTAACCACGCCCCCTATGTGCGATTCCTCTTCACGTGACAGTCATCTTTGGCTCGGTCTCGTAGCATTTGTAATTGGAGCCGTTTTGCTCCTCCAACGCTTCGACCTTGTTCCCGCTGAAACTTGGAATTATCTTTGGCCCAGCATTCTCGTAGTCACCGGTCTCAAACTGATGATGTTTCGCGGACACGGTTGCTGCTGCTCCGACGATTCCTGCGAAATGCCTATGCCCGTGGTCATGCCAAAAAAAAGCGCAAAAAAGAAGAAAAAACACGGTAAGAGATAATACCCTCCAAGCGTCCTAACTTACGTATCCCTATTTTAAATATGAAAAAAATCCTTCTCCTCAGCTTGTTCTTGCTCGCCTGCCAGACAAGCCCAATAGAATCTGACCTTCCCCTTATCGACGAACCTGAAACGACCACCTTTTTCACTTCCACGGTGGAAGTCGCTTTGGTGGCTTTGGGTGATGGCACTGCGGCGGGTGATGGAATTATTGGCTGTGGAGACAGGGTCCAAATGGTGGAGAAAGATGTGAGCAGTAATAGCAAGGCCGGAAAAATTAAGGCCGCTTTAGAGTCCTTATTTGCTATTGAAGGATCCGATTACGGAGAGTCCGGTCTTTACAACGCGCTGTATCAATCGGACGTCACAGTGGATTCTGTAATTTTGACCAGCTCAGATACGGAAAGTGCCGCAGTGGAAGTGACCCTTAGCGGAAGTATCGTCTCCGGTGGGACTTGTGACGATCCTCGTATTGAAGAGCAAATCATACAGACTATAAAAGCCAATGCCCCGGTGGGTAGTACCGTTGTTGCCACAATTGACGGTAAAGACCTCCACGAGTATTTTACCCTGAGTGGTCTATAAGATTCCCATTGACGTTCTATACGAAGATGAGCACATGCTGGCTGTGAATAAGCCGGCGGGTCTCGTTTCGGTGCCTGCGCCGAATATTCCGGAATACAGAACTTTGCAAGGTCAGCTCCGCGAGTGGGCCGCGCGCGAAGGCAAGGAATACAAACCTTATTTACTGAACCGCCTGGATCGTGACACTTCCGGCATTCTTCTTATTGGAAAATTTCCCCGCGACCGCGAGCAGCTCGAAGCTATTTTTCAAGACCCTCGAACCGAAAAAACCTATCTTGCCTTGGTGAAGTGGGTGCCTAAACAATTGGAAGGGACTATCCGAATTCCCTTGGGGGCCCGCAGCAGTGAACGAAAAGTCCCCGCCGTCACTCATTACAAAACTTTTAAAAAGATGGCTCATGCCGCTCTACTGGAAGTGCGCATTGAAACCGGCCGCAAACACCAAATCCGCCAACACTTGGCCATGATCGGAAATCCTCTTATTCTCGACCGCGATTACGGCGACCGTACTTTCAACAACAACTGGCAACGCGCCAAAAAAGGCAAAGGTGAATTCTTTCTCCACTCTTGGAAAACCAAATTCTTCCACCCCTTTTTAAAGCAGGAAATCGAAATCATCGCCCCTCCAAGAGAGATTTAGTTCTCTTATTCGGAAGGCCCGATGAGCCTGCGCCGAGCCATCGCAGACAAAGATCTAAGTTGATCAATGGCCACTTTTCTCATTACAACTAACCTCTCGTATTGCCCCCTTCCCTCTCTCAACAAGAGAGAGTTTATACTTTCCAAATTAGACAAGACCGTTAATTCTTGTATGGATGCGTGATCTCTTATATTAGCGCCTCCCTTCGTATCTTCTGGATGTTCCTTTCTCCAATCAGCAGCCGTAATTTCGAACAAAGCAACGTTCACCAAATCAGCCTCTTCGGCATAAATAACCCCCATTTTTTCTTTAGGAAGTGTGGCTTTTGGTATTCGGACTTCTTTAACGCTATCTGTTAAAATTCTATAATTCACCTTCGAGAGAAATCTTCTATAATCCCATTGTTCTAGTCGCTGTTCTTTTTCCTTCAGTCTTTGAAATTCCTTGATCAAAAGCAGTTTAAATTCTGGACTCAACCATGATCCAAACTCGAAAGCAATATCTCTATGAGCATATGTACCCCCATACCTCCCTGTCTTAGCGATAATTCCCATGGCATTCGTATTTTCAATCCATCTTTTCGAAGTCAGGATAAATCTATTTGAACCCGATTCAGATTTAATTCTATCGAATTCGATAGAATTAAATCTTGGATTATTCATGACTTCCCATGTACCAAGAAACTCTATCGTTGACTTGGACCGTAACCAGCTCACTATTAGGATGAGTCGATTGTCAAAACCTTTTACCATGTCTGTCAGGCAAATATAATCAGCCTCATTAAGAGTCGTTACAGAAATTTGAATGTCTTTGACCGTGATCGAACTGCTATTTTTTGATCTCATTAGTGATGTATACCTTAAATATTAAGACTTCCAAACGATGAGCTCACGAAGTTGCTGCACGCATTGTTTTGCCAAGTCCATGCGGTATTTAATGTCCGCGTTTTCACGCTCCAGTAAATCCAGCAGGCAAACCGGATCATGAGAAATATAACGCCTTCCTAGTGGGGTTTGCTCAAAACTGACGAGCCCGTGCAGCCCTAAAGCCTCCAAGATGGGGTAAAGGGAGACGCGTTTCATCCCAAGTCGCTTGGCCAACAAACTTGCGGGTGAAGGACCATTTCGAAGGAGCAGCAAATAGAGCAGTGCTTCCTTCTTCGAAAGACCTAGTTGAGTAAGACTTTCATTGAACATGGCAGTGCGAAATGTGCCCAAAGCATAGATACACAAGCCATTTTTTGTAAAGCAGATACTGTCGTCAGTGTTGAATGACAGTTTAGCCCCGAAGGGGTGTTGTGAAGGCCACAACAACGCGATTTTGATCGAGAGAGCTCCCTTTCCTATTTTCAAAATTTTGACTGTCAGTCTACGCTTAAAGTCCTTAGCTCCACTTTCTATGCACACCCTCATTGTCACTCCCCATCTCATGCAAGGCTCCACGCTTAGCTGCGCGCTCAAACGCCACAACTTCACCAGTTTGGTTGTTTCGCCTTTAAGTCTTTCTTACGACGCTCATTTTGAAGCCGATGCCCTGCTTTTTCCACATCCGCTCATCAAAGAACAATGGGAGCTACTCACCAAATTCCTTAAAAACATCAACACTAACATTCCTCTCATTCTTTTCAACCAAAGTGAAAAAATCTTTTTTAAAGAAAAACCACTAAGCAAGCTACTCCGTCAGTCCATTTTTCTGGACGAATCTATCCTCCTTTCCCAAATGCCGGTTTTTATCCGCGAAATCATTCAAAAATCCTCACCTCCACAGGAAGTACGCATCGGCCAAATCATCCTCAATCGCACGTCCCGCTGCGTCAAATTTGAGGATCAAAGCGTTGAACTTTCCCGTAAAGAATTCTATTTGCTCGAACTTTTCCTTCTCAACAACGGACGCATCATCAGCCGCGACTACATTATCGATTATGTTTGGGACCGCCGTGATTATGTCGCTCAAAACACTATTGATGTTTACGTCAGCCGCCTCCGCAAAAAAATTGCGCCTTTCAGCTCCAAGCCCATCATCCGCACCATTCCTTGTTTAGGGTATCAGTTGGATATATAATTCCAGCTATGGTTGAGCAAAAAGAACTCCTACAAATTCTACAAAACATCGGGTTCAACGATAAAGAGGCACGGATTTATCTTACAATACTGGAACTGAATGAAGCTTTGCCCGGAGCCATAGCACGAATCTCCGGGATAAAACGCTCCACCACTTATCTGATTTTAGAACAACTCGAAAAGAAAGGCCTCGTCAGCCACATCAAACGAGGCGGCCATCTCTATTTCCAAGCCTGTAGACCTGAATTTCTCATCGAGAACCAACGTAAAAAGTACGAGGAAGTAAGAAACCAACTCAATTCCCTCGAAAAAATCCTCCCCGAACTCAACCTCCTCCACAAAGACTTCACCGTAACCCCTCAAATGTCAGTTTTTAAAGGGAAAGCGGGCCTGATTCAGATAATGGAGGATACTTTGACAACTTCTACAGGACTACTCTGCTGGGCCAATATTAGCGTTGCCGTGCATACAGTATTAGAGGACTACTACCCCACTTACATTAGAAAAAAGGTCAAAAATAAGGTTTTTCTTAAGGGAATATTCCCATACGAAAAACGAAGCTTGGATTTCAAAAAAATGGGCGATCGAGAACTTAGGGAGGTATATTTAATTCCAGCAGATCGATTCCCCTTCAAGAATGAAATCAACATTTACGACGACAAAGTAGCCATTATTTCTCATAATGACGAGGTCGGTGTAATCATCCAAAATCAAAGCATAGCCGACACTCAGAGAATTATCTTTGACCTTGCATTCGCATACGCAAAAATCCTGGAAAAGGACCTTTTAACAAAAGAAGACCTTGCTTATCTTAAATCTGGAGGTAAAGGCGGCACCCTAACACAGAAAAAATGATTGATAAAAGTAAAATACTCAAAACATTACTGGACATCGGCTTTTCCGAAAAAGAGGCTAAAATCTACCTGGTCGTTTTAGAGTTAAATGAAGCTCTTCCCGGAGTAATCTCCAGAATCTCCAAGGTTAAGCGATCAAGTACCTACCTCATTCTTCAAGGACTACAGGAGAAAGGCCTGCTAAGTAATATAAAGAAGAACGGGCATCTCTATTTCAGAGCAGTTGACCCCTCAAATTTTGTAAATCTCGAACTTGAGAAAAATGAAATTATTAAAGATTCTCTAAAAGATTTGAAGGGATCACTTCCTGAGTTACTTTCTTTATACCAAGACTACGCCAATATCCCTCAGATGTCGGTCTTCAGGGGAAAAGCGGGCCTCATCCAGATAATGGAAGATACTTTGACGGCGAAAGGAGAGTTATTGTGTTGGTCGAACGCTGATCTAGCCGTGAATACCCTTCTAAGAGACTATCACCCAAGCTACCTTGCGAAGAAAATTAAACGAGGTGTTTGGAATAAGTGTCTTTTTTTGGATGACGAGACGGGCTTGAAGTTTAAGAAAAGAAGTAAGCAAGAGCTTAGAGAGGTACATTTAATACCAAAGGAGTATTTTTACTTTGAAAATGAAATCAATGTTTACGATGACAAAGTGAGTATTATTTCCCATAAGGATAATTTGGGCGTGATTATACAGAATGAAGCTATCGCAAACACTCAAAGAGCCATCTTTAATTTTGCATTTGCATACGCAAAAATTTTAGAAAGAGGCTTTCCAACAAAAGAGAATCTTACTTGTTCCGACGCAATGAACATCGATGATCAAAAGGCATAACTCTTCTTTATCTCGTCAAACCTTGATGACTACTTAATCTCTGTGGTAGCTCCCCCACGCATGATCCAAATTTGTTCGGGTGCTGCAGCAGCGCCCAATGTTGAGATAGGTGTATAAAAATATACCCTTATTTCTGACTTCACGTCTAATTCAGTTTGTGCAAAGACTGCACCGTCTAAGATAATTGGCAATCTCACCCTATTAGATACTTGTGGATCCGCTGCAAAAAAAGCCTTTACAACATCCACTTGCCGATCGGGAGTCGGTCTCGTTGTAGACGCTCTTCGAAAAAGTGCAGAGGCTATTCCTCTGCACAGCACGACTTCTTTCTGGGCCGAAGAACTTTCATTTTCCGAACGTCCGCCAGCATCTTCATCGATAGAACATTCTTCGTCACAAGCCTGAAGAATCTCTTCCCTTCTATCTTGCAGTTCATACACCCCAAGCCCCCTCCAACGAGCTAGTCTTTCAGAATCAGCTTCTGATTCATGTAAACAGTCTTTAATCACAGCTCTCAGTTTTTCTTCGGGTACGGCTTCAATGATACTAGGATCAACCCCAAATTGCCTCGCCACACCCTGTAGCGAAAATACAAAATTTGGAGAAAGGTCAGTTAAGTGAGGAGATCGGGCGCCCTTTCTGGAGGTTCCCTCTGCTATGTGGTTTCTCCAACTACCAACTTGATCAAACATGAAAAGGACCCTGCCAAGATGTCTGTCCGCGTTTGAGTCTAAATTCGCTAGATTTTTTGCAACCGCTCTCATCGCCTCTTGAAAAGCAGTATGCTGAAGGTCAATCTTTCCGGGACGCCTCGCATCGCAGAATAACATGTCCCCAGCGATGATAGATTCAACTATACTTACTCTTTCAGCCATATCAGAGTATGTCGATGAGATAAAGATGCCAGCTCATAAAATACAATATTTATTTAGCTTGTATCTCAGCAAACACTAAAAAAGTAATTCTGTCAAGATTGGACATCGTCGAAAGAATGCCTTAGTATGGTGAGCCAATTGCAGGCTTATGTCAAATAATTCACCGCTTAGCGAAGCACTCAAAGATTTAGGTCTAAATGAGAAGGAATCTAAAATTTATTTAGCGCTTTTAGAGCTAAATGAATCGCTACCTAGCTCAATTTCAAGAAAATCAGGAGTAAAGAGGCCGACAACATATGTAGTTCTTGAGCAACTTCAAAAAAAGGGTCTTGTTAGTCATTTTAAAAGGGGGGGAAACGGCTACTATAGGGCCATTCATCCAAAGCTTTTACTGGAAGGCCAAAGGAACAAAGTGCATCAACTTGAAGAAGTTCTACCTGAATTGCTTAATTTACATAGTCGATACAGTATTACCCCACAACTTTCAATTTACGAGGGGGCGGAAGGTGTCATAAAAATAATGGAGGACACCCTAACCACCTCAACGGAATTACTCTGTTGGGCAAATCCAGATATTGCTATGGGACTCCTTAAGGATTATTACCCCTCCTATATCAAGAGAAAAGTTGAAAGAAAAATATGGCTAAAAGGTATATTTTGTTACGACTCCATCGGGATAAATTTTAAGAAAAGGGGGGGAGAGGAATTAAGGGAAGTGTATCTGATTCCAAAGGACCGCTTCCCTTTCAAAAATGAAATTAATATTTACGACGATAAAGTCGCCATCATCTCTCATCAAGACGAGATAGGTGTAATTATTGAAAACAAAAATATAGCAGATACTCAAAGGGCAATTTTTAATTTGGGCTTCGAATATGCAAGACTCTTGGAAAAGAACCTACTTTCACCTGAGGACAAAGAATATTTGGGGTTAAAACCCTAATCCTGTCAACAATTCTGACAACACCAAATTAGCTGCTAGCTATTTACAATTTTGTCAAATTATTTGATACTGCTGGTTGTAAAAATCATATAAAATATGACTTTTACGGGTAAACCCCTAACAACTGTCAAAATGGTTAACACCACAAATTTCACCTTCGACAGTAAGATGACGCCCCAGCAGATTAAGCTGCACGAATTGGTGCAGAACTTGCTGATTGTCCTTTCGGATAAGGAAAAATACATCATTAAAAATCGTTTTGCGCTGGATACCAAGAAACGGACTTTGGAAGAAATTGGGGAACATTTTGGGGTGACGCGCGAACGTGTGCGACAAATTGAGAAAACGGCGCTACGAAAACTTGAGAGAAATGCACAAAATACCAACATTAAAATCCTGACGGAGTTTGGGAAGGCTCTCCTCGAAAAAGAAGGAGGGGTCGCCTGTGATAGTTACTTTAAAGAGTTGCTCATGCGCATTTTGCCCAATGTGACCGATCAGGAAATCCAAGATCTACATTTGGCGCTTAGCCTGGATTCGGACATTCATTTCAAATCCAACACGCTGAAGTATCATCCCTATTGGCGTATTGCGGTATTCAGCGAAGATGCCATCAAAAAAGTGGCCGGTTCCGTAAGCAGGATTTTGCAAAAGGCCAAACACGTGCTGACCATCGACAAGTTGGCTGAGAAAGTGAATGAAAATCTGAAAACACCTCTTCCGGAAAACACGGTCGCCAACATTCTGCGCGTTTCCAAGGACTGCAAGTTTACCGAAAATGGCGTGGGACTCTACGTTTGGCGCCATATTCATCCTCGCACGCTGCGGGACAAAATCTTCTTCATTTTTCACCGAGAAAAGAAGCCTCTTCACTTCGAAAAAATTGCGGAACTGATTCGAGCCGGGAAGTTTGACGGCAAGCACGTGAATGTTCAAGCCGTACACAACGAGCTCATCCGAAACGAAAATTTCATCCTGATTGGACGAGGAATTTACGCCCTCAAAGATTGGGGTTATAAGACAGGTACCGTGGTGAATGTGATCAGCGAAATTCTGGCCGACGGCCTCCCCCGCAGCCGCGATGAAATCACCAAAGCGGTGCTGGATCAACGTCATGTGAAGACCATCACTATTTATCTCAACCTGAAAAACAAGATTCAATTCGCTCGCGTAGGGCGCGATAAATACACCTTGGCCAAGTTTATTCAGGCTTAGGCGGATTTAGGCCCACTTAATAGAACAACCCATGGAGGGCGACTGGGCTCCGCCTGGGATAGGTTTTTTCCTTTCTAAAAGGCTTTGGATGGCACTCTCCAGGCCTTCGAAAGCGCCGCGGTACGCAAGCGTCCGATCTTCCCCATAGACGAAGATGTCCGGAGTACATTGGGCGCCGTAAGCTTTGGCGGCGCTTTGTTCGACGTCATATAAATAAGGGAACTCTTGCCCTTTCGCGGCGGCGTATTCCTTCATTTTCTCGAAAGAATCTTCCGGATAGGCCGGGTTCGCATTCGAATTTATCCCCACAAATTGCACGGTTTCGGGCATTTTCTTCTCCAGCGCCACTAAATCAGGCCAGATTTTCTGCACATAAGGGCAGTGATTGCACATAAAAATCACCACCAACACCTTTTTGTCCGCGTAAGTGTTCAAGGAGTGCCGCCTTCCGTCGATCCCCTTCAGGTTAAAATCAGGCGCAGAACTGCCCAGCGGAACCATGCTAGATTGCAATAAAACCATAGTATTCAGGAATAAAAAGGAACAGGGTCGCCAAGCCTACTCCTGCCGTCAAGATTAAAGCCAGTAAAACCCGCCACCCCACGCTTTTGCCCCCAAGAAATAAAACAATAGCACCTTTGGAGAGGGTGTTGGTCAAAGTAGCAATCACAATGCCGGTGGAAGCCGCGATCGCGCTTAATCCTCCACTCTTATGAAGATTGGCCATGGAAACCGTGATGGCATCCACATCAAAAATTCCTGAGAAAAAGGCGGTGAAGTAGACCCCTCGATCTCCAAAATAATCGGACGCAAATTTGGAAATAAAGAGCAAGGCGGCGAAAATCAACCCGAATTGAACGGCCGGCCACAATTGAAAAGGACTTTTAAAATCCAGACCCTTATCACTAACGCGTTTCTGCACCGTGCCATCTTTCTGAAACCAGAAATAACCTGCAAAAAACAGCCCGGTGACGCCCATTAAAATCATAGGAAGGGCAATAATTTCCAGAAGCTCACCGCTCAAGACCGAAACAGTTACCAAAACGCGGAAAAACATAGCCGAAGAAGCTACTAAAATCGCGAAAACAAAAGGATTCACCACCTTGGGATTTTTCTTACTCAAACCTGAAAAACTCAAAGAAACCGCCGTGGAAGAAATGAGTCCCCCAAGAAAGCCGCCCACTCCAATTCCTCGCTTGGGTCCAAGCATCTTAATGGCGATGTAACTGGCAAAAGAAATCGTGGAGATCAGCACCACCATGAGCCAAATCTGGTAAGGATTGAGCACGTCGAGCGGCCCATACACGATGTTAGGCAGCAGCGGCAGAACCACAAACACAATGGCGATGAACTTAATGGTGTCGTAGAGTTCCTTTCTTTCAACCCGATGAGCGAAAGCGTGCAGAGTTTTCTTAAAGTAAAGCAGTAAAACCACCACCAAAGTAATCACCGTGGCGATGAGCGTCTCCCCCATCCCCATCAAAACTCCGATAAAATACGTAAAAAAGCCCGCAATTTCAGTGGTTGCCCCGGTAGTTTTACCCAAATACGAGGACATCACATAAGACGCAACAAGCAGCAGTAAAAAACCGGCCGTAACGACCGGAAACAGCACCGAATCCGAAAATAACATGAACACCAAATACCCCAAAACACTGACGAGCGAGAGCGTTCGAATCCCCCCAAATTCGTGGGCGTCAGCCTTATGATGATCTCTTTCACGCTCCAAGCCGATGAGACTTCCCAAAAGCAGGGCAAGGCCCAGGTTCTGCAGAAACAGGATTTTTTCAACCATATTGTTTGGCGCCGAGTAAATACATCATACAAAAAAACTTGTACTCTCCGCAAGATACGCTAAAATGCGTTGGCTAGACCCGAGCACCTGCGAGGGTCCCTGGCAAAATGTCTGCACAAGTGGCGAAATGGTAGACGCGCCAGCTTGAGGTGCTGGTCCTGAGTTTAATCGGGGTGGAGGTTCAAGTCCTCTCTTGTGCACCATACTGGGCGAAGCCCAGTTTGCTCCTGTCTTACGTCGCCGTCAGGCGACTCATAATTAGGGCGCTTAGCTCAGCTGGTTAGAGCATCTCGTTTACACCGAGAGGGTCGAGGGTTCGAATCCCCCAGCGCCCACCAGAAATACGAAACTTTATAAAGTTTACCAATTATAATTCAAAAAACGAAATGGCTTGTTTAAGCCAAAAATTGAGGTCAAATCTGTGCCCGGGCACAGATTTTGTTTACCGAATGCTGAGAATCTTCGCTCCTGCCCTTGCACTAACAACGTTAGTGCACTACAATTGGGATACAGAAATAACAACGACAAGCTATGACTACTCTAACAATTCGCATTGAGGATGAATTAAAATCAAAGGCCTTTTTACAGGCTGATAAGCTTGGCATACCCCTTACCTTGATTATAAAAAATGCTTTAAGAAATTTCATAAAAGCTCCAAGGATTATTATTGGCGAACCGGAAGCTATTATTGTTACCCCAGACATTCAGGCTAAAATGGATAAAATCGGGGATATGAAGAGCATGAATTAGAATAACATGAAAATATTAATTTTTACCGAGGGAACCCTGATAATGCATAGAAGTGCAGATTCTATTTATGATTATGCTGATTATGTACCAATCAAAAATGCAGTCGAAAAATTACGGAGCTGGCGGGGCCAAGGGGCGGAAATTGTATATTTAACCTCAAGAACAGTTCCAAACGAAGTTGAGGATATAAGAGGTGTTCTTAAAAGGTATGATTTCCCTGGCGGAGAAGTGTTCTCCAGGACGAAAGATGAGGGATACCATGACATCGTCGAGAGGATGATTCCTGACGTTTTAATTGAAGACGATTGTGAGAGTATTGGCGGTCTAAACGAAATGACCATCACGCATGTGAATCCCTCAATTAAAGAAAGGATTAAATCAATTCCCGTAAAAGAATTTGGCGGCATTGGTTACCTTCCAAATTCACTAGAGGGATTGTCTCACTATCACTAAGCTCCCTCCTTTTTAAACCACTCCGGCCTTTCTCCTTCCGGTAAGGCGGCCCACCCCTCATTTAATACACTAAGACTTTCGTCAGGATTGCCGGCTTCATCTACCCAAATGCCGTTTACCTGAATCACCTTTCCATCCAGCTCCATTTCGCCATTGTTTCCGGAAAGCATGGTGGTTAAATCCCAATGAATACCACCACCGCTCACGTTTCCATTATCGAGTTTTACAGGCTTTCCGTTGTAGGTTTTATAACTGTAGCAACTACCCAGGGCCAAATGAAAACTACCTCCAATTTTTTCCACCAAAAGACCATTTAGAGAATGCCTTCTTAGACCAGGATTTGTGCCAACGGCAAATTCTCCGGCAAAACGTGTGCCCTCCCCTCTGCCGTCATCGGCTGTGATAATTTTTTCTAAAATGTCCCTTCCCACTCTTGCGTCAAATGCTACAACTCTTCCATTCTCAAATTCCAAAGTAATGTCCTCAATTATGGAGTAATTCTCATATTTAAATTTTCCTTTTGAAACCAGTTTTCCGTTTACCCCTTCCTTCACAGGGGCGGAGAAGACCTCTGACCCCGGGACATTTTTCAAAGTGACGCTATTCACAAATGTCATCCCTTCGATATCGATGATCAAATCAGTTCCATCCTCGTTAGTAATATGAACTTTTTTTCCTGCATCAAATCTTTCTACCAACTTTTCTTGCGCTTCTTCAATTTTATTCCAAGGTTGGTCACACGCTTCAAAGAACAATTTCATATACGCTTCGTAGTCCAACCCATCAAGACTGGCGTCTGCAGGCGTTGGAACAATCGTAAGGCAATAATGCATTTCTCCTGCCTGAAGTCGTCTTATGAAAGGAATCTTCTGTTTTGATAATGCCGTTAGTCTGTCGGGATTAAATTTTATGTCCGGGTCCGGATTACCTCGAGCTTCCGCTCTTGCGGGATATTCCCAATAGAAATCGCAATATTCCTTTCCTAAAGCTTCCAGTCCCTCATCAGTAGCTCCATTTACAAGGGCCGCCTCTAATTCATCACTAACAATGTCAATTCCAAATTCTGTTCCGCCTGCAATACATAATCGCGCGATCTCTTCCATTATTTGAATGTTCCTTTTGTTTCCGGCTATCATCAGTCTGCCGCCAGGTACTCTTCGCGCAGACTCAAAAAGTCTTTTTGCAACTCCTTTGATCAAAGACTCGTCAAGCGGCAATTTAGGTACATTTCGAAGAGAATCGTCAGCCAGTGGAATCAATCTTTCTTCTTCAACATTAATTCCGCTAAGTTTTAGTCTGACCAAATTTCTTGCCCTATAAACGGTGTCGATCGCTTCGCTCAAGTCTCTCTCCGCGTCAATGGCCCCCAAACCTTCCGTAGATTGCCTTACTCTATCCTGGAACCATCCCGTCTGCTGCCCTTCACCCGGTTGAGATGAGGTAAGCCCTTCTTGGACGTGCCGCACATTGATTCCAGCCATATTTAAATTGATTAAGACCGAAGGGGCACTTATAGCACGTTTGTAAGAGGAAAATCAAATTCCTACGCTGGAAAGGAATTTATGGATTCACGCCCTCCCACCAATTGACTTCTACTGTAATTTGTAGTCTAATACAGGCTATGAAAGCAACAGAAGCCCCAAAAACTACCAGTGAAAATTTTAAAACGCCTTCGAGAAAGACCTTTCCGTTGTTTCAGTACGGAGCGCTTGCCTTACTTGCTCTTTCTGCGAACGATCAAAAACCTCTATTTGACCCTTCTGATCTCGCCGGAGAACTCGCTCCTTATGCCGAAGGTATGGACCCAACAGTGAGGAAATCTTTTGAAGAAGTGTTGGCTCTGATGAGAACCGATCTAAAAGGAATTATTGTAGAAAAAAGCACTTTTGGAGGGGAAGGGGCGGTCAGTGCTTCGAGTAAAATCCCACGTAAGTATGAGGAAAAAAATTCACTTATTGCGGTAACGTTGCGTGAGGATTGGGACTCTTCAAACTATTTGGACCTCGCTTTGTTGGTACACGAACTTGAACATATCGTGCGGATAGAAAGTGAACGAAAAGCGGCTGATAAAGTAACGTGGACAAAACGATTCGGTCACACAACAGCGGTCGAGATAAGGACTGAATTGGAACCTTGGGAGCTTAATCTAAATCTGATGGATCAACTCTCCGAGGGACTTTTAAGCGAATTTTATGAAAACGTAGCGGCGGCGGACGAAAAAGGTGCCGAGTCTTTACTGAAAACCTACACCCAAAAAATCGCCGTAGCATTAAATATTAGGCCGAACCAAAAATCGGTGCTGAAAAAAATGCTACAATTCTACTTCATCTATAGGGTTCAAAAAGAAAACATAGGCTGTGCATGGAGTTATAGTTTTGTCACTGCCATTGCGAACGATTATGCCTCACAAGGTGTACCTCTTTATGAGCTGACCTTGAATAGTGCGGAAGAAGGCCCGGATCCCACCCGTTGTGTGTACCCCCTGCCTGGCGGAACTTACGATTATAAGTCCTACCGACCCTACGAAGACATAGGTAAAGGTTTAATTGGTCCCAGTCCAAAGTCGGTAGCCTTCGGTTTTTAGGTCTTTCGCTTCTTTTCGAGTGCCTTGTGGTATTTTTCTGCGGCTTCCCAAGCGAGTTCAAAAGTTTGCTTGAAAGCTTTGGCGATTTCCGCACTTTCGATGATGATGCCGATCTTCCCTTTCCAGTCGGCAATCATAATTTTATTGTCGAAAAAGTTGATTTCCGGCGTGAAATTGAGTTTTCCGGTGGGCAGAATTCGGCTCTTTCGCAGTTCTTCTTTGTCCAAGTCGTGACGTTCCCAGTTCTTGGGCGCCTCCGGAAATAAAGCTCGAATGGGTATTTTTTTCTCCGCTCGGCGCTTGTAGTACTTTGGAAAATACCAAGGAATCGCCTCCTGATTGGCTTGATCGCTGGCATAGGCCAAAATTTCCTCCGAAGACGTGAGCGTTTCTTCGTACACACGGATAAGACCTTCATCTCCTTCGTAAAAATAAACTCTGGGACGATTGGTGAGCGCACGGTAATGGGTGTTGAGCTCGGGTAAAACTTCCTTAGCGTCTTCAGCCAAGCGCGCATATTTTTCACTCTCTTCTTTGAGGTAGGCGACTAATTTTTCAGGCGCTTGAGCTCGATAATAACGATATTTTTTATGGTTGGATCCAATGATGAGCCCTCGCCTCACCAAAGACTCTAAAAGATCATAAGCGGTGGTTCGGTTGATCCCCGCTTTTTTTGCGATGGTGGAAACCGGTGAAGCCTCCCCCAACTCGAGGGCAGCCATGTAGAGGGTTGCTTCCTTAACGGTGAGCCCAAGTTTTTGAAGTTGTTCGATCATAATAATTTGTGTGGAGAAAAACCGTCAGAATCGTAATTAGTATAAATTAACAGATTATAAAAGTCAAGGATTTTGTGGGTCTTTTTACACAGTCAATTGACGAAAATATAAAGACATATATACTGCGAACGTCAACTTACTAACCGATGAGGCCTAACTATCCTTCCCTCTTTATTCCTAATATAATCAATGTATGACCTCCACCCAAACCTGCCCTCAGTGCTCTCAAAGCTTTGAAATCAGCGACGCGGACCAAGCCTACTACATCAAACGTGGTGTGCCAGCCCCCAAGCTGTGCCCAAAAGATCGTTTGAAGCGTCGCTTGGCATTCCGCAATGAGCGTAAACTCTATGCACGGACCTGCGATGCCAGTGGAAAAAACATCGTGTCCAATATTCGGCCGGATGCGCCCTTCCCTGTTTTTCATTTGGACGAATGGCACAAGCAACTCCACGACGTGCCACACTTGGAAACATTTGACCTCAACCGCAACTTCTTTGACCAGTTCGCCGAGCTGTGGACCAAAACGCCCCGCATGCACAAGGCCAGCGCCGGGAATGAGGAGAATTCCGAATATTCCAACCACTGTGGAAACTGCCGCAATTGTTATTTCATCTTCAATTCCGAAGAAGACGAAGATTGTATGTACCTCCGTTTCGGTGACAAAAGCCGCGACTGCATGGATTGTACGAATGTGCTCCTGTCCGAACTTTGCTATGAATGCGTGAATGTTAAAAACTGCTACAACCTCAAATTCTCCGATGACTGTGACAACTGCAGCGACAGTGCTTTTTTACGCAATTGCCGTGGAACGAAAAACTCCATGTTTTGTTACAATCTCGAACGTCAGGAATTTTGTCTCTTCAATAAAAAACTCAGCAAAGAAGAATACAAACAAAAGATCAAAGAATACCACCTCGATTCTTATGTGGGATTGCAGGCGGCCAAGCAAGTGTGGGAGCAATTTTCCGCGCAATGGCCAAAAATGCGCCATATTATTTTGAACTCCGAAAATTGCAACGGCGAATCTATTTACAACAGTAAAAATTGCGCTGATTCCTACAATATTTCCAACTGTGAAGACTGCCGCTACGTGCTCAACAGCGTGGACGTGAAAGACAGCTATGATTTTTATGCCTACGGGATGAAAACGGCGCTGTGCATTGAAGCGGTAACGATTGCGAACTGTTACGATCTTAAATATTGCAATTATTGCATGTACAGCAATTCGCTCGAATACTGCGAAAGCTGCTGGACTTGCGAAAGCTGTTTCGGCTGCGTGGGACTCAAAAAAGCCAAGTTTTGTATCTTCAACAAGCAGTACACGGAAAAAGAATACGATGCGCTGGTCCTAAAAATTCGCGAACATATGACGAAGACCGACGAGTACGGTGAATTTTTCCCGGAAAAGTTTTCGCTCTTCCCTTATGAAGACACTCTTGCGCAGGACTATTTCCCTCAGGCCGTGCAGCAAAAAACAAGTGAACTTCCTCAAGAAACTTTGAACGTCAGCCAGATTCCCGACGCGGTAGCCGAGGCGAATCCGGACATCTCAAGTCAGGTTTTCCTTTGCCCGATAGAGCAAAAGGCTTTCAAATTCCAGGGGAACGAAATCAAGTTCTACAAAAAAATAGGTGTGGCATTACCCCGAGTCTCGTTTGAGGCCAGGTACAAGGAGAGAAATAAGCTCATTCCCTTCCCTTACTGAGAACCGCTTTCCTTCTGGGTTGTTTCACCACCGGAGCGCTTCAGAAAAGATGCATGATCTTTTCCTCCGCTTCCTTTAGGTTTAAGTGCTTCACCAGCCCAGAAGGAAAACACCAGTATTTTCCTCGTGAGTTTATGAACCGTAAACGTCAAGGAAGAAAGAACGAAGATCATGATCTTCGTTCTTTTGCTCCCAGGTGAGTAAACTCACGAGGAAAATCTACTGAGTACTTTCTTCCAACTTGAGCTGGATGGAAAGTTCTTCTCCATCGCGCCATACTTTAAGTGTAACCACGTCGCCCACGAGATAAGCTGCGATAGCGTTGGAAAGCGAGAAACTTGGAGTGAGTTCCTTGTCGTTCACCGCCAGAATCACGTCGCCTTCTTTAAGGCCGGCATCTTCCGCAGGGCTGCCCTCCACGACACCTGGGGTGCCTGCATTTTGGTCTCCAACAATGAGCACGCCCGTTTCAATGTCGAGGGCGAAACGCTTTTGAATCGCCGGAGTCACGGGGATATAACGCACGCCCACAAAAGGTCGCACAATACGTCCAAATTCCTGGTAAGACTTCACTACCGTGGCAATGTCGTTGGAAGGAATGGCAAAACCGATTCCACTGGCTGTGGTGTCGATGGCCGTGTTCATCCCCACCACTTTGGCATCCATATTAAGCAGAGGCCCTCCACTGTTTCCGGGATTGATCGCCGCATCGGTTTGGAAAAGATTTACTAAGTTTTCGCTGAATCCTCCCCCACTGGAGGCAACAATTTCACGATCGGTTGCGGAGATAATCCCCACCGTGGTGGTATTGGAATATTCCCCAAGCGCATTTCCAATGGCTACAACGGGGTCCCCCACACTGATCTGGTCGGAGTCGGCAAATTCCAAAGTAGGGAGTTCACCTATGCGTTCGTCTTCACCTATGATTTGAATCAGAGCAATATCGTTGAGAGTGTCTTTATCGAGCACGGTAGCGTCGAGCTGAGTTCCATCATCCAAAATCACCACGTATTCGGCTTCGGCATCGGCGACCACGTGCTTGTTGGTCACCACCAATCCGTCGGCTGTAAGAATAAAACCCGTTCCACTACTCACCTCGGAAAGCTCGCCATCCCCCTGGACGTTCCCCTGGAAAGGAAACTGACTGTAATATTCACTAAGATCTTTGAGCGCCACCACCGAAACGACGGCAGGCGCCGCTTTTTCCCAAACGCTCTCATAGGAGCCGTTTCCAACATTAACGACCGTGTCGCCGGATCCGTCTTCCGCCTGCTGGCTGAGGATAAGATAGCTACTGACTCCACCCCCTGCCGCACCAAAAACGAGGCTGCAAAGCGAGACCAGAATAATTGTGAAATTTTTCATTGAAGTTCCCATAGGTAATTTGTTAAGAGCCTTGGGAGTTTAGCACATTTAAGCAAATTGCAAAATCCCCAAAAGGGGTCTTCAAAACCTCTGCTGATCTTGGCTCAGCAGGAACGTGGGCTCACTCATACATGATTCGTAAGCCCACTTCCTTACGGTTCATGCTTTGCCTCAATCAGCAGAGGTTCCGCTTACTTTGGAATTTTAAAATTCAGTTTACTTAGCTCCATTCTTGGCTTTTCTAAACCGTAAAGTTTAAGGAAGAAAGAACGAGGATCATGTATCCGAGTTCTTTCGCTCCTAGGTGAAGAAAAGCCAAGAATGGACAGGGTAAGGAAAGGGAATTTTAAAATTCTTTTTTCTTTACAAAAGAGTCATGTGCGGGCACACTAATGCTGGTTTCTCCCCCTTATGAAAAATGCGATCCGGAACCAAATGCGTGAGCAGCGCCAGACGCTCTCACCGGCTTTGCATGCGGAAAAAAGTAAAGAAATTCGCCACCGCCTTGAGGGATTTCCTGCGTTTAAAACTGCAGGAAAAATGTTGATTTACGTTTCAGCAAAAGAGGAAGTGGATACACATGGACTGATTAAAGACGCGCTGAAGCAAGGTCGCAAAGTTTATGTACCAAAAATTCAAAATGGCAGTATCGCCATTTGTCCTTTATATGAGTGGAAAGACCTGGAACCGGGGACTTTTGGTATTTTGGAACCCTGTGAAATTTTGGAAGAAACACGCCCTGAAGAAATGGATATTATCATCGTACCCGGACTTGCCTTCGATGTTCACGGACACCGCGTTGGTTACGGTAAAGGTTATTACGATAAATTGCTCAAACGCACGCGAGGTTATAAAGTGGGCCTGGCTTTTTGTGAACAAATGATTGAAAAAGTGCCAACGGAAACTCACGACGTCCCCTTAGATTTAATTATTACCGACAAAGCTCTTATCACCCCTTAACCCCTTCACTCCATGACCGTCTCTCAAGCTGTCCTCAAGAACTGGGAACTCCTGGCCCAAAACGATCCTGACGTTTACAGCGCCATCACCGGCGAAGAAAAACGAGAAAAGGAAGGGATTGAATTGATCCCATCCGAGAACTACACGTATCCTGAAGTTTTTGCGGCTAACGGCTGTGTGCTGACGAACAAATACGCGGAAGGCTATCCCGGACGACGTTATTACGGAGGACAGGAGTTCACGGACGCGGTGGAGAGTTTGGCTATTGAACGCGCAAAAAAAGTGTTTCGTTGCGACCATGCCAATGTACAACCGCTTTCCGGTTCCCCAATGAACCAGGCGGTGTATTTCGCCTTTCTTAAACCCGGCGACACGGTGCTCGGGATGGATCTTTCGCATGGAGGGCATCTCACCCATGGACACCCGGTTTCTCATATGGGAAAGATTTTTAATTTCGTACGCTACAAAACTCATCCCGAAAAACAAGGATGGATCGATCCTGAGGAAATCATGCGCCTCGCGCTTGAACACAAGCCGAAGATCATTTTGTGCGGATATACTTCTTATCCTCGCGACCTCGACTACAGCATTTTTAGGAAAGCTGCGGATGCGGTGGGCGCCATCACTATGGCGGATGTTGCCCACATTGGGGGACTCATCGCCGGGGGCGTGATGCGAAATCCCTTTGATTACGGTTTCGATATTGTTACCACCACCACGCACAAATCGCTTCGCGGGCCTCGCGGAGGAATGATTTTGTGCAAAGCTCAATATGCCAAAGACATCGACAAATCCGTGTTTCCCGGCCTTCAAGGCGGGCCCCATATGCAAACCATTGCCTCCATTGCCGTGACGCTTGGAAAGGCCCTTCAACCTGAGTTTAAAGTATACGCCGCCCAAATTTTGAAGAACGCAAAGGCCCTGGCTGAAACTTTGATGGCTGGCGGAGCCAAGCTCATTACCGACGGAACCGACAACCACATGATGGTGGTGGACACCGTCGTGAGTTTTGGCATTGGCGGAACTGAAGCCGAAATCGCGCTCGATAAGGCCGGCATTACTTGCAATAAACAAGTCATCCCCGATGATCCGAACCCACCTTTAAAACCCAGTGGAATCCGTCTCGGCACCCCTGCCGCCACCACTCGTGGCTTCAAGGAAGCCGAAATGAAACAAATCGGCGAATGGATGCTCGACGCCCTGAAGCACGCTGCCGACGACGCTTACTTAGCCGGAATCAAAGCAAAGGTGATGGAGATGTGTTTGAAATATCCGGTACCGGGAGTGAGTGTTTAATTATTTTTTCTTCATCACCACAACCGTAATGTCATCCAGGTGTTCACGGGTGCCGATGAAGGCCATCACATCGGCTAGAATGGCGTCTTTGATGCCCTCGGCGGTGTGGTGGTTGTTGGAAACCTCCTGAACGATGCGTTTGAGGCGACCCACTCCGTAGGCTTCGTTGTTCATGTTTTGGGCTTCGGGAATTCCATCGCTGTAAAGCACGACGACGTCGTTTTTCTTCAAATTAATAGATTGCTCTTCAAGGTGCGGCACTAAATCGTCCACCATACCAAAAGCCATGCCGGGCAGCTTGATCTCCATGAGTTTTTGGTCCTCTGCGTCGAAATAAAGCATCGGCAGATGACCCGCGTTGATGTATTTAAGCGAGCTGCTTGTTTCGTTCCACATGGTGAGCGCCATGGTGATAAACATGGTGTTGGAGGATTTCTTTTGAATGACGGCATTCATGAGCTTGGCGATCACTTTAAGATCGGGCTCGCCGCGAAGCGAGTAGAGGAGCGCGTTGGAAATGGATGCCATAATTCCTGCGGGCACTCCGTGGCCGGTTCCGTCTCCGATGTAAATCAACGTATTTCCGTCTTCCATCGGGATAAAGTCAAAGGCGTCTCCTCCAACTTCCGTTGCAGGACTAAGCCCCCCTATCACCTCTAGAGTGGGCAGTTCAAGTTTTTGTTTGGGCAAAAGATCTGCTTGGATTTTGGCCGCCAGTTCAAGTTCCTTGGCGACGCGTTCTTTGTAAATTTTCGCTTCCACAGAGGACGCCAGATCGGCGGCCATCTGATTAAAAGTTCCGGCCAAGACTCCCACTTCATCGCGAGTTCGAACATTTACTCGAGCGGAAAAATCTCCGGTCGCAATTTTAAGCGCACCGGCTTTCAGTTCCTTAAGCGGCCTCGTGATACTCACGGAGAGCATGAAGGAGATCATGAGTGCGAGCAAAAGGCCCACTCCGGCAATCACGCCAATCTGCATTTTGGCCCGGAAAAGGCTCGCTTCCATGGCGGCGTAAGAAACCTCATACGTTACGGCATAAGCGTTGTCGATCGGAACCACAATGTTCACAATGCGGTCTACGCTGGTAAGCGGCGTTATGGGGTCTTCGTTAAGGTCCACATAAGAAATATTCTTGTCGTCATCCACTTTTAGATAGACGACGCGGCCATCGGCCAGCAACAGAGAAGTTTTAGTACCCTGAACGCGATCGAGCAGTCCTTCGCTCACAGTACGGGTCACATCCGAATATTGCTCTTCTTGTTCATCCTGATATTCGTATAAAACTACTCCGCTGTAACTGGAAATACTGACGTCTGAAATTTCTTCAGCTTGGCGAAGCGTGAAATTCATCTGACGGTTGAATTGAACAAAATCCCCGGGTTCAAGCAGTTTATGATAAGACTCCATGATGCGATCCGACGTGAACTGAGCGAAAGACTGACTGTTATCGGAAATATTCGTAGAAAGTTCACGAGTTTTGGCGTCCACCAAAAATAAACCGAGTGCGGCGAACAGAACCACAATTAACGTTCCAAACGCGAGGATGAATTTTGACTTGAGGCTGTGGAGCATTCGGAAACCTTAAAAGTATCTCTTTATTTTACCACATTTTCGACAATTTCTGAAGCCCAAATCTGGCCGTCTAGCCTGAAGTCATAATAGAGGTCCGGCGAAAGCGCATAAAGCACTTGAGATTCAAAAAGCGGGATCACCGTTTGCTCGGCCAAAAGTTGCGAAGAAAGTTCGCTAAGGAGAAGGCGACGTTGCGTAGGATCAAAAACCGTGGAAGCCTCTTCAATTTTCGTGTCGATTTCAGGATTGGAATAGCCAAAAGCATTAAACTCTCCATACGTTTCGGTAGGCGTGTGAAGAATACTGGTAAAAAAATCTTCACTGTCCGCCAAATCATACTTCCATCCGAAAAAGTAAAAGTCGGAAAAACCGGCCATGACGACGTCTTCATAGTCGGAGGATTTAATGGCGTTCACGGTCACAGTGATTTCGATTTTCGCCAAATCCTCTTGAATGGCTTGGCCAAGCACCTCGAGCCCTTGAGGGATATCTAAAGTAAGATTGACCTCGTCCGCCAACAAAGCGCGCGCACTTTTTGCCGCATCCAAGTCTTTGGTACGGAGCTCAAGTTCCGGATCGTAACCCGTTATTCCCGTGGCCGCGAACTGTGAGGTTTCCATAAGATAGCCTCCTCCGAACTGATCCACGTAATCGGTACTCAGCGCGTTCCATACCGCGGCACGCAAGTTAGAATCCGCGAAGGGACCGTTCCGATTGAGCATCAGAAAACTGATTTCCAAACTTGGAGAACTTTCCACTTTAAGCCCTGCGGTCTCCAAATCCGCTACATTCTGCGGCGGAACATTGGCGAGCACGTCCACTTCTCCATCGAGCATGGCGTTCAGCCGCTCTTCCGGATCCGAAATGTACTTGAGTCGAGCTTCTTTAAAATAAGCTACCGGCCCCCAATAGTCGTCAAAACGCTCCAAAACCAAAGTGTCATCCACAAATTGTGAAGTGCGATAGGGTCCCGTACCCACGGGAATATCAAAATTTTCGTAACCGTTCGGAACCATGTACACATAGGTGAGCTTGTTGAGCAGTAACGGATCCGGACGGCTGGTCACGATCTTCACTCGATAGTCTTCCGTTTTCTCCACGCTTACAATAGTGCTTAAAAGTGAACTCAGCTCAGACCCCTCGTACTCGCGAGCCAGCTGCAGAGAATATAAAACATCGTCCGCATCAAAAGTGCTGCCATCATGGAAAGTGACATCTTGACGAAGTTTAAAATCCCAGGTGGTGTCATCCAACCGCCCCCACGAAACCGCCAAGCCCGTTTCATAATTAAAAGTCGGATCATAGCGCACCAGCGATTCATAAATATTCGTCAAATACTTACGATTTTTTGCCTCATAACTCAACGGCGAGTAACTGGAAATCGGCTCCGCATAAGCAATGGTGATGCTCTCCCCCGTTTCCTCGCTCAAAATCTCCCACGGAGTGCAGGAAGCAAGCAGAAGCGCGAGACAGAAGAACAGGCATGGAAGCTTCATCGAAAAAGATTCTAGTCGTTCTTCTTCAGCACGGCAAGAAAGGCCTCTTGAGGTACCTCCACTTTACCGAACATTTTCATGCGTTTTTTGCCTTTTTTCTGCTTGTCGAGCAGTTTGTTTTTACGTGATACGTCGCCTCCGTAGAGGTAACCGGTCACGTCCTTGCGAAACGATCCAATGGTCTCACGCGCGATGATTTTTGAACCAATGGCGGCTTGAATGGGAATCTCAAACTGCGCCTTGGGAATGATCTCTTTGAGGCGTTTGCAAATAACTCCACCATGATGTTGCGCTTCGCTGCGATGAATAATGGTGGAAAGCGCATCAAGGCGCTCGCCATGAACCAAAACATCCAAACGAACCAAGTCACCGGGACGGAATTCAATAAACTCGTAACTCATGGACGCGTAGCCGGAAGAAACGCTTTTAAGCTCGTCATAAAAATCCACCACAATGGACGCGAGCGGAATTTCGTAAATCAAATTCACACGTTGTTCGTCCAAATATTGCATATTCTTGGAAATTCCGCGGCGTTCTTGGAGCAAGGTCATGAGGGCTCCAATAAATTCCTTGGGCACCAAAATCTCCACCTTCATCCACGGTTCGCGGATCTCATCAATCTGGCTGGGGTCAGGCAGTTCACCCGGGTTTGAGATTCGGGTCACTACTCCCGTGGAGTCCTTCACTTCATAAGAAACGCTGGGTGCCGTAACAATAAGATCCAGATTGTACTCACGCTCCAAACGTTCTTGCACAATATCCAAATGGAGCAGTCCCAAGAACCCACAACGAAATCCATGTCCGAGCGCTCCGGAGTGTTCCGGCTCAAAAGTTAGCGCACTGTCGTTCAAGCTCAACTTTTCAAGCGCATCTCGCAGCAAAGGGTAACCTTCGCCCTCCGTACAAAAAAATCCGGCGTACACAAAAGGGATTACCCGCTTATAGCCCGGCAAGGGTTTCGCATCCGTTTCTTCTTTCATGTTGGCTCCTTCTTTTCTCCAAATCGTGTCTCCCACTCGTGCATCCGCCACCGACTTCATTCCCGTTACCACATAGCCCACTTCCCCACCATCCAGCGCATCGAGAGCTTTATACTTTGGCTTAAAACAACCCACTTCAATAATGTCACTGACCGCTTTCGTGTTCAAAAATTTAATTTTCTGCCCATATTCCAGATGGCCTTGCATCACCCGCACATATGCAACAATCCCTTTGTAGGGGTCATAGATCGAATCAAAAATCAGCGCTTTGGTCTCATCTGAAGGGCCAACAGATTTAGGGGCAGGAACTTTTTCAATCACACGTTTCAGTACTTCCTCCACGTTGGTTCCCTCTTTGGCTGAGATACAAATGATTTCATCGCGAGGAATTCCCAGCGCATTTTCGATTTCCATAGCGCGCCTTTCCGGTTCGGCTGCCGGCAGATCAATCTTATTTAGAACCGGGATAATTGTTAAATTGTGCTCCAAAGCCATGTAGCAATTCGCCAACGTTTGCGCCTGGATTCCCTGACTCGCATCCACCACCAAAATCGCGCCTTCACAGGCCGCCAAACTGCGAGAAACTTCATAACTAAAATCCACATGGCCGGGCGTATCTATCAGGTTTAATTGGTAATCCTTGCCCTGATATTTCCAATCCATTCGGACCGGCTGCAATTTGATAGTGATTCCACGTTCCTGCTCTATATCCATAGTGTCCAACATCTGTCCGTGCTTCATCTCACGACGCGTCATAGTCCCCGTAAGCTCTAAAAAGCGGTCCGCCAAGGTAGATTTTCCGTGGTCAATGTGCGCAATGATACAAAAATTCCGTATATTCTTCATGTCCAGCGGAGTGTATCAGGAGAAATCAAGCTTAACAAGAACCCAAAACTGCTTTAAACTTCAACCATGCAAAAGACGCTCAATTGGGGATTTTGGTTGGGACTGGCCTTTGGGACTCTCACCAGTATCCTTTCCATTTCGCTGTTGTTTGGCTCACTTCCTTCCCCTTTTGGTGGACTCAATTTTATCTTGATTTTGATTTTCTTACAAAGCATCGCCACAGCGGTAAGAATGCTCAGTGATACCTTAGGAAGTGGTCTGCTCAGTGGAATCCTATTCGTTCTCTTCCAACTTTTCATCCCTGCCCTCTACGGAAATCTGATTGTCTCAAAAATTGACCTCAACCAAACTTTCCCTAGTAAACTACTCTGGCTTCTCTTTGGAATCTTCTTGTACCTTGCTCTGAACGCTGGAGTTTTTGCGCTTCTAGTCCCTCACCTTGGTGACCTCGGCTAAGGACTCTTTCATTTTGAGTGGTTTTCAGGTATAATGTAAGGATTAAAACAAAAGTCCTTGCAATACAAAATCCCTCAAGACGTTCAGATTGAAGATAAAATCGTTGGGCCGCTGACGCTCAAGCAGTTAGCTATACTTGGAGTCGGGGGTGGTCTTACCTACGCCATTTATACAGTTTTGGCGAGTAAGTATTACATCGAAATATGGCTTGTGCCCACGGTTATTCCGGGACTTTTGACCCTTGCGATTACTTTTCTAAAAATCGGCGGAATTCCCTTCGGAAAGTGGTGCCTGCTTATGGTTGAATATTTTTTCAAACCTAAGAAACGCGTCTTTGTAATGGGTGGAGCGGACAACTATATGACAACCTTATTTGCCGATAAAAGTAAAAAGGTGCAAACTACGGATGAGGGAGCAGGTAAGGCTGAGCGTGATCGCGAACGCTTGAGTAAAATTGGAGAAATTAGTAAAGCACTCGATACTTACAGCACCCCTCATCCCGCCGCATGAGTGAACAAAAAACTACCAACTCGGTAAAAGGAGGTAAAAAGGACAAAAAAGAGAGCACCCAAATGCATCTCAAGATTGCCGAAATCCACGATGATACCGTGGTGCTTAAAAACGGCGGCCTTCGCAGTGTGCTCAAAACGTCCAGCATCAACCTCAACCTCAAGTCTGAAGAAGAGCAAAATGCCGTTATTTATTCCTACCAAAATTTCCTCAACACGCTTGAGTTCCCCATTCAAATTGTGGTGCGCAGCAAACGCCTCGACCTGGAAAACTACATTGAAAAGTTGAAAAAACTCGGCGTAAAACAGGGTAATCCCCTTCTGCAAAAACAAACTTTTGAATACGTGGAATACATCAGCCGTCTGGTGGAATACGCGGACATCATGGAGAAACAGTTTTATGTGGTGATCCCGCAAGACCCCTTTGGTCAGGAACACCGTGGTTTCATAAAATCCTTCCTGGAAAATATTTTCCCTCAAGACACGGTAACTAAAATTCAACAACGTCAAAAACAATTCGACGAACTTAAAAAGCGCCTCGCCCAGCGCACCAACACCGTCCGCGCCGGCCTCGAAGGCTGCGGTCTCCGCGTACAGGAAATGAATACCGAGGAACTCATCGAACTCTATTATGAAACTTATAATCCTCTCACAGCCCGCAGCCAAAAAATTGAGCCTGAGGACGAATTTGCCCTAGAACAGGATGAAGCAAGAAAAACTCCAGTAAATATCGCTAATCCTCAAAAAGTTTAGGTATCACGCGAAGCGGATAGGTTGCATCTATCTCCAAAAGACAACGTAGCACGTCATACGGAGGAACTCTTTCGAGATCGAGAGACTGAACGTGCCCTCGAACTCTCTTAAAAGAAGGTCCGGTTCCTCCTTTTTGAAAGGCCCTGCCAAATCTCAACCAGTTTCCAACGATACTCAGCCCATGCCTACCAAATTCATGACTGAGTTTTGCAAGCATATCCGGTTGATCCAGAACTTCCACACTTATTTCGATGGGACTTGTGGCAAATTCAGGGTGTCTCTGGGCAAGTTTTTCCAAAGGATCAAGGTACAAAGCACCAACATCAATCGGAACTCGTCTAGTCTCCCCCAGCAATCTTTTTGAATCAAAATTGAAAAGTCGCTCCAAACGGGCAAGGTATTGGGCTCCGCTTTGCCCCTGAAATTCTCTACCCTTTCTATGAACAACCTCTCGTAAGGCGCCACGTGTGTGACTATTCCCAAGCACAGACCAAGAAGGATCTACAATAGAAGAAGCCCCTCCTCCTGTCTTCACCTCAACTACATCTCCATTCTTAAGGACTGAAAACGGACTTGCTTTAACAGGTCTAGCCCAGAGGCCTTTACGTACTACGATGTCGGTGCACCCGTCCAAAACGTCTTCATGGATCGCAGCGGGAAAATCGAGAGCCAAAGCTCCTGCAGGTAAGGTAACTCTCTCACCCCAAGGTGTAAGTACGAATATAGCAGCGTTTAAAAACTCTACTCCCGCCAACTCGAAGATTCCGGTAGCATCACGGTGTGTTTGGTCCAAAATGCGTTGAACGGCTTGGCGGTAGTGAGGAGGTATGCAGAGTTTTTCTCCC
Source organism: Candidatus Altimarinota bacterium (assembly GCA_041645035.1). Lineage (GTDB taxonomy): Bacteria > Patescibacteriota > Gracilibacteria > UBA1369 > 2-02-FULL-48-14 > 2-02-FULL-48-14. The sequence goes on along the minus strand of JBAZQU010000001.1, from coordinate 15,026 downwards.
TGTTCCTCGTTTGCAAAAACTCCCCTCACTCTCTTTGCTTCCGCTTCTTCCGTGATGACACGCACAAAGCATCGCCCACCTAACTTATGGTCAAAAATGCGAATCAGCGTCCCCTCTCTTTGCGATGCATCCATGGAAGCTTCTTGATGAACCTCAATAGTCACAGCTCCCCTCTCCGAGGGACGACGAAACGCAGAGGTAACTGCATTGATAACTGCATCTGTATCCCTTGGATCTTTTATTAAAATTAGCGTCTCGAACATGGGGTCCCACGGGTCAATTCCATCGTCTTCCGCGTCAACGGCGAAAGGATCGTAGTCGGGTTCATGCACGCGGGAAGCATCTACACTGGCACCCAAAGATTTTGGACGGTAACCAATAAATTTGAGACTTAATTCTTTCTCTCCCGCAATCTTCAATACATCATCCAGACAACCCCGAAAACACGGCAACAAGACGCGCTCTTGAATGCGTTCGGCTCGTTGAGTCGTAAAACGTTCTAGTAAATTCGGGTTCAGATGAGCTGTACAGGCCTCAACCATCGCATCGTGTAAAATCTCTGCAAAGACTCCTGCTAAACGCGCGTGAACTTTTAGAGAGGTGAGCGCAATTTCTCGCGCTCGTTCAGGCTTACGCTTTGCCTTCCCTTCTAGGGTCATCAAATTATGTAAACGGTCCGCCAAGCGGGCAAGTACCACCAAAACTTCTTTCTCCAGCCTCTCTAAAAGCAAACGGAAGTTGTCTTCTTCAGTGCTAAGATCACTTTTATGTACAATTTGGTCTTTTGTGAGAGTGCGGACGATCATCTCCACTCCCCTTCTTAAAACTTGAATGGAATCTGCCTCTTCGGGCTCTAACTCATAATGCTCTGCCATGAGGAGCAGTTCCGGGTTGATTTTTCCCACTCCATGAATTTCAGAAAGGTCTTCACCATCATCGTGATGAAGTAGGGCAACCAAGTAATAAAGGTCAGTAATACCCTCATAGACAATGGCATTGCGCGTAGATTTGAAAAGATGCTCTCTTGAATAAAGGGTTCCATCATCTCTCAATGGTTTATTTCGGTGCAAACGATGAAGCAGGTCGACGTGGAACATTTCCGTCACGAGAATACGGATGTCTCTATGACTATAAAGGGAAAAATGAAACTGCCTATGGCGTCGCTGAATAAGCAAAACCATTTGTTTCCCCCAGGTTCTCAACTCTTCATCAATGAACCCAGGCGTATCTACCCCACTCTGCCGCAAGGAGTCAAAAACCTCGTCCACAAATCGCATGTCTGCAAGATCCTCCAGCCGCTCCTGTATATCTTCCGTCCGGCCATCATAAACAACGTACTCTAGCGGAATGTCATGAGTCGGATCAATAAGGGACATTTCAGGCGCCAGGTCTTCCAAGACATGCTCGTTATTGCGTATCGCCTCTCCGCCTCCCGTTAGATCTAGGGTGGGAGTTGGAACCACGACCAGGGCTGTAACTGAGCTAGGTCCACTATCTGCTTCCATTTTCGAGTTTGAAAGAAGGAATTCTCTTCCAAAATACCGGAATCGTCAATCCCGTTACGGGTACTAGAAAGGAGGGCAAAATCTGCCCTCCTTTCTGATTTAACAGGGGGTCCTATCGAGTCACAGAGATGGTCTCTGAGAGTTCCGCATCCGGAGCGGAAACGGTGACACGTCCATCGGCATCAACTGAAATTTCGTAACCGGTTGCATAGGTGGTGCAATCCGTGTATCCGGCGTCCACAGTGGTGGGGTCAAACGGCATTTCCGTTATGTAGGTTGGGACAAGATCGGTACAAATATCAATCCCTGCGTTCCCAATTACGGTTGGCGCTGCGACAATATCTGCGGGGAGTACTCCGCGATTATCGATACCAAACTGATGTACGGCATCCAAAATAGCCAACACATCGCTGCTGCGTTGTGCGTTATTGGCTTGAGAAATCTGACGGCCGGGATTAACGGCAATAATCACGATTCCTGCCAAGATGGCAATAATCACGATTACGAGAAGCACTTCAATCAACGTGAAGGCTTTTTTATAGAGACGATTCATAGGGCGTGGTTATGAATAATAAACTGAAGGTCAGGTTACCCTATTTAATGCTTTTTGACAAATTTAAATAATCGTCAAGTTGTATGACAGGCAAATTGATCTCCACATAAGCTTCTTCGGAAAGTTCTCCGTCCGGATTGTAAAAATAAACGGTACCCAAATAGAGCAGCATGATGACAAAAAGACCTGAAATGACGTAAAACGGAATGAAAATCTTATCGAACATAAAGCTGGATGGTTAGAGTAATGTTCTGATTCAATTTGGTTTGAGGTGCATCGATGAATTCCAAAGACTCATATTGAATTTTCTCAACACGAACATAATATGGAAGCGCTTCCAGCTCTTTTAGAAAAGCGAGCAAATCGCCCTGTCCACCAAAAAAGTTAATTTGATAACGTAAGGTTTTGCCTAAATTATCCGGCTTCGGGGATTCCAGCGATTCCAAATTCACGTCCAAGGACAGCCTTTGACCAATGGATTCAACGCTTGAAATAAATTCAATGTATTCTTCTTCCTCAGAGTCGGGCCGAAGGGTCTGAACATAGTTGATGGCATCCTGCACGCCTTGAGTGTATAAGTTCAAACTTTTTTCAAAATTAGGTCTTACGTCCGCCGCATTGCTTAGAAAAATCTCGAGAACTTCAAGGTCCAAGGCGAGTTTTTTATTGGCAGCACCTAGAACAATGCTCGTCGCAAAAAAGAACACCATTAAAACCGTGCAAATGCGGAATAATCTCGACAGATAATCAATTGGTTTTTGAGCTTGCATAAGATGGAAGTTTAGGAAAGTTCAAAAAGATTGAAATCGTAAATGAAGTTTCTGACTTTTGGTCATAAGAGGAAGGAGGGATGTCAAAATCCGACACAAACTCAGCATTTTCCAAATTGTCCTGTAACTCAAGGAGCGCTTCCCTACTATTGGAAATACCGGTCAGTTCAATAGAGAGATCTTCGTCAATATAAGCGATGCCTAAAACTTGGATCCGGCTTGGAATAAGCTCAAGCACATTTTCCAAAACAAGCGGCACGGAAATGAGGGTTTGATCGATTTTTGTTAAGTTCGTGACTTCCTTGTTGAACGCTGTCAGCTCGTCCCTAAGCTCCATGTAGCGAGTCCCAAACAAAGTTTTTTCGATTCCGGACTTTTGAATTTCATAATTCAGTCGAACAAAAGAAGACTGCCTGTTTTGGTAAAAAATCGCGGAAGTAAAAACGGCCGAAATCAGAGTCATTAAAACGGAGCTGACTCCCATAATGAGTGCCATTCGATGCTGAGAAAAGTGAGTCTTAAGCGCATCCGGTATCAAATTGAGCGCTCGTTTTGTGCCGTTGAGTGCCCTCAGCGCCACCCCAATCGCATCAGTAAAGTAAATTGAATAAGGCACCCGTCCGTCACGTTTCTCAGGATTGGAATTGAACTTTTGATCGTCAATCACCAAGTTGGACTTGGGGTCTCCTATAACAACATTTTTCCCGACAAAATAATCTTTTGCTCGTTCATAAAAAAACGGAAGGTTGGAAAATTCACCCGTAAATAACAAAGCCTCTAAGTTTTTTTCTTCCGATCCAAGGGTCTCTTCAAGTACCGTTTTAGCTTGTTTGTATTCTTTTTCAATAAAGGCATTGAGGGTCGCTTGGAATCGGTCTTCATTCTTGTGTTGGTCCCAATTTGCCCACAGCTCATCTGAAGGCAGGTTGAAGTCTCGGCTTAAGTCTTGAATGAGTTCTTCGATTCCCCCATTAATGCTTACAAATTTTTGAATAGTGGGGCCTTTTAAAAATAAATAATTAGTGGCCAAAGCCCCCAATTCAATCGCGAGTGCCGTTTTCCCGGGAACCAGTTTGTACAAAAGAGCATTCTGCAGAGCCTCCGGCTGGATGCCAAACAAAACCGGCGACAAACCAAGCTCATTAAAAATTTTCAAATATTGGTCCGCGCGCACTTTGGGAGTTGCGGCAAACAAAACACTCTGGCCGTCGTCTTTTTGCTTTTCAAGAACTGTAAAATCCCAATACACCTCTTCCGCCGAATACGGCAAAATATTTTCAGCCTCCACCGGAATCAATTTTCGTAAGTCGGCGAGGGTTAAATTCGCAGGAAAACTAAAGATGTGAACAAACGTAATTTGCGTGGGCAGAATCAACGCGAGTTCCTTCACTTTTACCGGACTTGGATTGGCCTCGCTAAACAGTTTTTTCAATAATTCCTTGAGTTCCGCTTCCTTTTTTATTTCACCGTCTTGGATGTAACCTTCCGGAATAGTCAGACGGTTATAAGTTTCCAAGGCAACTTTCTTGCCACTTTTCTTCAGTTCAACGAACTGCACGAGGTGGTCGTGCAGATCAATGCCTAAAATATTTTTGGAGAGAAAGAACATGGCTGTGGTGAAAGTATCTTACACTAAATTTCTTCCCAAGTTAAAAGTTCACTGTTATAAATCTGGCCGGTTTGGGTGATGGAAACGCTAGCCTCAAAGGTCTGGCTATAATCCAGAAAATTCACCGTAACGGTAATGGTCTTGGGATTACTGCCGGTAACGGTTATAGAGCAATCGGTATCCGCATCCAATGTGAGTGAAGCGCTTATGAACGCCGTGTCCTGTTCTGTGCGAAACAAAGCCTCCTCCAAACACGCCTCTGCGGTGTAATAGCTGATTTTAGAAGAATCAAAATTAAAAGACTGGTCATAGTTTGAAATTCCCGAAACCGATGCCGCTACTACAAGAATAAGGGTAAACGCCGAAATGATGAGCAAACTGATGAGCGAAATAGAAGCGTGTTTGTTTTTCATGGACGTAGGGAAATCGTGAAGTGTAAAGAAAGGTCGGCGTCGGTATTCGCCAGATCCGAAAGTATAATAAGCATGGCATCCACTTGAATTTGGTCCGGCGTTTTATCGTAGGTAATGCGGTGAAATCGAAGCGAGCTCACTTCAAGAAAGGATGAGTGCAAAGGTTCGGCAGGATTTGCCCCTTCTTGCATAAGAATCTGCCCGTCTGAAAACGAAAAGATCGTTGGATTGCTACCGACATCGCTCATCGTGAGGGACAGCACTCCTGCATCGGAATCAAATAGGCTATTAACCGTATCAACACTTTCGGCCGTCAAAATGGCCGTTTTCATTTTCTCCTGAATAAAGGCGGACTGAGACTCCAGTTCGTACATTCGAGAAGACAGCTCGCTGATGTTGACTATCTGCAGGGCAAAAGAAAAAGCTGCCGTTAAAAACAGGGCCAAAATGGCGAAGTAGACCAGAATTTCGATGAGAGTAGTGGAGGCTCTATTTTTAATCATGGATTGTAGTTAACGGAAAAACTTTCAAGAACCGGCGTGGAAACTCCATCGGAAGTCATGGTCATTCGAACTTGCACATAGCGTTCTCCCGTTCGAGTAGGGCTGAGTACAATGACAGTCGGAGAAACATCATAAAAAGTAGCACTGGTTCCATCGGGGCCTGCCCAAGTAGCCGAGCTGATATGGGCCAAAGTATCGGCAGTACGAATTTGAAAAGCCAGAGAACCTGTTGGAGGGATTACCGCTTCCCATTCAATAAAATTATAACGCGTATCCGCACTTCCCGTGTCCAAAGCTTCCGAAGTAAAGGTGCCGGGACTCGCAAGTTCCACATTCACGGTCTCCTCAATAACCAAGCCTCTATTGTTGGTATCGATGCTTAAAAACACATTATCCACCGTCGTGTCCACCCCGGTCCCTTTACCCGTAAGGTCTGCGTAGTAGGTAATCACAGGGCTTAATGGCGTACTCACATTAAGAACCGCCAAAGCGTTATTCGTAACATTCATCGGGGCATATAAATAGCCGCCCTCCACTTTGAGGTCCTGTATCGCCCCACTCACGTTGATTGAAGTGGTTAAACTGGGGCTTGCCGGATTGCTAAGGTTGACCACCTTCAACGAACTGCCGCTGTTGTCCGTCCCCATATACAAAACCGAAGCATAGTATTCCAAAGCGTAAGCTCTTGCTGATACCCCTAATGCTGCGACATAAGTTATAGATGCAGGATTTGAAATATTAACTACGCGGAGAGTCGAAGAGGAGCTATCTACTCCGAGGTAAGCGTAATTTCCATTCACTTCCACGGTTCGCGTGGCTGCACTGGGATTGTAAGAACCTAAAAGCGTAGGGTTACTGGGTGTGCTGATATCGTAGGCCACAAAACTGTTGCTGCTTTTTTCAACGCCCATGAATAGAGTACTTCCGCTCACAATCGGTTGGTTACCGTAGCCTCCCAGATTGATTTGTTTTACCAGGTGTGGGTTACTAGGATCGGTAACATCCACCACGGCGAGCCCTTCGCTTGAATTTTGGACCCCGATGTAAAGATAGTTTCCGCTTCTCACTAAATAGCGCCCCTTCCCTCCGATGTCGAGTTCTTCGACGTCAAATGCATCGTCATCACAATCCCCTTCCTCATGATGATGTTCGCCTTCACCTTCTTCGATCAAGGTGGAAAGATCCGCAATGAAGAGACCATCGTAGGAACTTCCACTGGTGAAGTAGGCGTAATTGTCCGAGACTACAACGTCTGTTCCATGAGACCCTGCGTCCACAGAACAGAAAAAGTCGCTTTGCCCCTCCACGAGGCTCAGCCTAATAGCACAATTGTCTGCCGGAGGCGAAACGCTGGCTTGACTTCCCGTGTCTTCAAAACTTCCGGCGGCGAATTCCGTGCAGGTGGTTTGCATCCATTCGTCTCCGGTCCAGTTGGTTAAATAGGAACTGAGTGAGGTCGATTTGGGAAGCAAACCTTTCCAATTCCACGTCACTGTCACGGTAATTTTTTTCGTCTCCGCATCCAGCGTTCCTGTCTCGGCAATATCGCCATTTCCATCACGATAAACGTCTTCAATAAGCATCGTTCGTTGATAGTAATCGTCAATAGTTTCCGGCGCGGCAACCAGCGCCCATGTATCCGCCGAAAAACTGAGTCCATACGACCCTGAAACCAAATCTAAGAAATTTCGGTCGCGAATGTTGCGCGCCGCCTCAAGGCCTTCTTCCGCATAAAGCAGGGCTTCGTTTTTGAGCTCCACTTGAGTCGCTCTAGAAGCCGTATCCAGCGATACATACACAATAGCCGTTGAAAACAAAGTAAATATAAAAATGGCGAGCAAGATCTCAATGAGAGAAAAAGCTTGCTTGATTTTCAATCGTTTAATAGTCAATCGTCCCATTGGCGCTGATGGTTATTAAGACTGTTTTACCGGTGGAAAGTGAGGCAAAATTGAAAGACCCATAGGTATCGGTTTCGCCATAAGGGGGACTGAACAAAATGTCCGACCCGGCCCCATTCAAAGTAATGTTCTGGATTTCAAGCGTTGGCGGGAGTTCAAGCAAAGTGTTCGACGTGTCGGAAGGGTCATACACGGCCCCGGAAAAAAGAGTGTAGGAACCGATCCCCAAATGAATCCCCTGTGGAAGATTGTCCTTTCCGCTCGCCGCATCGCTTTGCACCAGTCTCGCATAAGAAACGAACTCATCCACCTGACCATAGAGATCGGCCCTAACCTGAGTGACTTGAGAATACAAAATAACCAAACCAAACATAATCCCCATGAGGGTAAAAACCACCAACATTTCAAGTAAAGTAAATGCTCTTTTTTTCATCGCGAAATAAGGTTAGGCAACTGATAAATTGGCAAAATAATAGAGATGGCTACGCCTCCCACCATCATTCCCATAAACACCAATAAAATAGGTTCAAGAAGTACCGTTAAGTTCCTTGTGATGTTATCCACGTCCTTTTCGTACAACAGAGCCAATTGCTTCATGGTAGTTTCCAAGCTTCCGGTTTTTTCACCCACGTAGAGCATTTTTACCGCAAGTATGGGAAATAATTTTTCCTGTCCTTCAAAGGCCTCACCCAGCTGCCCTCCTTGTTCCACTTTTGCGGCGGAATTACGAATAGCTTCTTTATACAAGGTATTGCTCATCATACTCGCGATTACATTCAAAGCTTTTGTAAGAGGCATCCCGGACTGTAAAAGTGACGTGAGCGTCCGCGAGAATTGAGCCAGACTGGCATAATGGATGACCTTTCCAAAAACGGGCAAATGCAACGCTATCCAATCCCTATGGGGTTTCAGGGTCTTCCATTTCAAGAGAAAAACAATAAGAGCAATAAAAAGTGCCCCTCCCCCAAAAGTCAGAAGCGGCTGCTCTGTGAGTAAATTGCTAATCCCAATGAGGATTCGTGTGGGAAGTGGTAATTTAACCTCAAACGACGTAAAAATATCTGTGATCTTGGGCATGATGAAGAAAATGATCCCAAGACTAAGGAGCAAAGTAATACTCAAAATTACCGCCGGATAAATAAAGGCCGAGACCACTTTCTTTCTAAGCTCATATTCTTTGTCGAGTTGTTCATCGAGATAGTCCAAAATTTGATCGAGTGTTCCGCTCTTTTCGCCGGTTTCGATCATGCTGATGAACAGATCGGAAAAAACGTAGTCATAAACCTTCATACTTTCCGACAAAGTTTGACCCGCCCTCACACTGTTTAAAATATTTTCATACATTTGGCGGTTCCGAGCCTGAGGGGTTTGAGAAGCCAAAATCTGCAGGGATTCGGTAATGGTTATTCCGGCGCGGATCAAGGTCGCCAATTGTTTGGCAAAAAGCATTTTATCCTCAAAACTGAGGTGCGGTTTCTCCCAAAAAGGGATACCCCCTTTCTTGACCTCTCGAATAGAAACCACCGTATGGCCGGCTTGCGTAAGGCGGCGAATCGCGTCTCTTTCCGTTTCCGCTTCAAGAATGCCTTTACTTTCGGCACCCGCCTTGTCACCAATTTTGTATTTGAATTGTTTTGTCATTATGAGCGCATTACTCGAAGGACTTCTTCGATGCTGGTAATTCCTTGAAGGACTTTGCTCATCCCGTCAATAAAAAGAGGAACCATTCCTTCCTTAATTGCAACTTCCTCGATTTGAGTCGGAGAGTCATTATCCAAAATTTTCTTCCGTATTTCATCGGAAATTTCCATCACTTCACAAATGGCGGTTCTTCCTTTGAATCCACCGCTGCACGCCTCACATCCCTGCCCTTTGTAGAGGGTAAAGGAGCCGTCAGCAGAGTTTTGGAGACCGGAGAAAACTTTGCTCAAGTCGTCTTTAACATTGTTTTTCTTCTCCACGTCTTTCAGTTGTTCAGCCGTGACTTTATAAGAAACTTTACATTTTTCGCAGATTTTTCGGACCAGACGTTGAGCCACTACCAGCTTCGCCGTCGCGGAGACCAAAAAGTTTTCCACTTTCATCTCCATAAGTCGAGGTAGCGTGGAAGCCGCGTCATTGGTGTGCAGCGTAGCCAAAACCAAGTGTCCGGTGAGCGCGGCATTAATGGCTATGCTCGCCGTTTCTTCATCACGGATCTCCCCCACCATCACAATGTCCGGATCCTGACGGAGTAAAGACCGAAGTCCGTTCCCAAAGGTAAGATTCGCCTTGGGATTGACTTGAGTTTGATTAACGCGGTCCAAACGGTATTCAATCGGATCCTCAATCGTTGAAATATTCACCTCGGATGTGTTGAGGATTTTTATAATGGAATACAGCGTGGTGGTTTTACCGCTACCCGTGGGACCGGTCATCAGAATAATTCCATTGGTTTTTCGGATATTGTTTTTAATAAGTTCCAGATTTTTTGGAGAATAACCAAACGCTTCCAAATCCAATTCCTGCCTGGCGGAACTGAGTAAACGAAGTACCGTTTTTTCTCCGTCATAGGTCGGGAGAATGGAGACACGAAGCGTGATTTCATTCCCCTCCAAGACGATCTTAAAACGGCCGTCTTGCGCGGCTCGATGCTCGTCAAGCCTAAGCTTGGCCAAAACCTTAATACGCGAAATAATCAGGTCTGCAATGGCGATGGGTAATTCGGCAACCGTGTGTAAAATACCATCAATGCGGTACCTTACCACAAAAAGGTTTTTATGATTTTCCAAATGAATATCGGAAGCTTCACTTTGGTAAGCGAGCAGAATAACCGTATCCACAATTTGAGAAGCGTCTTTTAGGGATTCCAACTTTTTTGTGTCGCTCAAGGCCCCTTGAAGCAAAGTGTCGAGCTTCTCGTTCACATTACGGTTATAAACCTTCAGCGAAGCCTGCAGATCTCTTTGCGTTGCGTAATAGGGAACGATTTTTAAATCCGTTTTGTTCTCCAAAAAGTTGATCAGCTCATAATCGTGAGGATTATTGAAGGCGACGTGGAGCTCCTGATCCTTTTTCTCAAACGGGATCACAAATTGATGAGAAGCCACGGAATAAGGCACCATTTCCAGAAGCTCATTGGAAACGGCTTTGTCCTTCAATGAAATGAAAGGAACTTCATAAAGTTCGGCAACGAGAGCGCCCAGCACTTCATCCGGCAAAATTTCACGCTCAAAAAGGATTTTTTCTAAAGACCCTCCCTGCGACTTCAACGAAGCCTGCAGTTTTTCCAAAGTTTTGGCATCCATAAGCCCTTTTTGGATGAGCTTGTCCCTGAGCGCATCATCGTGAACGGCCATATTTTTGGTTTTTATCTTATTCCAATCTGCTAAGTATAGCACAAATTCAGGAGATTTGAAACAGGTATACTAAAACCACCGGCTTCGTCAGCATGGGAGCGGATGGGTTTAATGCTTCCTAAGCCGGTGGTTTTAGCCCCGTTTCCTTTTTTCTTTCTCTGCAAAACCGTAAAACTAAGGAAGAAAGAACGAAGATCATGCATCTGAGTTCTTTCGCTCCCAGGTTGAGCGGAGAAAGAAAAAAGGAAATTCGGGATCAAAAAAAAGCAGCTTAGTTCAGGCATCGCCCTACTCTCCCATCACTAATTGTGACAGTACGATTGGCGAAGAGGGGCTTAACTTCCGTGTTCGGAATGGGAACGGGTGTGACCCCCTCTCTATAGATGCCTGAACAAAACCGCTTTTTAGCACCGGACTGCGTCCGGCATTATTCTTCCAAATTGTCACAAAAAAGACGAAAGAAAACATTAAAACATCATTCATCTGTTAGTACCGATCGGCTGAACCCATCACTGGGATTACACCTTCGGCCTATCAACCTCATAGTCTATGAGGAGATTAATTGGGAAAATTTTCTTAGGACTGGCTTCCCACTTAGATGCTTTCAGCGGTTATCCAGACCAAACTTAGCTACCCTGCCATGCCGCTGACGCGACAACAGGTACACTAGAGGTTTGTTCACCCCGGTCCTCTCGTACTAAGGGCAACTTCCTTCAATTTTCCTTCAGACATGGCGGATAGAGGCCAAACTGTCTCACGACGTTTTGAACCCAGCTCGCGTGCCGCTTTAATTGGCGAACAGCCAAACCCTTGGGAGCTTCTTCACCCCCAGGATGCGACGAGCCGACATCGAGGTGCCGAACCTGGTCGTCGATATGGACTCTTGGACCAGACTAGCCTGTTATCCCCGGCGTAACTTTTATCCGTTGAGCGATACCCCACCCACATGGTGGTACCGGATCATTTTCACCGACTTTCGTCCCTGCTCGGCTTGTAGGCCTTGCAGTCAAGCCGCCTTGTGCGAATACACTATACCGCCGATTTCCATCCGGCGTTAGGCGACCAATTGCGCGCCTCCGTTACTCTTTAGGAGGCAACCGCCCCAGTTAAACTACCCATCAAACACTGTCACCCTTTTATGAGGGGTTAGACTCTAAGCAAAATCAGGGTGGTATCTCACGGTTGGCTCCATCAAGGCTTGCGCCTCGACTTCACTGCCTCCCACCTATTCTGCACAGATAGAACTCAGAGTCAATGTTAGACTATAGTAAAGCTGCACGGGGTCTTTTCGTCCTGCCACGTCTAATCGGCATTTTTACCGATATTGTAATTTCACCGGGTCTAAGCTCGAGACAGTATACCCATCATTACTCCATTCGTGCGGGTCGGAACTTACCCGACAAGGAATTTCGCTACCTTAGGACCGTTATAGTTACGGCCGCCGTTCACCAGGGCTTAGTTTCGAAGCATACACCTCTCCACTTGACCTTCTGGCACTGGGCAGGAGTCAGCCCGTATACATCGTCTTACGACTTTGCACGGACCTGTGTTTTTGATAAACAGTTGCAGGTATTCGTTTGCTGCGACCTACACCCCAATTGATATAATCGCAAAGGTGCAGGTAAGGCTTATCCCGAAGTTACGCCTGCTGTTTTGCCGAGTTCCTTAAGCTTAGTTATCCCGATCACCTTGGTATACTCTACCAGTCCACCAGCGTTGGTTTGCGGTACGGTATTTTGAAACTCTCGAAGCGAGGATTTTCTCGTCCGCTGAATTCATTAGAATCAGATCTTGCGACCCTTTACATAACGTTTCGCGAACCCTAACGGATTTACCTGAAAGGGTTTAAGCTTCACGCTTGTACGCAAATTCATTGAATGCGCTCTAACTATCCTACGGCGTCCCCCCGAATCTAGCGCCACTTTCAATTGAAACAATTCCTTCCGTTGTCCCGAAGGACTTCAGTTGGAATAGTATCGCTTTCCAGTATTGCTTGGGCGATTTTCAAAATGTACAGGAATATTAACCTGTCATCCATCAGCTTATGGCTTTCGCCTGGGCCTTAGGACCGACTAACCCCAAGTCGATTAACGTGGCTTGGGAAACCTTGGACATTCGGTGTTTACGTTTTTCACGCAAATGACGTTACTTATGCCAACATTTGCACTTCTCAACGCTCCACCAGACTTTACAATCTGGCTTCACAGCCGATGAGAACGCTCTTCTACCGTATAATTAAATATACCCGCATCTTCGGTTAGAGATTTGAGCCCCGTTATATTTTCGGCGCAAGACCACATAGACCAGTGAGCTATTACGCACTCTTTAAAGGAATGGCTGCTTCTGAGCCAACCTCCTGGTTGTATACGCGGTCTCACATCCTTTTCCACTAAATCTCTATTAGGGACCTTAAATGGCGGTCTGGGCTGTTACCCTCTCGACGATGGCACTTAGCTGTCACCGTCTGACTCCCGTATCATACAATTGGTATTCGAAGTTTATCTAAGTTTGGTAGACATATTTTGCCCCCTAGCCTAAACAGTGCTCTACCCCCAATTGGTTTAAAATACGAGGCTAGCCCGAAAGCTATTTCGAAGAGAACCAGCTATCTCCGGGTTCGATTAGAATTTCTCTCCTACCCACAAGTCATCCACTTGTCTTGCAATACAAGTTGGTTCGGTCCTCCAATAAGTTTTACCTTATTTTCAACCTGCTCATGGGTAGCTCACCCGGTTTCGGGTCTAGTGCATGGTACTTGGCGCCGGTTAAGACTCGCTTTCGCTACGCCTCCGGATTTAACTTCCTTAGGCTTGCACCATACAGCTAACTCGTTGGCCCATTCTACAAAAGGTAGGCCGTCACCCCGAAGGGCTCCGACTTATTTCAAGCAAAGAATTTCAGGGTCTATTTCACTCCCCTTCCTGGGGTGCTTTTCACCTTTCCCTCATGGTACTAGTTCACTATCGATCTCAAAACTTATTTAGCCTTGGAAAGTGGTCTTCCCAGATTCAGGCCGGATTTCTCGTGTCCGACCCTACTCAGGAACACTCTGGAAAATTAATCTATTTTCACCGACGGGGCTATCACCCTCTGTGGCCGCCCTTTCCAGGGTCGTTTGGCTAATAGAAGTAATTTTCGTGTTGAGGTCCTACAACCCCCTATCCCGAAGGATAAGGTTTGGGCTGTTCCCGGTTCGCTCGCCGCTACTACGGGAATCTCTATGTGATTTCTTTTATCCAGGGTACTAAGATGTTTCAATTCCCCTAGTTTCCGTCTCTTGCGAGACCGTAAGACATTACTCTTACGAGGTTTCCCCATTCGGAGATCTTCGGGTCAAAGCTTGCTTAGCAGCTCGCCGAAGCTTATCGCAGCTGGCCGCGTCCTTCATCGGAGTTTTGAGTCAAGGCATCCATTCTTTGCATTTTTTTCAATGATTTAACGTCATCTTCCGTGCTTTTTTATGACAATTTGAAAGAATAATTAGTTGAAACCGTTACAATCTCGGTTCAACTATATAAAAATAATTTTGTTCACTTGAACTGAATGGTTGATGTCGTTTCAGTTCAAGTCCCGAATTTTCAAGGAACAAAAAGGGCGTATGTCTCCATACACCCTAGAAGCTCAAACGGTCCAAAGGACCTATATGGTTTGAAACTCTAGGGTAAATGGATCAGCGTCATTAAACGGATTAAGCTGGGATATTATAAGAAGGCCACTCGGTGAAGTCAATAGGAATTTACTTGGCCTATCGTTCAGTGGAGCTATTGGGCGGAAGTCACCGCAGCCTCTTCTTCGCGGTCAAACAATTCAGGCGTGCAATCTATAGAAGTCGTGATACTAGCGTTCTGCACGTGGCAATCGTCGCCATCACATTCTCTTGTGTTCACCATTGTAACGACTGAGCAGTCACGACCCTCGGGGAGGGAAAAAAGCCGAATACTGTCTTCTCTTTCCGGATTCCTTCCAATTAAACAGTTTATATCCATCCCCGCCCCTGAGCTCGCAACTAAACCTTGCGTAGATGCAAAGGTAAGTGCTCCATCAGTCTCGATGTTAGGGGTGCCGTCAAAACGTGCACCACAAGGTACAAGTGACGAAGCCACAGCCCATTGAGCGTCCTTTGCCACGTCGTCCACGTCACGTTCAAGAACCACAGCAGCAGCGAGTAGTGCAATACCGATCCCAGTAGCAACACCGCGTGGTGAACGAAGGAAGTTTAGAAGAGCTTTGGGTTTTCCGGCTTCAGACTGATCCTGAGATCCTGTTTCTGCTTCTGTCATATACAACAACGTTAAAGTATCAAGTGCTTAACTTTAACAATAATTTCGAGTTTGTCAATGCTTTTACATGAGCTTCCCGAAGGTACCGAGCAAAAAGTCCTGCAAAGTTCCCATCGACCACATCAGCGAGAAAATGAAAATGGCGACGCCCAGA